>NZ_CP031142.1:635000-952500 GCF_014697215.1 Saccharopolyspora pogona
GGGCCTGGCCGAGCACCGCGACCCGGCGCATCACCAGCGCTCCCAGCGAGGCGCGCACCGCGTAGAGGTCGAGGATGTTCGTCGCGCTGACGTCGGGGACTGCGGCTCCGCGGTTCGGGAGCCGCTCGAGCATTCCTTCCTCGGCCAGGACGCGCAGGGCTTCGCGGATCGGGCCCCGCGAAACCCCCAGCCGGGCGGCCAGCGGCGCTTCCTTGACGCGCTCTCCGGCGTGGTACTGGCCCGCGGCGAGTGCTTCACGCACCAGATGCACGACCCGGTCGGTGGTTCCGGACGCCGTGGCCGAATCGTCCGGTATTGGGCTGGTGGGCTCCAGGTCGCGTCCGGGTTGCTCCGACGTAGTCTCGCTCACAGATTTCGAGTCGTTATTAAGGCTGCGGTTGGCGGCGTCACCGCTCCACAGGGCGCGAGGGCTCTTCGCCCACGAGTACGGGCTCGTGCGCGGGGTCCAGGTGCGGCACCAGGCCCGGACGTCGTTGCGGACCTTGGTCAGCGACGCGGCGAAACCGAACAGGTTCTCGTGGCCGGGCAGCGGGTTGTTCGCCAGGAGGAAGTCGATCTCGTCGATCCACGACGATTGGTCGGGTGCGCTGTGGCAGCGGAAGCGCGGCTGCCTGTGCAGCCACTCGTCGACCGTTCGCAGAGCCGGCTCGTCCAGGCCGCCGGCGAGCAGGTGGACGTTCATGCTGGCGGCCACGGTGCGGTCGAGGTGCCCGAGGAATGCGCGCAGGGAAACGCGGTCCCCGGGCGTTCCGGTGGTCATGCCCCGGAGCGAGGCGAAGGCGTTCGCCACGGCGAACAGGTTACGCGTTTCGGCGCGCCGCCGGTCCGCGCCGCGTCCGGCCGGCCGTCGATCGTGAAGGGGTGTGCGGTGCGGGGTCGCCGAGACGGCGAGCACCCGCACCGGGGGGTCGAGGAACAGGCCGACCACGTCGTGGATCTCCGCCGGCAGCAGCGAAGCCTGGCCGGCGCGCCGCGGCGAGGAACCGGGCGCCGGGTGGATGCGGTGGGCGCGCCAGATGCGGTTCACGGTGGTCTGGCTCAGACCGGTCTCGGCCGCCATCGAACGCGTCGACCAGGCGTGTCTGGCACCTGGGGCTGGGGCGAGCGTGCGGACGAGGACGGCCGCGACCGCGTCGTCGTCGACCGCGCGGGGCCGTCCTGGACGGGGTTGCTCGTGCAGGCCGTCCAGCCGTTGGTCGAGGAAGCGGGACCGCCACTTGCCGACCACGCCCCGGGAGATGCCGAGGCTTTGGGCCACCGCGGTGTTGGTGCGCTCGTGCTCGCAGCACAGCACGATCTGGGCCCGCAGCGCGAGGGCCTGCGAGCAGGTGCGGCTGCGGGTCCACTTCAGCAATGCGGCCCGTTCGGTATCGGTGAGGACCACGGCGTTGCGGGGCCTGCCGACCATGGCAGAAGAGTAGGCGGACTTCTGGTTCAGGTAAACAGCCGTGCTCAGCAGATGTCCACGGGCGTTGTTGACAACTCGGACCGTTCGCATACTTCGTCGCTATCCGGTGGCCACGGTGCCCTGCGCGTCCGCCGCGCACGGGCAGGGCCTGCGATGTAGGAGCTCGTCGTGAGCAGTTCCATCATTGATGACCAGCCCTACGGGCGCTTCCACCGCAAGCTCTTCTTCCTCTCCGCTGGCGGGCCGTTCCTCGACGGCTACATCCTCAGCGTCATCGGCGTGGCCATCACCGGGGCGACGCGCGAGCTGGGGCTGACGTCCTTCGCCGAGGGCTTGGTCGGTGCCGCGGCGCTGGTCGGCGTGCTGGTCGGCGGGTTCGTGTTCGGTTGGGTGACCGACCGGGTCGGCCGGCAGGTCATGTACACCATCGACTTGATCGCCCTCGTCGCCGCTTCGGCGCTGTCGTTGTTCGTGACTGAGGCGTGGCAACTCGTCCTGCTGCGCTTCGTCGCCGGGGTGGCGGTGGGGGCCGACTACCCGATCGCCACGTCGTTGCTCGCCGAATGGCTGCCCGCGCACCGACGGGGCCGCACGATGGGAGCCCTGGTCGCCGCGTGGTTCGTGGGTGCATCCGCGTCCTACGCGGTGGGCTACCTCGTGGCTGCCGCCGGCGGGGCGGACCTGTGGCGCTGGATTCTGGCCAGTGCGGCGATACCGGGCTTGATCATCCTGCTGGCCCGGATCGGAACACCGGAATCCCCTCGCTGGCTGCTGCGCCACGACCGCCCGCAGGACGCGGCGGAAGCGATTCGCACGGCGCTCGGCCGCTACCCGACGGAGCAGGAACTCGCGCGCTTGGCGGAGACCGAACCGGCGAAGAGCTCCCGACTGTCCGATGTGTTCACCGGAGGTTACCTGCGGCGCACGTTGTTCGTCGGCGGGTTCTGGCTCTGCCAGGTCGCGCCCGCGTTCGCCATCTGGACCTTCTACCCGATGATCCTCGGTGCCTACGGGTTCGAAGCAGGCGACACCGTGCTGCTGTGGTCCATGGTGGTCAGCCTGGTCACCCTGGCCGGCTGTGTGCCGTGCATCAGGTGGGTGGAGACCTACGGGCGCAGACCCGTCATCATCTGGACCTTCGTGGGTGTGACCGTGTCGATGGCGGCGCTGGGTTCGTTCCCCGGTATGGCCGCCGCACTGGCAATCCTGATGTTCGTCGTCAACGCGCTCGCCCAGGGCGGCGGCAACATCCTGCAGTGGATCTATCCGACAGAGCTGTTCCCCACCGACATCCGCGCGTCCGCGGTCGGCGTGGCCAGCGCGATCAGCCGCATCGGTGCGGCCGCGGGCACTTATTGATCCGGGTGGCAAATGTGTGATGTTAGGCGGCGTAGCGAACTTCGGGTTTGCCGAAGTAGGAGCGAACTCGGTCGGGCAGCTTCTGGAGCCGGTGGAGGAAGGAGCGGACCGCTTGTTTCAACTCGGCGCGGGTTTTGGGGGCTGTGCTGGTGGAAACGGTGCGTTTGAGGTCGGCATTGAGTAGCTCGTCGGGGTTGAGTTCGGGGCTGTATCCCGGCAGGAAGTGCATCGCGATCGCCTCAGCGTGCTTGGTGATCCATTGCTGGATAGTCTTGCGGCGGTGGACGGGGTGTCCGTCAACGATCAGGTGGACCTTGCGGTCCAGATGGCGGGTCAGCCGGTCCAGGAACGACAGGAACACCTTGCCGTTGAACGAGCCGGTGTAGACGGTGAAGTACAGCTCGCCTTTGTTCCCGATCGCGCACATCGCGTTCACGCTGAATCGTTTGCCCGTTTTGCCCACCACCGGTGTCTGGCCCGCCGGTGCCCAGGTGCGGGCTACGGTGGCGTCGGAGCGGATCCCGGTCTGGTCCAGCCACAGGATCAGTGCGCCCTCGCGGCGGGCGCGGGCGGCGATGGCCAGGTAGTCCTCCTCCAGCCATCGGCGTACGGACTCGGGGTCCTGTTCGTAGGCCTTGCGGATCGGTTTCTGCGGCGACAATCCCCAGGAACGCAGGTAGTTGCCGACGGTGCGCAGGTTCAACACGATGCCGTGGCGCACCCGGATCAGCTCGGCCACTGTCTTGCGGGTCCACACCAGGCCGGTCAGCCCGAACGTGGCCGGGGTGTGCTCGGCCACCGCATACCGCAGCTTGCGCTGCCGGCGGGCACTCAACGCTTTCTGCTCGCCGGGCTTGCGACCCCGGCGACGCCCGGTGAGACCCTTCGAGCCACGTTTCCGCCACGCCTGCACCCATCTGGACACCGACTGCGGGGCCACCGCGAACACCCGGGCCGCCTCGACCTGACTCATCCCACCATGAACAGCAGCGACCACCCTGCGCCGCAAATCCTCCTGCGCCTCAGGCGACAACCTCCGCGCGTCCCGCACACCAGCGATCATGCCAGAACAACGAAGATCACACCTATAAGTTCCCGATCAATACCTGCTCCCGGTCGGGCTGGAAGCGATCGGGCTCGGTCCGACCATGCTCGTCGGGGCTGGGCTCTCGGTCATCGGAACCGCGATGTGCGTGGCCTGGGCCCCGGAGACCAAGGGGCAGGCGCTGCACGAATCCGCTGCCGTCCCGCAGCAGTCCGAAGTTCGAGCCGGCTAAGGAGGAATCGATGTCAGTCACCCGCGACCCGCTGCTGACCCCGTTCCGGATCAAGAACCTCGTCCTGCGCAACAGGATAGTGAGCACCTCGCACGAGCCCGGCTACGGCGAGGACGGCATGCCCACCGAGCGGTACCGGGCATACCACGTGGAGAAGGCGCGCGGTGGGGTTGGCCTGACCATGATCGGCGGCAGCTCGGTGGTGAGCGTTGACAGTCCGCCGTCGTTCGGCAACCTGCACCTGTACTCCGACGAGATCGTGCCGTGGCTGCGGCAGTTGTCCGACGAGGTGCATGCCGAGGGCGCGGCGGTCATGTGCCAGATCACGCACCTCGGCCACCGCACCAGCAACTACACCGAGTCGTGGCTTCCCACGGTGTCGGTCGGCAACCTCCGGGAACCGGCGCACCGCGCGTTCACCAAGCAGGCCGAGATCGCCGACCTGGAACGCATTGCAGCCGACTACGCGGCCGCCGCCGCGCGCTGCGAGGCGGGCGGCCTCGACGGCATCGAGATCCAGGCCTACGGGCACTTGCTCGACAGCTTCTGGTCTCCCGCGCTGAACAACCGGACCGACGACTACGGCGGTTCCTTCGACAACCGGATGCGCTTCCCCCTCCAGGTCATCGCCGCGATACGCGCCGCGGTCAGCGACGAGTTCGTGGTCGGCATCCGCATGGCCGTCGACGAACAGCTCCCCGGTGGTGTCGACGAGGACGAGGGCCTGGCCATCGCTCAGGCGGTGGTGGACGCGGGGATCGACTTCATCAGCGTCATCCGCGGCCACATCGCCACCGAAAGCGGTCTGTCCGACGTGATTCCGCCGATGGGCGAGGCCTCGGCACCGCACTTGGACCTCGCCGCCCGGGTGAAGGGCAAGATCGACGTGCCGATCATGCACGCGGCCAAGATCGCGGACGTGGCCACCGCGCGGCACGCCATCGACGAGGGGCTGCTCGACCTCGTCGGCATGACGCGCGCCCTGATGGCCGACCCGCACCTGGTCGCCAAGATCGAGGCCGGGCAAGAAGAACGGATCCGTCCTTGCGTAGGGGCCAGCCTGTGCATCGACGCCGCTTACATCGGAGAACCCGCCTACTGCATCCACAACCCGTCAACCGGTCGGGAGCTCCGCCTCCCGCACCGGATCAGCGCAGCGCCGCAAGCCAAGAACGCGGTGGTGGTCGGTGCCGGTCCTGCCGGCCTGGAGGCCGCGCGGGTGCTGGCCGAACGCGGCCACCACGTCACGGTGTTCGAGGCTGCTCCCGAGCCCGGTGGCCAACTGCGCTTGGCGTCCCGGGTGCAGCGGCGGCGGGATCTGATCGGCATCGTGGACTGGCGGGTGGCCGAATGCACCCGCGCGGGGGTGCGGTTCAAGTTCAACCATCTCGTCGAAGCCGATGAGCTTCGCGAGCTGGCTCCCGAGGTGGTGATCATCGCGACCGGGGGAGTGCCGAACACCGATTTCCTGAACTTCGGGGCGGATCTGGTGCACGACACGTGGGACGTCATCTCCGGTGCCGTGCTCCCGACCGGTTCGGTGCTGGTCTACGACGACCATGGCGGGCATCCCGGCTTGGACGTCGTGGAGTTGCTGGCCGGCAGCGTGGCGCAGGTGGAGTGGGCCAGCCCGGAACGGACGGTCGCTGTCGACGTCGGCAGCGTCAACGCACCGCCGTACCTCCGTACGATGCTCAACCACGACGTCCGCATCAGCTTGATGCACCGGCTGGTCGGCGTACAGCGCGACGGAGACGCGCTGCTGGCCACCTTCACCAGCGATCCGATCCGCCGCTCGTTCACCCGACGTTTCGACCACGTCGTCGTCGAGCACGGAACGCTGCCCAACGCCGAGCTCTACGAGCAGCTCAAACGGCACTCGACCAACGAAGGCGAGATCGACTACGCGAAGCTCCTCGACCGATCACCGCAGGACCGGATGCGCAACGAGGACGGCAGGTTCCAGCTGTTCCGCATCGGCGACGCGGTCAGCAGCCGCAGCGTGCACGCCGCTGTGCTGGACGCATTCCGGCTCTGCTCAGCCGTATGAGAACAGGCCTTTTCGGCCATGAGCTTGCGGGCTCCCGTTGTTGCTGGACATCACCAGGGACGGGCGTCTCCGGCCGATCATTCGGCCGAACGTGTATGTGCGGTAGGCGCGGGCAACCGCGGGGGCCGGCCGGACGTGTTGCTGCTGACCAATTCCCGGACGCAGCAAGGAGACATCGATGCGGGTGTCCCGCCTCCGCCGACGCGCGGCGACCATCGGCGTCGTCGCGATCACCGCCGCCCTGCCGGGCATGGCCTGGGCTTCGACCGGGCGTCCGAGCGGCTGTCGCGAAACCCCTTGCCCAGAGGCGGAACACAACGGGAGTCGACGCAGGCGTTGGCGTCACGCTCGGCCGTGGAGAGATTCTCGTTGCGCCGGTGCCCCTTGGGGCGCCGGCGCGGGTTGCGGACTTGGCGCCGCCTCCATGACTTCTTGGCCTCGGGCGTCGACGACCTTTGTGAACAGGTGTTGTGCAGCTCCGAAGATGACGGCCCAGCCGATGATCTGCGCCGATGAATCGAGGGACGTCAAACCGGGTACGAATTCGCCGCGCATGAGAAGGAGCCCGAGCACGGCGGTCAAGGCACCTGTCGGGAGCTTGAGGCACGCTAGCGCTAGCGGCACATTGGACGCGGTCGGTTTGCCCCTGAGCTGGTGCAGCGCTGCGGCAGCGGTCACCGCCGCCGCAACGAACCCGACGGTTTCGACGACTGCGTAGTCGCCACTCGACGCGGCCAACCCCGAGCTCAGGTCCATATTTCCGGTGAACGGGTGTTGGCCGAGCGGACACACGACTATCAGTCCGCGAGGTGGCTCGATAACCTGTGCTGACGGCACGTTGGGGGTGGGCCCGAAGCAGATCGGCAGCAGCGTCGGAATGAGGGCGCTGAAGATCGCGATCGTGACAGCTATGCCCAGCAGTCCGATGGTCCAACACCACACCAGTTGGGAAAAACTGCGCTCGCGGACGACCTCGCGCTCCTGAGCCCGGTACGCCTCGCGCACTGCGTCGATCACGGTCTGTCGCTGCGACTGGGTGATTCTGCCGCCCTCGGAGCTCTTGAAGATCCGCTCGACGGCCAATCGGCGCCTGTCCTCGGGCGGCAGGCTCGCCTCGATCAGCATGAGGAGGTCGGCCAGCATGCTGTGGAGATCTTCGAGCGAAACCATCTGGAGCACAAGGACGTGGGCCGCGTGGATGTGGGCGAGCGTGCTGTCCACCCCGTGCGCCCGGCGCGGCCACCGAGTGCCGAGGACATCGCTGTGAGCGCACTCGAGGTGGTCGCGGGCATGGGCCGCCAACTTCTCGGTGCACAGCTCGCTCGGCGCGGAGCAGTTCTCCGTCCAGTCCACGAATGCCCTCAGCTCGTCTATGCGGGCGAGTGCCCTGAACCCCCAAGGCCATCGCCAACCGGAGTCTCGTCGCGAAACGTTTCGCGGGGCGTTCACGGCTCTCACCTGCGCAGCGATCGAGCGGCCGAGACCGCGGCCCACGCCACCTCCGGATGCCGGATGTCGGAGTGGGCCTGGGCGAACCAGGACAAGTTCCGGTTGATGACGTCGTTGGCGTCGAGACGGTAGAGCACGCCCGGCTGGAACCCGTAGTCCGTGCCCTGCTGGGCCATCTTGACGGTCTGGGCTCCGCTCTGCTGGTAACCGTCGTAGCCCATCGCTCCCCAGCGGTAGTTGATCCGGTCCACCAACTCGGCGTCCTGCCACGCCAGCCTGCTGGCGTTGGGATACCACCAGGCGACTGCGCGGTCGGCCTCGCTGAACGTGCACACGAGCGGGCCGTCGACCCGGTCGACGCAATCGGCCAGCACACCGGCGCCGTCGCGCACCGGAGCTCGCGGTGCGAACGCGAAGTGGCTGAAAGCGCCCTGCAGCAGGTAAAGGGATTTGACCGGGCTGTTCGCGCCACGCAGCTCAGGCGGGAGCCCGCTGAGGGCGAACGAAACGAGCCGGGCGCCGAAGCTGTGGCCGAGGAGATGCACGCGCACGCCGGGGATGGTGTGCGCCACCTGTCCGAGCAGGGGGCCGAGGCCGTCGCGGCCGACCACCCCGGCGCGTTCCTTCATCTCGTAATAGCTGAGTACCCGCAACGCCTCTCGCGCTCCCCGCCACATCCGCCCGAACGGGTTGAGCGCCCGCTCACTTCCGCCGTCGACGGGTGCGAGGGCCGCCATCGCGTCGAACACCCGTCCCGGTGGTGCGCTGAGCACCGCTGCTTCGCCCGCGTCCTCCGGGGCGTTGCTGGAAGTGGTCACGAGTCCTCTCGCCAGGCGGAGGAACTCCAAGAGCCGGTCCCGGTCCTGCGGCTGCCGGTCGAGCAGCTGGCCTATCTCCTCCAGCCGCTCCTCCTGGTTCGGGAAAGCAGGCGAGAGCGCCTTCGCGAGGCCGGCACCGGTGGACGTCTCCCCGGTGGGTTGTGGGGACGCCAGAGCTCCTAGGTCCTGCGTCGCCGACGACCGCGGGACCGGCGGGCCGGTGTCTGCCGGGGCGTCCTCGGGGAACAGCAGTGCGGGCCACAGCACGCCGACGAACGCCGTATTCGCCCGCTGCTCGGCCGAGAGCGTCCCCGCGATGAGTCCGAACATCGCCGTGTACAGGTCACGTGCCCCGTCGAAGGAGCTGTTCCAGCCATGGCTGAAGACGAAGAGCTCGCGCAGCCCCGCGGTGGTCTCGGGCAGGTTTCCACCCTGGCGGAGCACGCCCGCTGCATCGAACTCGACCTCCCAGTACGGCACATCGCCGAGATGTGACTCCATCTCTCCTCCCCAGGTCGCAGCGCTCCCACCACGAAGAGACGGTTCCGCAGGGACCAAAGAGGATCCAGCAGGTTCAAGACGCGGCTCATCGCTGGCAAGGGCTGGGCCCGGCTAGCGGTCGGTCGGTACGGCTATTTCTCCGTCTTCCCGCATCAGCCGATCCAGGACCTCGTCCGGCATCCACACCCGGTGCGGGTAGTCGGTGCCCCAGGAGTTCAGGATCGGCAGGGCGCCCAGCTCGTCCGCGCGAGCGTTGCCGAGCACAGCATGCACGTCATCAACCGATGCTGCCCAGCGGAACACCTTGATGCCGTCGGCCGCGTCGGCGACGTAGCGGGCGCGCTCGGTGTTGTCGTCGTTGGCGTAGGAGTTCTCCCAGTCGACGTGCCCTGCCGATGCCAAGACCTCGGCCGCGGCGCGGCAGGACGTCCCGTTGGAATCGCCCGGGTTGGTCTCGGGCCACTGATCGCGCTCCTTGCCCCGATCCCACAACCACCAGGCCGTGTACAACTCGTCGTTGAGGATCGTCATGCACCGGGTCCAGGCGAATCCGACGCAGGCTCCCTCGCTGCCCTGGTTGTAGAACTTCCACCACTCTTCGCGGTCGGGTTCTCCGCCGGGTTCCAGGCACACGGCGTGCCCGCCCCGAATCCTGGTCAGCGACTTCGCCCCCTCCCGGGCCACGAACGGAACACCGTCCTGGGCCGCTTGGGGGCGGTCGAATTCGGTGTACCAGTTGATGCCGATCACCACCGGTACCTCTGCGGGGCGGCTCGCGGCGGTCAACGGGTATTGCTCGACGTGGCGCCAATCGTCGGGGAGGAAACGCCCCAGACGCTGGTCATCTGGATCTCGATCGATCGGGCGGTACCGCATGGGTTCCTCCACTCTCGCTGCACAGCTGCCCGTTCGCCGGAATTTCGGGCGGGCACGACCAGTAAGCCGGTGGCGCGCATGCGGCAGCAATGAGCACACCGATCCAAATAGGATCCAGGCGGTCCACCCACCGGCGAACCAGTCGGCGTCCGCCGCTCGAGCCGCCAGAGAGGCTGTTTTGGAAATGATCGCGGTGGGGCGGAGTTTGGAAAGACTCTAGAGCACCAAGTTCGAGTAGTCGTCCTTCAAGGGCACCCGGTCCACCCGCGCTTCGAGCCCGTCGGATGTCAAGGGGGTCTCGTGCGGTTCGAGGTACTGGAAATCAAGACCCGCGCGTTCTCGCAGTTGTTCCAGCGAGACGCGGTACGTTCCGGCATCGAAAACGGCTTCGAAGGGGAGCATGTCTTCGATGAGTTGCGTTTGCTCGAGCAGGTACGCGGAAATGCGCAGCGCACCAGCGGGTTTGCAGTAGCCGACGACCTTCCAGAACGCCAGCGGGAGCCGGACGCCCTTGTACAGCGGGTCGTCATCGGCCATGACCGGACCGGTGAACACGGTCATCTTCTTGTCGGTGAGGTCGGCGTTCTCGAGGATGAAGTTCTCGAGACCCTGCCAGAGCTCTTTCCCCTGGTTGAACTTCTCGTGCTGCGGCGCGCAGTTCGTGAAGTGGAACGTGTCGTCGTTGGCTCGTGCCAGGTCGTCTCCCCAGACCGGATCGAGCCGCCGGACGAGGTGCCCCCGGTCCAGCGCGTTGCGCCGGTAGAGGGCCTCGCCGATCTGCTCCGATTCCGCGATGCGGGAGTCGAAGTACCACTTGTCCGCCAGCCGCTGGAAATCGACGCTTCTGCTGCCGTCGATGTTCACCGCTGTGTAGTAAGCGAGTTGTCGGCGCCGGTTCACGACGATGCTGAAGTGCGTGTAAGGGAGGACGGTGGGATCTCCGCCAGGCGGGACGTTGTTGGTCGTCGCGGCGTTGCGGCGCTGTTCATCGGATAGTTCCGGCAGCGGTAATTCGGGCCCGAGGAATTCCGGGTCGTACCCGGTGTAGCCCTCGTAGTAGGAGCTGGGGCGGGAGATTTCGAGCGGCGTGCCATCGAGGTACTCGACCTGAGCGATTCCAGCGGCGGTCGATTCCCCCACTTCTACCGTGATGTTGAGCGGAACGGACAGCTTGTGTCGCATGATCCGGCCTTTCGTGTCGCGGTCGACTCGTCGGGTGCTCCTCAGGAAAATTCCACCCCGGCCCGCTGGAGGAGCGGGTCTCCCGTAAGCCGCCACAGCGGCACCGCCTCGTTGCCCTGGAGGTATCGACCCCCGAAGTGCAGGCCGATGACCATCGAGGTTTCGAGGTCGAGCAGGCACGATCCCGAATTGCCGCCGAGGGTCGAGCAGTCGTGGATGACGCTGCCCGATGCGGAACGAACCTCGCCCGGCTGCAGTCGCTTGACGTTGTAGACGCCGGCGAAGATCCGCTGCATCTCCTCCGGATCGTTGCGCCTGGAGTCGGCGGCCGGATAACCGACGACGTACACCTTGGTCCCGCTGCGAACACCGGGGGCGCGGGCGATGGGCAGGGGATCCATGCGAGGCGCTCCGCCAGGGCCGTCCGGCGCGCACCGCAGCAAGGCGAGGTCGACTGCGTCGTGCATGCCGATGATCTCGGTCAGCTGCAGCTCTCGGGGCTGCGAAGCCGACAGTTCCTCGTTGTAGTCCACCCGTCCCGTTATGCCGGGGGCGAACGACCACGCGCGACCGTCGTTGCTGGCGAACTCGGTAGCGACGTGCCGGTTGGTCATCACGACGTCCGCTGCCGCCAACCAACCGGTCCCCACCCAATCGATGTCCGGATGCCCCTCGACCTCGATCCGTCCGACGCGGGGCAGGACGTCCTCGATGGCGGCCCGGTGCTGTTCGAGTTCGTCGGTCCAGGGTTGTGGCGCCGGAAAGAACCGACCGTCCTGCACCAGGAGCGCGGGCCTGGCCATGAGCAGGACGATCGCCTCCAGGGCTGCGCGCTCGTCCGCGTCGACGTCGGCGCGGGCACCATCGCGCAGCAGCTTCCGGACAACGGTGCGCCCGGCCGGGACCAACTCCTCCAGGTGACCGCGTGACTCGGCCTCCAGCCGTGGCAGCTCGCCCGGCTCGGCACCAACGAATGGCTTCGTCATGTAGTGCGAGCGCCCGGGCGCGACCTTGCGGACGACAGCCGCGTTGTCCTCGTACAACTCTTCCTCGATCCGTGGCAGATCGCGTTCGTGACGCAGTGCTCCTGCTACGACATCGTGCCCGGACATCATTCCCCCTGGTATCAGCCAACATCCGTGATCCGACGGTAACCAGCCGCGCCATGGAATTACCTCCCGCGGGCTAATCCGGGCGGCAGTTGGAGTGCGGTCTGTTATTGCGCGGGAGGGCCTGGTGCAGTGTGGAACGGACAAGGACGGAGTGGTCCAAGCGTTGCTGCCGGGCCCAGGCAGCGGCCGCGGCACGGCCCTGCAATCCCAGCTTGTCCAGGATGTTGTGCACGTGGTTCTTCACCGTCGCCAAGGCGATGCACAACCGACGGGAGATCTCCTGATTGGACAATCCCTGCTCCAGCAGCACGGCGACTTGCACTTCCCTGCGACTCAGGACCCCCGCGTCCGGACTGGGCTGCACCTCCGCGGACAGCTCGGCCACCCTGCGGCACAGGGCAGCGGCAACGCGCGGCGAGCAGCGCAACTCCCCATTGGCAACGCTGCTTATCGTCCGAATCAGTTCGGAGATCGAATGTTCCCGTGTCAGGTAACCGGCCGCGCCCAACTCGGCATAAGCAAGAATGTCATATTCCTGGTCGGACACGCCCAAGGTGATGATCCGCAGCCCGGGATTCCCTGCCAGCAAGGAGATCGCGGCACTGGGACCGTCCGGCAAGTCGGCGATGTCAAGCAGTACCACCGGGTGCTTGCGTGCGGTCAGATCGGGTTCCAGTTCCTCCGGCCGCGCAAGGGTGGAGAGGACCGCGAATCCGTCGACGTTTTGCAGGGCAAGGGCCAACCCCTCCCGGTAGAACCTCGTCGCGGCAACGATGATGAGCTCGATCATTGTGAACACCCCGGCGCCGCCACCGGCACTCGGCCAAGAAGCAGTTCCGCTTCCAGCTGGTCACCGGGCATCGCACGCCCGGCTCAAGTTCACGTTACCGTGCCGAGGACTGTCGCGGGTATGGCATTTGGTCCTCGTTCGCCGACCGCTAGATCTGCGGTAGATGGAACGGGATAAGCATTGTCCTGCAACGGATTCCGGGCCGAGGATTCAGGACCTTCGGCTGTTGCGCGAGCATGCGGAGCGGTGCATGTTCGAAACGCATCTGGACTGGAAGGGAATATTCCAGATCATTGTCGGCTTTCCTATTCGCGGAGGATGTGTTTGCCATGGCGAAAAGCGCGACACGTACTCGCACGGTTTACACCGCCCGTGCCGATGCGGGTCAAGCGAAGGCGATTGCCGCAACCGAGTCCCCGTTCACCATCGAGGTCCGGTTCCTCGGCGGGCTGACCGAGGTGCAACAGGCCGCGTTCACCCAGGCCGCGGACCGGTGGGTCCGCGTCATCGTGGGTGATCTGCCGGAGGTCGAAATCGATGGTGACGTCATCGACGACGTCCTCATCCTCGCTCAAGGCGTGAACATCGACGGTCCCGGCAGGATCCTTGGTCAGGCCGGCCCGACGCACCTCCGGACGGCCGGCGCAGGCGCTTCGGCGCTCCTGCCCGCGAAGGGGGCGATGTCGTTCGACACGGCTGACCCGGCGAAGATGGAAGAAGCGGGCACGCTCGATGACGTGATCACCCACGAGATGGGCCACGTGGTCGGCGTCGGCGGCCTGCTGTGGTCACGCAACGAACTGCTTGCCGACGAGGACAGCGACAACCCCACATTCACCGGCCGGGTCGCAATGCGGGAATACGGCCGGTTGCGTGACGGTCAACCGCGGGCTGTCCCGGTGGAGAACACAGGCGGAGCCGGCACTCGCGGCAGTCACTGGCGCGAGACCGTCTTCCGCAACGAACTCATGTCGGGATTCATCGCGGCGAAGAACAACCGGTCGGTGCTCGCCCTCGAAGGGGTGGATCACGTTGACTGCGGCGATCTTCGGGCTCGTGGGGGTCATCGTCGGCGGGTTCTTGACCGGCCTCGTCGATTTCGTGCTCGACCTGCGCAGGGAGTGCAACGCTGCCCGAGCGGCGAGCAAGCTCGTGCGGTCCCAGCTCAAAGACGCGCGCACTGCGGTGGTCGTAGCACTGGAAACCCGGGAATGGCCGTTGGGCTGGAATGACAAGGCTTGGGCTCAGTCGTGGTCGGTCTACTGTCCGGTCTTGGCGGGCCGCATGGCGGATGACGCGTTCCTTCAGCTCGCCGAGGCCTACAACTACATGGAGTTGCTGCAGCGAGGCCTCGCCGATGGCGGGAGGGCGTTGGCCGGCAACGACGAGAAATTCCTGAACGACGTGCGGAAAAGCATCGATGCGGCCGAACCGTTGCTAACACGCTGAGCAATGCCCGGCTCGCGCGGCGCACCGGTCATGTTCGTGGGCGGATGGATCCTCAATGGATCCCGCTGTTCATTGCCACAGCACCCGGGCGGCGCCTTACATGGACACGGGATGTCTGTGCGCCGAGCGCGCAGCTGACCACGAGGAGGCTGAGCAATGACGAACTGCAACACTTACACGGTGCAGAAGGGCGACACGCTCTCCGAGATCGGCGAATGGTTCCACGTCCCTTGGCAGGAACTCCAGCGCATTAACAACATAGAGAACGCGAACCTCATCTTCCCCGGTCAAGCTCTGCGCCTGTCGACGAGCTCGAACGTGTGCAAGACCTACACCGTGCAGGATGGGGACACGCTCTCCGAGATCGGCGAGCGGAACCACGTGAAATGGCAGCGCCTGGGGTACTACAACCACATCGCCAACCCGAACATCATCCAGATTGGACAGACGATCTGCATTCCGCACCCGCAAGGCCCATCGGCGGTGTAGCGGTCCGGATGTCGAGATCACGGGCGCGGATGGGGGCTTCCCAGGCCCTCTCCGCGACCGTGCCACTTCTGCATGTGCGTGGCGTGTGTGCGAAGGTACGCCCCGGATTTGAAGAAGTGGTCGTAGAAGTCGAGGTCGAGGTGGTGCGCCTGGACGTAGTTCAGGATGAACACCGTCGGCACGGTTGCGGGGAACTTCCCGAAGACGTCGAGGACGTACTGGGCCTGGAGCGCGACGCACGCCTTGAACTCGTCGTCGTGGACCAGTGCGCTTCCGCGAAATCCGGATGTGTCGGTCCAGGCGCCCGGGGTGTCGCGGTGGAACGGGCCGCCGGGCCCGAACTTGCGTTGGGCGAATGCCTCCACCGCGGCCGCCATGTCGGGGTAGTGCGGTGGGCAGTACGCCTCGAAGACCCCTTCCCGGCCGGTGGGGTTGGGGGTCGACCAGCGTTCGTCCTCGTCGTAGCGGAAGCCGAGGCCGGGTACGTCGGGATTGCCGGAGGCGCCGAGCATCGAGAAGCGGTCGATACCGTCGAACATCCAACCGCCGAGCCCCATGGCCTGGAGCATGAGCACGCCTGCGTAGCAGGCGGTGGCGACCTCCGCGGTGGCCTCGGTGAGCGCGTACTGCTCGCTGAAGGTGAGCGGGAACGGCTCCTCGACGTCGACCAGGCCGCTGAACTTCTCCAGTCCGGGGAGCTTGCGGTCGTTGACGTCGTCGTAGATCGCGTAGCCGTTCTGGGCGAAGAAGCACAGTACTGCGATCAGGTGCTGGGCGATGTCGGCCACCGGAATTACCAGCAGCGAGCCGGGAACGTTGGCGCACCAGGTGTTGTGCCCCTCGAGGTAGGGCTCCTCCGCGGGGAGGTAGAGCCTCCCGGGGGAGAGCCGGTGCAGGCGCTCGCGGTGGCGCTCGACCATCAGCTCGGGCGTGAGCTCTTCGGCCGCCGGGTCGACGAGCGCGCCCGCGTCGCGGGTCGGGAAGAAGTAGAGCCCGGAGTCGTCGGTGAAGAACAGTTCGGAGGTGTGGAACCCGGCCGCGGAGGGGAAGGTGCGTCCGGCGGCCGCACCGGCGTAGTTCGAGACGTGCGGCGCGTAGCGGGCGTGACGGGTGATCGAGTAGTGCCAACCCGTCGTCCCGCCCATCGCGCTCAGCACGAGCATCTGTTCGAGCTCTGTGAGCGGAAGCGGCTCGTGCTTGGACCGGTAGGCAAGCGGGCCATCGGGGATCTCGTCGCCTAGGGCGAAGCGCCGCGAGCGGCGGCCGAAGAGCGCTTCCACCAGCGGGAAGGCCGCGAGTTCCCGGAGCACCTCGGCCCTGGTGCTGATCGTCTGCTCGAAGCTCACCATGCCCTCCTCGGCATCTGGCGAGGACGACTCCATCGTCGCCCAGCCGCCGGCAGTTGCAACCCGAGGAAGCCCTCCGCGTGCTCGCCTCGTGGTGCGAGCGGATGGAACCGGAACCGTCAAGTTCCACCAGACCGTGGAGGGCTTTGCTGGGTTTCGTTTTGGTGCTGTGAACAACGGGGTTCGTGTTGTTCACAGTGGACAGTGCCCGCCGCCATGTGCGCCCTCGTCCCGCCGGACCAGCGCGGTCGCGGGCGCGCCGGCTGCACGCGATCTCCGATGTTTGCCTTACCGGCCACGGGGGAATGAAGAGGGGACGGATGCTCCGTCATCCGATCGTTGCATCATGTCCGGAGGCGGATGTCATGACGCAGGAAAAGCAGACACCACGGGAACATTCCTCCGAACCGGCCGAGGGACCGCAGCAGCAAGCAGACATCAGGAAACCGACTCCTGGTGAGCAGGGGGCGAAGGCTTCCATCGTGGACGCCGAACTGCGGCGCCACGCCGATACCGCAACAGAAGGCGAATGACCCTTGCACGGGTTCGGCGAAGCTGCGCAGCACCGCCGCAGCGGCGCACCGCGATGTCCTGGTCAGCCGACGGGTTCTCGTTCCAGCAGGGCCGGGTGGCCGCTGGTTCCGCTGGGCACGGGAAAATAGCTGCGGTGTGTGGTGGGGTCCACGGTGACCACGTGCGCGTTGTCGGCGAGATGGCCCGAGCCCCTCACCTCCAGCTCGTGGTCGTGCTGGTCCAGCACCGTCAGCCAGCCGCTTTCGGCTGCAACGTACAGCCGCTGCGCGCTCGGGTCGTAGGCGAGGACGTCGGGTTGGTGGCCGACCGGTGTGGTCGCGGCGACCGCACCGGTGTCGATGTCGACGGTCAGCAGCTCGTCGTTGCCGTCGCAGGCTGCGAACGCCAGTCGTTGCGGTGGGGCCAGCGCCAGCCCGTGGTCGTGGTCGCAGCCGTGCAGCGGGATCGTTCTGGTGACGGTGAGCTTGGTGGGGTCGATGATGGCCAGCTCGTCGTGGGCTTGGACGTCCACCAGCATCTGATCTGCGACCGGGTCGTATGCGACGTTGCCGACCTCCCCGCCCAGAGCGACGGTGCCTCGTGCGGTGCCGCTGGAGGCGTCGATGACGGTCTCCGAACCACCGCGTTCGTCGGTGGTCCACACGGCGTTTCTGCGCGGGTCGAACGCCAAGCCGTCGGGGTACGCGCCGGTCGGGGTCTGGTTGATCACCTGACCGGTTTCCTCGTCGATCGTGACCATCGCGTTGCTGCCGGTTGCCGTGGCGTACACCCGGTGAAGCGCGGGAACGACGAGCACACCGTGCACTTGCGGCACGTTCGGGATCACACGCACCACACGGTGCGCGCGAACGTCGACCTCGACGACCTCACCGGCTCCGAGATGCGCCGCGAAGAGCAGTCCGCGTTCCGAATCCAGGCTGGCGTAGTCGAATCGCGAGCTGCTCCCGGGTAGCTGCACCTCGCCCACGGCACGCAGCGGCAGGGCAACCGCCGTCGGCGGTGGCGGTGGTGGTGGCGGTGAACAGGCCGCGGCCAGTGCTACCACCAACGCCGCGACGAAGACCCCGGTCGACGACAGCGTCCAACGTGCGCGCCGCCGTGGGGCGCCGTGAGCTGCTCGCATTGCAGCCTCCCTGGCGAATCGGACCACCTTCGCCGCAGTGGCCTACTGTGCCGGCTTGGCGTTGGTGGCGTCGACTGCCGTCCGCAGTGCTTTGGCGAGTGCCACGGCGTTGTCGACGGCCCAGAAATGCATGTAGAACAGCCGGGGCTCGTCGGTCAGGCTGTGGTTGTGCAGTTCGACCACGGTGATTCCGCCCCTGCGAAGCGCCTGGATCACGTTCTGGACTTCGGGAGCGGTCACGACGAAGTCACCGTTGATCGCGGCCCTACCGCCGCCCACGGGCTGGAAGTTCAGCGCGGTGTTGACCCCGGTGCCCGGCGGGACGACGTGCCCGCTGTCCTGGACGGCGTCGTTGCGGGCGATGGTGAACTTGTAGATACCTCCGTCAGCGCTTCCCTTGCGTCCCAGGGCGTTGTCGATCCCGGCAGTGTCCAAATCGATCGCAGGCTGCTGAGCCGGTGCAGCGGCAGCGGGTGGGATCGCGGTGGCGTCCAGCGCTGCTCGCACGCCCTGGGCGAGGTGTGCGGGGTCGCCCATGCCGTGGATGTGGGCCCACCACACCGGTGGCGACTGCTCCAGCAGGTGTTTGTGCAGCGCTGTTTGCTCGATTCCGCGTGCCTGCAAGGCATCGGTGACCTTGGGCAGTTCCGTCTCGGTGGCCACGAGGTCGCCCGTGAGCATCGTGGTGTCGTCGTACCTGGTGAAGGTGGCGTAACCGCCCAGGGACAGCCCGGGCTTGATCGCGACGCCTGAAGAGACGACGCTCAGGTCCGAGCGGGTGAGGGCCACGCGGTAAACGGTGTTGTTGTCGCTGAGCTTGCCGGTGCGGCCCAACGCATCGGACACTCCCTTCCAGTCCGCATCCGTTGTGACGATCGGTTGATGCTGGGCAGGGCCGGCATGTTGCCCGGTCTGGCCGCCGGTGGTCGGTGCGCCTCCGCATCCGGCCAGCGCCGCGAGTAGTAGCGCCGCGACGGGAATCGCAGCGCGATGAGGAAGTGTTCGGCCGGTGCTCGGCATCATCGTCCCCATTCCGGTCTGCGCATTCTGGTCTTCGCTCGCGGGGGATTCCTCCTCCGCGGGGTCTGTGCGACCGTGGTCGCGTGTCCAGAGGTATCGGGTGGACATGAAGTACAGATGAAGCCGAATCCCCGCCAGGCCCGACAGGGCCGGACCCAGGGGGTGGGCGACGTGCGGGTGCTGGTCGTCGAGGACGAGCCGAAGATGGCGGGGCTACTGTGCCGAGGGCTGGTCGAGGAAGGCTACGCGGTCGATGTCGCCGCCGATGGCCCGGAGGGCTACGGCGCGGCGGTGAGCCGCAGCTACGACGCCGTGGTCCTGGACGTGATGCTGCCGGGGCTGTCCGGGTTCGAGGTGTGCCGGCGGCTGCGCGACGAGGGCATGTGGGTGCCGGTGCTGATGCTCACCGCGCGTGACGCTGTCGGCGACCGCATCACCGGGCTCGACAGCGGGGCCGATGACTATCTCACGAAGCCGTTCCACTTGCGGGAGTTGTTCGCTCGGCTGCGGGCGCTGACCCGGAGAGGCCCTTCGCCGCGGCCCACCGTCCTCACCGCGGGTGACCTGCGCGTGGAACCCGCCAGTCGACGGTGCTGGCGAGGCGGTTGCGAGGTGGGGCTGACCGCCAAGGAGTACGCGCTGCTGGAGGCGTTCCTCCGGCAGCCCGGCATGGTCCTGACCCGCGAGGTGCTGCTGGAGCACTGCTGGGACTTCGCCTACGAGTCGCGCTCCAACGTGGTCGATGTCCACATCCGAGCCCTGCGCGAGAAGATCGACCGGCGCTTCGGCGTCGTCTCGCTGGAAACGGTGCGCGGAGCCGGCTACCGGTTGCGTGCCGATGGCGGCCGTCAGCGCGCGAGGCGATGATGATCAGGCGCTGGCCGATCCGGTGGCGGCTGACAGCCGCGTTCACGCTGACGATGGCCGTGGTCCTCGCTGGCGCTGGAGCCGGCACCGTGGCGAATACGCGATCATCCCTCGACGAATCGATCACGGAGGCTCTGCGGTACCAGCTGCGCGACGTCCAGGCCGCGGCCGAAACCACCTCGCCTACGTTGCCGAACGCCCCGGGTTCGGCCGCCCAGGTCCTGGAAGGCGGGCGGATCGTCGCCAGCTCGCGCGAGGCGGCAGATCACGTGCTCCTGAGCCCTTCCGAGCTGGCCACGGCTCAGCGAGGCCCGCTGCTCACCGAGCGCCCCAACGCCGGATCGTTGCGCGGACCGGTTCGGATCGCTGCCGCCCCAGCTGCCGGCGACTCGCGGGTCGCGGTGGCGGCGGTGAGCCTCGCCGATCGGGACGCGGCCGTCGCGGATTTGGCAGGGGAATTGGCGGTTTTCCTGCCGCTGGTACTGGTGGCCGCTGCCGTCGGGGCCTACCTGCTGGCCTTGGGGTCGCTGTGGCCCGTGGAACGCATGCGTGCGCGAGCCGCCACGATCACCGCCGAAGACCCCGAGCAACGGCTACCCCTGTCGACAAGCCGCGATGAGATCTCCCGGCTGGGTACAACCCTCAACGACATGCTCGACCGCCTGCACGAGGCGCTGGCCCGCGAGCGACGGTTCGTCGCCGACGCCAGCCACGAAATGCGCACCCCGCTGAGCCTGCTGACCACGGAACTCGAACTCGCCCTCCAACGACCGCGCACCACCGACGAGCTCAAAGCAGCGCTGCGCTCCGCCCTGGAGGAGACTGAACGCCTTTCCCGGTTGGCTCAAGACCTCCTCCTGCTCGCCCGCGCCGACGAGTGCGCCGGCCCGGTTCGACGCGGCACCGTGGAACTGCACGGGCTGCTTGGAACCACCGTGGACCGGTACCGCAACGCCCCCGGCGGGCATGAGATCACCTTGGAATGCGAGCCCGGCGTGGCCGTTCTGGCCAACCGCAACGACCTCGACCGGGCTGTGTGCAACCTGCTCGACAACGCCCTCCAGCACGGAGCCCCGCCCATCACCGTCCGCGCGACTGGAACCGCCGACGTCGCGGTGACCATCGAAGTCCGCGACCACGGCCCCGGAATCGACCCGGCATTCCTGCCCCGGGCATTCGACCGCTTCACCCGAGCCGACAACGCCCGCACTGCCGGAGGCACCGGCCTGGGCCTGGCGATCACAGCGGCCCTGACCCGCCGCAACGGCGGCCGGGCCACTGCCGCCAACGCCGACGACGGCGGAGCCAGGTTCATCCTCACTTTCTGCACGGCCTTCTCCGCGTAGTCGGCTGGTGCCGGGTCGTCGTTGAGTGGAAGCTGTTCCACGGCAAGCGGATTCGAGGCTTCTCGCTGGGATTCCTCTCTGGGTAGGGATGAGCCCGGCGGGCCACAAGTAGGACTGCCACGGGTTGATGGTCTCGCTGAAGAGCTGGCTCTTGAAGTGCGGGCCATGTCACCGCCGTCGCGATCAGGTGTACACGAGCAAGCGGTCGCAACTGCTCGTCCCGCCGATTCCATGTTCGGCGCCGGTCAAGCCGGAATTGCTGGTCAGCACGTAGAATCCGTGCGGGCTTTGCGTCACGATCATCATCTGGATCGCGATGTCTTCGCGTGTCGGGCGCGCAACGTTGTCGAACATGAGCGCGAAGAGGTTCTGGTTCAAGTTCGTGACCTGGAGCGCTCGGTAGTAACGCGTGTCGCCGTTGAACTCGAGTTTCACGCGCGATGCCGCCCAGCCGTTCACATCGTTCTTGATGCCCGCCTTGTTCAACTGGTCGAGCACCTTCGTCGAGATGCCGGCCATGTGGATGTGCAGTTGGTCCTGGTCTCGAACGGGTTTGCCGGCCGTGTCCTGGGCCGCGTTGATACCCAGACCGATTTGCCCGCCGCTGTAGGTCACCGGGGCGACTCCACCTGGTTGAGCTTGGTCCCACGCGTCTTGCCAGAAATTTCTCCCGAACCTGATCTTCGAACACTCGATGCCCTTGAGGCGACTGGTGGGAACTAGCAAGAAGTTGTGGGTTCCAGGTGGGTCCGCACCGTCGAGCACGACGTCGTACGCGTTCGTCCCCTTGCAGTAGCTGGGCATGGGGTGGTGCGTGGGGTCGCGCTGGGCTTCCCCGCATGCCTTGGCGTGGTCCCAGAGTTTGATCCCGGTGTCGCCGTAGGCGCCGCACGGGTCGGTCTGGGCGCCGGCTGCGGGCAGGTTCGTCCCGGCCGCCGCAGCGGAACCGACCAGAACCGCGGCGGCTCCGGCGGCGCCGGAGAGCTTCAGGAATTGGCGTCGAGCTAAGTTCCCGGCGTTCTCGTTCGCGCTCATGGTGACTCCGGCAATGACGACTCGGCGAGCGGACGACGTCCGTGGTGCGAGTGCACCAGCGACCGGCTCGACGGACTACGGCCGAAGGGCCTGCCTGACGGCCAGGATCAGGCGAAACTCGTCGGGTCTGCGCCGCGGATGGGGTGTTCCAGCGAGAAGCGGGCGGTTTCGCCTGGACCCAGGCAGACCGTGCGGGTGCCGCAGGTGCAGGTGATGGGGGCTCGCTTCCGCCCCGGTCTGGTGCGGATGGTGGCGGTGCGGCCGGTGACCTTGATGGTGACCGGCTGCCCCTGGTAGCGGATGGAGAGTTCCAGCGGCCCCAGTTCGCTCGGCCACAGCGGGTTGAGGTGCAGTGCCCCGTCGCGGATTTCGATACCGGCGAAGCAGCGTTGCAGGAGGTCGATGCTGCCTGCCATGGCGGCGAGGTGGATGCCTTCGGCGGTGGTGCCGTGCTGGGTGTCGTGGATGTCGCTGGCCAGCACGTCGTCGAAGAACTCCAGTGCTCGGTGCCGCCGGCTGCGGGCCAGCACCCAGGCGTGCACGACGGCGCTGAGGGTGGATCCGTGGCTGGTGCGCTTGAGGTAGTACTCGATGTTGCCGGGAATGCTGGGCATCGGGTAGCCGAGCCTGCCCAGGATCTCCCCGAGTTCTTCGGCCGACAGCAGGTAGAACAACATCAGCACGTCCGCCTGCTTGGACGCCTGGTAGCGGTTCGGATCGTCGTTCTCAGCCTCCAGGATGCGGTCCAGGCGCTGGATGTCGCCGTAGCGCTGCCGGTAGGCGTCCCAGTCGAGTTCGGCGAGCCGGTCGTAGCCGTCGAACTGGCTGATGATGCCGTCGCCGTGGAACGGGACGAACATGCGTTGCGAGATCCGCTTCCAGCGGTCGATCTCGGCGTGGCGGATCTCCAGCGCGTCGACGAGTTCTCCGCGCCGCTGGTCGGGCAGTTCGCGGAGGACGTGCACGGCGGTCCGGCACAGCCAGGCGGTCATGATGTTGGTGTAGGCGTTGTTGTCGATTCCCGGCCGGTCCCACCCGGGGTATGCGGTGTGGTACTCGTCCGGGCCGACGACGCCGCGGATGACGTAGCGGTCCCGGCTGCGGTCGTACTGGGTGAGCGAGCCGAAGAACCGGGCGATCTCCAGGATCATCTCCGCGCCGAAGTCGACGAAGAACTCCTCGTCCCCGCTGGCTCGGTGGTAGTGCCAGACGTTGTGGGCGATGGCGAGCCCGATGTGCCGCTGCAGGTGCGTGTGGTCGGGCAGCCAGCGGCCCGAGCGGGGGTTGAGGTGCAGGCGTTGGGTTTCCTCACGGCCGTTGCTGCCGCTTTGCCAGGGGAACATCGCGCCGGAGAAGCCCGCGTCGCGGGCGGCTTTCCGCGCCTGTTGCAGCCGGCGGTAGCGGTACAGCAGCAGGGCGCGGGCCAGCTGCGGGAGGCGCAGGTCGAGGGTCGGCAGCACGAACAGCTCGTCCCAGAAGATGTGGCCGCGGTAGGCCTCGCCGTGCAATCCGCGAGCGGGGACACCGGCGTCGAGGTCGACGGTGTTCGGCGAGGTGGTCTGCAGCAGGTGGAACAGGTGCAGGTGCACCGCCCGCCGCGCGGGCGCGCTCCTCGATAGTCCACAGTGGAATTTTCCGTGCAGGTGCGCCCACGCCAGGCTGTGTGATCGGGCCAGATCGTCGAACCCGGCGGCATCGCGCACGTCGTCGACGGCCTCGGTGACCGGTTCGGTGCCGGCGCGGTCCAGCGAGGTGTGCAGCGAGACGATCTTCTCCACCCGCACTTCGGCGTTCTGCTCGACGTCCAGCGCGATGTCGTGGGCGATCAGGTCGTCCTGCCGGACCAGGGACGGGCCGGGGTCAAGGAGCTCACCCGCCACGAACACCCGGAACCGCGCGGCTTCGGCGACGCGGATGCGGGACTGGGACGTTCGCGCGTACAGGACGGCGATGTTCGGCGCGACTTCGAAGGACTGATGGTCGACGAGGTGCCTTCCGGCGAGGTCTCGGTAGCGCTCGACACCGCAGTTGGTCACCCGGCCGTCGATGCCGCAGCGGAACGTCATCGGGCCCGACCAGTCTTCGGCGACGAGGGTGGTTTCCAGTCCGGCGAGGTGCGGCCGGGACATGTGCACGAACCTGCGCTGCACGACCCTGGTCGTACGCGCCCGCTCGTCGCGGAAGCGCAACCGGCGGACCAGGATGCCGCGTTCGAGGTCGAGTTCCTGCTCGTGGTCGAGCAGCTGTACCTGCACCGGGTCGAACCACGCGCCTTCGTCGATGCGGAAGGTCAGCGGCAGCCAGTTCGGCATGTTGACCAGCGACTCGTTCTCCACTTCCTGACCGGCGATGGTCGTGGTGAGCCGGTCGTAGCAGCCCGCGACGTAGGTGCCGGGGTAGTGCACCCCGTCGGCGCGGGACTCCGGCGCTGCTCCTCGGGTGGCGAAGTACCCGTTTCCCAAGGTGCACAAGGCCTCCCGGCGACCTTCGTCGTCCGGGTCGAAGTCGCGGAAGTCGAGTTGCCACGGGTTCATGCGCTCCCCGGTGACGACGCGAAGCGGGCGAGCAACGCGGTCAGCGAGAGCGGGTCGTCGACGGAGTAGTGGGCCCAGGTCAGGCGATCGCCGTGTTCTGCGCTGCGCACCACGATTCCGATCCCGTCGTCGTGGACCTCGCGCAGCGCGTCTTCGTCGGTGTAGTCGTCTCCGGCGAAGACGGGAACGACGTCGGGACCCAAGAGGCCCATGCGGTCCAGGACCCACCGCAGCGCCCGGCCCTTGTTCCAGTCGATGTTCGGCAGCAACTCGACCACTCGCCGGCCGTGCGCCGTGCGAAGCGCGGGGAAAGCGCGACCGACGCTGTCCACAGTGGATATCACTTGGTCGACGGCGTCCGGCGCGACGTTGCGGTAGTGCACCGCGAGGGCGAAGTGTTTCCGGTCGACCCGGGCGCCTGCGACGAGTTCCAGCTCATCGGACAGCCGCCGTTCGGCCTCTTCGAGATCGGGCAGCGCGGACTCACCGGCCGGCAGTGCAATCGACACGTCGCCCGGGCTGGCCAGCTCGAATCCGTGGCTTCCCGCGCACCACAGGCCGTCGATGCGGATCCTGCTGCGCACGTCCTGCAGGTCTCGGCCGCTGAGGATCGCCACCGGGCAGCGCAGGACGAGCCGCTGCAGGACCTCCCGCGTCTTCACCGGCATGGTGACCTTGGTCGGGTCGCTCCGGATCGGCGCGAGGGTGCCGTCGAAGTCCAGCAGAACCACAGGTCGGTGACCTCGGAGGCGGTCGGCGATCTCGCCCCAGCGGCCGAGGCCGTCGGGGACCTCGGACAGCCGCCGCTCGCTGGACGCCGCGACGGAAACGTCGGTGAGCGCTGGTACGACCACGTCGGCCCCGGCCTCCAGCAGCCGGCTCGGCGGGCCGGTCCGGGCAACCCCGATGATGAGGCCGAAACCACCCGTTCTGGCGGCCTCCAACCCGCCCTGGGCGTCTTCGACGACCACGGACGCCCAGGGCGGCGTGTCGAGCCGACGCGCGGCTTCGAGGAACACCGCGGGATCGGGCTTGCCGGGCAACCCCAGCTCATCGGCGAGCACACCGTCCACCCGGACGTCGAACAGCTGTCCTGCTCCGGCCTGTTCCAGGACCTGGGTGCAATTGCGGCTGGCGGAGATGACCGCGGTCCGGACGCCTTGGCTGCGCAACGCGGCGACCAACGGGACCGCGTCGTCGAACAGCAGCGCGCTCGCCGAGGCGGTGTCTGCGATCATCCCGTCCATGTCGAACAGCACCGCGCGGTAGCGACGGGGATCGATGTTCGTGGTGGACATGCGGACTCCGGTTCTCCACACCGCCTAGACCGTGGTCGGACTAGCACCACTCCTCGGATACCCGACCTGATGCGCGAATCCACCGTCGTTCGATGCCGTCGCCGGCTTAGCGTGGACGAGGGTCCAACGGCCTCATTGCGGCCTGGGCGACCGCCAGTGATGTGCCCTGATCGAGTGCCGTGCGTCGAGGTCCGATCCATCATGTAAACCATCGACCGACCGATGGCAGGGGAGGCGTTTCGGGTGGCGGCGAGAGCGCGCAAGGCGGTCATCGTGGGATTCGATTTGTCGGAGCCGTCCCGCCGGGCGGTTCGCTGGGCGGCGCGCGAGGCGTCCGATCGGCGTCGGCCCTTGTTGCTGGTGCACGTGCTCACGTGGCCGTTCGACGCGCACACCACGATCGAGGTGCCGGGCGAGGACGGTGTGCTGGAACCGCTGCAGCAGATCCTGCGGCGCGAGCTTGACGTGCTGGGTGAGGCCTGCCGGGAGCTCGACCCGGAGCTGGAGGTGCGCAGCCACCTGCCGTTCGGGGACCCGGCCGAGGTGCTCAGCGAGATTGCCGAGGACGCGGAGGTGCTGGTGCTCGGTGGGCCGCGGATCGAGGTGGAGATGGGGGTCCTCGGCTCGACCTCTGCGGAGCTGCTGACGCGACGCACCGGCACCCCGGTCGTGGTAGTCCGCGGCAGCGTCGAGGAGCCAGGGACGGCACCTGTGGTGGTCGGTGTCGACGGGTCGTCCGCCAGCAAGCTGGCCATCGGCTTCGCCTACGACTTCGCCTCCCGGCACGGCTGCGACCTGGTGGCCGTGCACGCCTGGAGCGACCTGCCGCTGGACCCCTTCGCCCGGGTCAAGCAGTGGGAGCTGCCGTGGAGCGAGGTGCGCGGCGAAGCCGAGGAAGCGGTCGCCGAATCCCTGGCCGGCTGGGGCGAGCAGTACCCCGACGTCGACGTGCGGCGCACGATCACCCCGGAAAAGCCCGCGCAAGCCTTGTTGCGCGAGGCGCGCGGGGCAGGGCTGCTGGTGGTCGGAAGTCACGGCCGGGGCCGCATTCGCCGGAGCCTGCTCGGTTCGGTCAGCCACGCCGTGGTGAACCGGGCGCCTTGCCCGGTCGCGGTCCTGCGCGCCAGGTGAGCAGATCGGTCACCCCTGCCGTCCCGCTGCGCTGGGATCCGAGAACACGATCAGCACGGCCGCGACGACGTTGACGATGGGGGCCTGGTTGGGGCGGAACAGGTTGTTGAGGATCCAGATCGGCAGCGTTTCCATCCCGGTGCCGAGGGTGAAGGTGGTGACGATGATCTCGTCGAAGGACAGCGCGAACGCCAGCAGCCTGCCGGCCAGCAGCGCCGAGCGCAGCATCGGGAACGTCACCAGGCCGAACGTGGTGATTCCGTTGGCGCCGAGGTCCATCGACGCTTCCTCCAGGTTGCCGCCCATCCGCCGCAGCCGGGCCACGACGTTGTTGAACACCACCACGATGCTGAACGTCGCGTGCGCGACGATGACCGTGAATAGGCCGAGGTCGATGCCGAGGATGGTGCGGAATGCGTTGTTGAGCGCGATGCCGGTGACGATTCCCGGCAACGCGATGGGCAGGATGATCAGCAGCGACACCTGGTCGCGGCGGAAGAACCGGAATCGCTGCAGCGCGAATGCGGCCATCGTGCCGAGCACCAGCGCGATCGCGGTCGAGACCACGCCGACCAGCGCGCTCGTCGCCAGCGCGTCGAGGGCGCCCTGGTTGCCGAGCGCCCGGTGCCACCACTCCAGGGTGAACGCCGAGGGCGGCCAGGCGAACGTGGTGTCGGCGTTGACCGAGTTGAGCAGCACGACCAGCAGCGGGAAGTAGATCACCGCCAGGCCGAGAACGAGCGCACCCAGCAGGGCCGAGTTGTTTACAGGTTGTCGAGGGCACCCGTGCGGCGGACGGCCGCCAGGTAGCAGAGCATGATCACGACCGGGACGGTGGCGACTGTTGCGGCGAACGGCAGCCTGTTGGCCGCGCCGATGTTGTCGTAGACGACGTTGCCCAGCATCTGGTTGGTGCCACCGACGATCTTGACCGCGATGTAGTCGCCCAGCGACAACGAGAACGTGAAGATTGAACCCGCCACTACGGCCGGGAAGACCATCGGATAGCGGATGCACCGGCAGCCGACTCGCCTGAGACTGGGTCGGTGGGTGAGTTGGTCCGGAAGCGGATTCGGGTCGAGGGAATCGTGCAGGGCGTCGGTTTCCGCCCCTTCGTCTATTCGTTGGCGACCCGCCTGGGGTTGGCCGGGCATGTCGGCAACGACGTGCACGGCGTGTTCATCGAGGTCGAGGGCGCTGATTCGGTCGTCCAGCGGTTCCTGGCCCTGCTCCAGGAACAGGCTCCGCCGCTGGCGGCGGTCGCCCGGATCTCCGCCACCGACGCCGAGACGGTGGCTGAAGAGGGATTCCGCGTCGTCGACAGCGATGCTGCCGGGCCGCGGGCGACCCTCGTCTCCAGCGACACCGCTACCTGCGCCGACTGCTCGGATGAGATCGCCGATCCCGGTGACCGGCGGTTCGGCTATCCGTTCACCAACTGCACCAACTGCGGGCCGCGCTTCACCATCGTCCGGGATGTGCCGTACGACCGGCCGAACACGACGATGTCGGGATTCGCCTTGTGCGCCAAGTGCGAAGCCGAGTACCGCGATCCGGCGAACCGCCGCTTCCACGCCCAGCCGGTGTGCTGCCCCGACTGCGGGCCGCGGCTGCGGCTGACCGATCGCGGTGGCGTGGCCCGCCGAGGCGATCCCCTGGCGGAAGCGGTGGCGGCCCTGGCGCGCGGCGAGGTGCTGGCCGTGAAGGGACTGGGCGGTTACCACGTGGCCGTGGACGCCACCGATGACGATGCGGCGGCCACGTTGCGCAAGCGGAAGCACCGCGAGGACAAGCCATTCGCGATCATGGTGGCGTCGGTGGAGCAGGCGCGGTCGCTGTGCGCGATCGATGACCTCGAAGAAGCGCTGCTCACTTCGCGTCGCCGGCCGATCGTGCTGCTCGACCGGCTGCCCGGCGCCGCGGTCGCACCGAGCATCGCGCCCGGTACCCGTCAACTGGGCCTCATGCTGCCGTACACCCCGCTGCACCACCTGCTGCTCCGCGGGTTTCCCCGGCCGATCGTGCTCACTAGCGGGAACGTCTCCGACGAGCCGATCGTCTACCGCGACGACGACGCGATGGAGCGGCTGGGCGAAATCGCCGATGCGTTCCTGATGCACGACCGGCCCATCCACATGCGCACCGATGATTCCGTGGTCCGCGTTGTCAGCGGACGGGAGATGCCGATCCGGCGTTCTCGCGGCTACGCACCGGAACCGGTGACCTTGCCGTGGCCGTTCCCGCAGCCGGTGCTGGCTTGCGGGGCCGAGCTGAAGAACACCTTCGCAGTTGCCAAGGACGAGCACGTGTTCGTCTCCCACCACATCGGCGATCTGGAGAACTACGAGACGCTGCGGTCCTTCACCGGCGGGATAGCGCATTTCCGACGGCTCTTCGACGTCGAACCGCAGGTCGTGGCCCACGACCTGCACCCCGAGTACCTGTCGACGAAGTTCGCCGCGGAGCTCGACGGCGTCGAACTGGTGGGCGTGCAGCACCACCACGCGCACATCGCGTCATGCCTGGCGGACAACGGCGAAACCGGCCCGGTGATCGGGGTGGCGTTCGACGGGACCGGGTACGGCACCGACGGCTCGATCTGGGGAGGGGAGTTCCTGGTCGCCGACCTGGCCCGCTTCCGGCGGCTGGGACACCTGGACCCGGTGCCGCTGCCGGGCGGGACAACCGCGATCAAGCAGCCGTGGCGGACCGCCGTCTCCTACCTGGCGGAGGTCGATCACCAGTCCGCGGACCTCGACGTGTTGCGGCGCAACCCGAATTGGACCGAAGTCGCCGCATTGCTGCGGCAGCGCCGGCACGCGCCGCCGACCTCCAGCGCCGGGCGGCTGTTCGACGCCGTGGCGGCGATCCTCGGGGTGCGGGACGCGATCAACTACGAAGGACAAGCCGCCATCGAGCTCGAACAGCTGGCCGACACCGCCGAAACCGGCGGTTACCCGGTGTCGATCAGCGGCGGGCCCGTGCTGCGGGTGCGCGGCGCGGACCTGGTGCGTTCGGTCGTGACCGACCTTCGGGCCGCGACCCCGGTACCGGTGATCGCCGCACGATTCCACAACGGACTCGCGGCGGCGGTGGTGGATGTCTGCGATCGGCTGCGGGAATCCACCGGGATCGCTGCGGTGGCGCTCTCGGGCGGCGTCTTCCAGAACGCACTGCTGTTGCTGCGCGTCACGACCATGCTGCACCGACGCGGGTTCCGCGCCCTGCTGCATTCACAGGTCCCGGCCAACGATGGAGGGATCAGCCTGGGGCAGGCCGCCGTCGCCGGAGCGCTGTGCCGGCAGCGGCGTTAGCGGTCCTTGCAGAATGCGGCCCTTGAGGTTCCGCTACCCGCACCGCTAAGCAAGCCGTTCTAAAACCACTCCTAAGCCCCAATCCACCGATGATCTTGGGTAACGGTTCGGTGGCGAGAGCACGAGATGCCCTTCTGACCTGGGATGATTGATCTTGCGTAGGGATCGATCAACATGGATTGGAAGGGCATCTCGCAGGTGCGATCTTCTCATAGTGCTGCGCGGGTGAGCGCGGTGTTCGACGATGCGAATCTGGTGGCTTCGGCGGGGCTGGTTCCGGTGATGCGGTTGGCCGAACGCGTCGGGTTGTCCGAGCTTGTCGCCGAGGGTGTCCGGGTTCCCGGTTCGGAGGGTGCGAATGCGGATGCGAAGGTGGGCTCGATCGTGGCCGGGATGCTCACCGGCGCCGACAGCATTGATGATCTCGATGTGATCCGGCATGGGGCGATGCCGAAGTTGTTCGGCGGGATCCGGGCACCGTCCACTGTGGGCACGTTTCTGCGTGCTTTGACGTGGGGGCATGCCCGGCAGGTGGAGTCGGCCGCGCGGGAGTGCCTGGTGGGCATGGCCCGGCAGACTCCGGTGCTGGCCGGCGCCGCTGAGAGGACGTTCATCGATGCTGATTCCACCCTGGGCAGGGTGTTCGGCCACGCGAAGCAGGGTGCGGCGTTCGGGCACACCAAGATCGGCGGCCACAATGTGCGGCTGCGGGGTTACCACCCGCTGCTGACCACGCTGTCCACGCCCCGATCGGCGCCGGTGGTTGCCGCCACGAGGATGCGTGGCGGCAACGCCGGCTCGGCGCGGGGTGCGGCGTCGTTGGTCACCGAGACGATCAACCTTGCACGGCGGTGCGGCGCCGGGCCGGGCCGGATGCTGTTTCGCGGTGATTCCGCCTTCTACGTAGGCGAAGTCGTCTCCGCCTGCCGGGCGCAAGGTGTGGAGGTGTCGATCACGGTGGCGCAGTATCCGAACGTGCAGCGCGCGATCGCCGGCATCGCCGAGGACGCGTGGACGGCGATCAAGTATCCCCAGGCCGTCTGGGACGAGGCCAGCCAGTCCTGGGTCAGTGACGCCGAGATCGCGGAAACCGAATTCACCGCCTTCGCCAGCGATAAAGCCCATCGGGTGGCTGGTCGGTTGATCGTGCGCAGGGTCAAAGACAAAAACCACGCTGATGCCCTGTTTCCCGTCTGGCGGTATCACGCCTGCTTCACCACCAGCAGCCAGCCGCTGGTCGAGGCGGAGAAAACCCACCGTGCGCACGCGATCATCGAACATGTCAACGACGACCTCAAACACGGCCCGCTGGCCCACATCCCATCCGGGGTCTTCAGCGCCAACGCCGCCTGGCTGACGCTGGCCGCCCTGACCCACAACCTGCTGCGCGCCGCAGGCAGTCTGACCAGTGCTTTCCACGCCAAAGCCCGCGCCGCGACCCTGCGCCGCACACTGATCAACATCCCGGCACGGGTGGCCCGACGAGCCCGCTCGATCACACTGCACCTCCCGGAAAACTGGCCCCGCCAACACGACTGGCACCACCTGTTCCACACCACCCACGCCCCACCCGAAACAGCCTGATCACCCTCCCCCAACCCGCCCGCAAGGGCCCAACCCAGGAACCATGGAAAAGCTGGGCAGACCAGCGGATTCCGCACGTCCACACCCCACCACAATGATCAACAAAGGAAACCAAGATCACTTCAAACCCGCCTCGGTGGATTGGGGCTAAGCGTGCGCCTGTTCACCGAGCCAGTCGTACCACTCGGTGATGCCTTCGCCGGTGGTGACCGAGAGGCGCTGCACCCGGACACCGGGATTGGCCATCGAAGCGGCGTCGATGAAGCCGGCCACGTCGAAGTCGACGTGGGGCAGCAGGTCGATCTTGTTCAGCAGCACCAGATCCGCCGCGCGGAACATGTGCGGGTACTTCAGCGGCTTGTCCGCGCCCTCGGTCACCGAGGCGAGGACGACGCGGGCTTGCTCGCCGAGGTCGAAAAGCGCCGGGCACACCAGGTTCCCGACGTTCTCGACGAACAGCACGGAGTGGTGCGGAGGCCGCAGCGCGCGCAGCCCGTCGGCCAGCATCGTCGCGTCCAGGTGGCAGCCCGTACCGGTGTTGATCTGCACCACCGGGCAGCCGCTGTCCCGCAGCCGAGCCGCGTCGAGGCCGGTCTCCTGGTCACCCTCGACGGCCGCGAGCGGGGCAGCGTCGAACTCGCGCGCGGTTCGGGCCAGCAGGCTCGTCTTGCCGGAACCGGGCGAGCTCATCAGGTTGATCATCGCGATTCCCCTGGTCTGCAGCCAGTTCCGGTTCGCGTCCGCGAGGCCGTCGTTCTTGGCCAGCACCTGCTGCTCCAGGACGATGGTCTTCGATTCCTCGTCGGCGCATCCGCACGTACCGCACATCTATCCCACCTCCACTGTCTTGATCCGCAGTTCCTGTCCGGCGAGCACCGCTATGTCGACGCTGCCGCACGCGCAGCGCGTGATCAGGTCTTCCATGTCGATTTCCAGTCCGCACGAACGGCATTCGCCGCGACCGGCCGGCTCGGTGATGTCCAATCGGGCCGATGCCAGTCGCGTGCCGTCCGCCACCAGCTCGAAGCAGAACCGGATCGCGTCGGGCACCACGCCGGAGAGCCGCCCGACCTCCAGGTGCACGCATTTGATGGTCGGCTCCTCGACCGCGTCCAGCACGGCGTCCACGATGCTCTGGGTGATGCCGAGCTCGTGCACGGCTAGCAGATCCGCGGGAGGGGGTCGCCCACCAGCAGATCGACGATGCGGGTGCCGCCGAACGTCGTGTTCAGCAGCACCAGCCCCGGCGGGTCATCCGCGACGCGTCCGATGAGCGCGGCCTGTTCTCCCAGCGGATGCGCCCGCATCGCCTGCAGCGCTGCCTCGGTCCGAGCACCTGGGACGACTACGACGATGCGTCCCTCGCAAGCCACGTAGAGCGGATCGATCCCCAGCAGTTCCGAGACGCCCCGCACTTCGGTGCGCACGGGTACCTCCGCTTCGTCCACGACGACTGCTACCTGCGCGGCCCGGGCGATCTCGTTGAGGATCGTCGCAACACCGCCCCTCGTCGCATCGCGGAGCGCCCGGACGTCCGGAACCGCCGCGAGCAGGTCGGCGACGAGCTGGTGGACGGGTGCGGTATCGGAGACCACGTCGGAGTCGATGTCGAGTTCGCCGCGGGCGAGCATGACCGTCACCCCGTGGTCGCCGATCGGGCCCGAGACCAGGACGGCATCACCCGGGCGGACCGTGTTGACGCCCAGCCGGTGGTCGGTCCGCAGGACGCCGACGCCCGAGGTGTTGATGTAGCAGCCGTCCGCCTTGCCCTTCTCCACGACCTTCGTGTCGCCGGTTACCACCCGCACCCCGGCCGCCAGCGCCGCCTTCGACATCGATTCGACGATGCGGGTCAGGTCGGCGACCGGGAAGCCCTCCTCGATCAGGAAACCGGCCGACAGGTACTGCGGTGTCGCGCCGGAGACGGCGAGGTCGTTTACCGTGCCGTTGACGGCCAGGTCGCCGATGTTCCCGCCGGGAAAGAACAGCGGCGACACCACGAACGAATCCGTGGTGAAAGCCAGCCGGGTTCCGTCCACCGCCAGCTCCGCACTGTCCTCCAGGGGTTCCAGCAATTCGTTGCGGAACGCCTCCAGGAATACGGCCTCGACGAGCGTCTGCGTCGCCTTCCCGCCGGAGCCGTGGGCGAGGGTGATCCGCTCCTCCTTCACCTTCGGCTTGCGGCGGCGGGCCTTCTCGATCCGGTCGAGCACTTGCTGCTCGGGGTCGCGCTGCTCGTCGGTCAGCTCCGCTCGGGGTTCCGCGCTCATGTTCGGCTCGCCTCCCTGACGCGTTCCCGGCTGAACCGGCCGAAGTTGTAGTACGCGGCGCAGGCTCCTTCCGGCGAGACCATGCAGGTGCCGATCGGTGTTTCCGGCGTGCAGGCCGTGCCGAACACCTTGCACTCCCACGGTTTGAGGACGCCCTTGAGCACCTCGCCGCACTGGCATGCCTTGGGGTCGGCCACCCGCACCCCGGGCAGGTCGAAGCGCTGTTCGGCGTCGAACCGCGCGTACGCCTCGCGGAGCCGCAGCGCGGAGTGCGAGATGAAACCCAACCCGCGCCACTCGAAGTACGGCCGCAGCCGCATGGTCTTGGCGATCGCTTCCAGCGCGGTCATGTTGCCCTGCCACGGCACCACGCGGGCGTACTGGTTCTCGACCTCGCAGCGGTTCTCCGCGAGCTGCTTGAGCAGCAGGTAGATCGACTGCATGATGTCCAGCGGTTCGAAGCCCGAGACCACCACGGGCTTGCCGTAGTCGCGGGCGATGAACTCGTACGGCCGGCAGCCGATCACCGTCGACACGTGCCCCGGTCCGAGGAACCCGTCCAGGCGCAGGTCGGGGGAGTCCAGGATCGCCTTGATCGCCGGGATGATCGTCACGTGGTTGCCGAAGACGGAGAAGTTCTCCAGGCCCTCCTGCTCGGCGCGCAGCAGGGTCATCGCCGTCGACGGGGCCGTGGTCTCGAACCCGATCGCCATGAACACCACGTGCCGGTCCGGTTTCTGCCGGGCGAGCTTCAGCGAGTCCAGCGGCGAGTACACCATGCGGATGTTGGTGTCCTCGGCGTTGGAGTCGAAGAAGTTCCCGTTGCTGCCCGGTACCCGCATCATGTCGCCGAACGAGGTCATGAGAACGTCCGGTTGCCGGGCGATGTGGATGGCGTCGTCGACCCGGCCCATCGGGATCACGCACACCGGACACCCGGGGCCGTGCACCAGGGTGACGTTCGCCGGCAGGTAGTCCTCGATCCCGTGCTTGTAGATGGTGTGGGTGTGGCCGCCGCAGACCTCCATGAACTTGTACTGCCGGCCCGGCTCGCAGAGCGCGGCGATCTCGGCCGCCAGCGCCCGCGCCTTGTCCGCGTCCCGGTACTCGTCGACGAATCGCATCCGACCCCCTTGAGCGTTTTCCAGTCTCTTTTTGCATAGCGGTGCGGGTGGCGGAATCAGTCATTCGATGCGGGAGTCCTGCAGCGCATCGATCTCGTCGGTGTAGGTCTGCCCCAAGCCCTCCAGGAACTCCAGCACCGCGCGCGCTTCGGCATCGTCTATTGTGGACAGTGCGAAGCCGACGTGGATCAGGATCCACTCGCCCGGCTCGGGTGGTCTGCCGAGGAGGCTGACGTTGATGTTGCGGCGGACGCCGCTGACTTCGACCTTGGCCAGATCCGGGCGGTCCGGCAGGATCTCGAGGACTTCACCGGGGATCGCGAGGCACATCGGCCGCTCCTCCCGTCCCGTGCAGCGTCAGCAGGGTCATCTCCCACAGCGCGTGGTAGAGCGTGGTCTGCGCTTCCTGGATGCGGTGCACCGAGGCGGACGGCACCACGAAAAGGTGGTCGATGTGCTCGGACTCGGCCATCCGGCCGCCCTTGTCGCCGGCTATCCCGATGGTGAGCAATCCGCGTCGCGCCGCTTCTTCGAACGCCCGCAGCAGGTTCGGCGAGTTCCCGCTGGTGGACAGCCCCACCGCGATGTCGTCGCGGCGGCCGAAGGCGCCGATCTGGCGGGCGAACACCACTTCAAACCCGATGTCGTTGGACAGGGCGGTGACCACCGCGATATCGCTGGTCAACCCGATCGCGGGCAGCGCAGGTGCGGTAGCGCCCGGGTTCAGGAAGAGGCTGGCAAGGTCTTGCGCATCGGTGGAGCTGCCGCCGTTGCCGAAGGTGAGCAGCCGCCCACCGCGGGCGAACCGCTCGGCCATCGCCGACGAGCACGCGACGATCTCGTCGCGGTACCCCTGCTTGACCGCCTCGCGCAACTGCATGATCTCCCGCGCCTTGTCCTGCGTGGACTGGCGCACTTCGGCGAGCACCGCATCGACGTCGCCGTCCGATGTCGACAAGAACGGGTACAGCGACTCGACAGCATCGGCACCTGAACTCACGGCGGTCACTCCTCCACGATCGCGATCGACTCACCGGCGTGGACCAGCACCGTGTCACCGGGACGAGCCGGAACCAGGGCGACGCTGACCACTTCTTCACCCGAATCGGTGGCCACGGCGGCGAGTTCGTCGCCCAGCAGCCGCAGCACCCGGACTTCCGTTGCCCCATCCGAACAGGTCACGCAGGAATCGCCGCGGCAGGTTTCCCCCGGATCTTCGGATGTCATGCGCTCACCCCCTGCTGCAACGCCCCCGGGTGTTCGAAGAACACGTGCACGAGCTCCCACAGCACGTGGTACATGGTCACGTGCGCCTCCTTGACGACCCGCGGATCGACCGCATCGGCGATCAGCACGTGGTCGAGGCCCGTACGGGCGATGCGCCCACCGCCGCCGCCCGCCAGCCCGACGGTCAGCAGGCCTCGATCACGGGCCACGGCCAGGCCGCGCAGGACGTTCCCGCAGTTGCCGTCGGTGGAGATGCCCAGGGCGATGTCCTCCGGGTCGGCCAGGTGCCGGACCTGGTGGGCGAACACCTCGTCCAGCCCCTCGCCGGTGGCCACCCCGGTCACCGTCGCGACGTCCGCGGTCAGCGAGATCGCCGGAAGCGCCTTCTTGCCCACGATCACCGGGTGGACGAACTCGACGGCCACGTGCTGGGCGTCCGTGCTCGGCCCGCCGTTGCCGAACACGATGAGCTTGCCGCCCGCGTGGAACCGGGTGGCCATCGCATGGCATGCGCGGGCGACGCGTTCGGCGTCTCCGACGAGAGTCTGCAGCGGCGGCACCCGTCGTTCGAAGATCTCGTCGACGGCACGAGCAGCTGCTTGTCCGGACCACGGCATCGGGGTCACATCCTCATTCGCGATCGTGCGGCGTACCAACGCTAAGGGCGGTCATGAGCGGCGCACAACTTGATCTGCTTGCCCTGCAATCACATTCGAGCAGCTTTCACGTACCTCGTGATCGCGGGCACCTGCAGCGCGAGAACCACCGCCGCGACCGCGGCCAGCACGCCGAGTGCCACGCGGACGGCCGTGCGCGGCACATGGATGTCATCCTTCATCGACGGTTCCTCCCTCGAAAGCTCGATCAGCCAATAGATCGTCCACAACGGACATGACTGCCTCGATGGCCAGTGCTCGCCCAGCCGGACCAGCGCCACCGGTTCCACCGCAGCCGACCGAGGCGATCCGCTCGCACCGGTGTGCCACGGCGGGCTGAAGCTGCGCACCCGAGTGGGCGAACCCCGGCAGATCTGCGATCTCGATCGAACGGACTTCGCCGGCAGCACCGGCGCACAGCAGAACCGCAGCGTCGCAATCCTCCAGCGAGCGAAGCAAATCCTGCCACCGGATCCCGAAGTTCGCGACGCGCACGCCTGGTGGAAGGTCCGACCTGCGCAGGTCTTCGGTGATCCGATGCGCTCGGCCTCCGCCGGAGCTGAAAATGTCGCCGACCCCCGCGACCAGGACCCGGCGCGCGCTTCCGCCGGGCAGCAGTTCGAGTTCTTCGGGGGAGAAGAAGAACCGGTGACCGAGCTGGCTCATCGGTCCGAGGTCCACCGCGGTGTCACCGAGCAGGGACACGATCACGTAGATCCGGCCGTCCGCACCGTGCTCGACGCCTTCGACCTCGGCGAGCCTGCCCGCGAGAGCGATGTCCACGATGTCGGCGCGACGTGTTGGCCGCAGGCGCACCCGCATTCCGCTGGTCGGCACCGAATCCGCGCCCGGGCTCACGAAACGTCCTGTTCGGTGCGCGCCAGCAGCGCGCTGATCGTCTCGTCCCACGTGCCGAGGGCCCGCGCACGCCGGTAGTCGTGCAGCCGCGAGAAGCTGTCCTCGGACATCCGCACCCATCGGGTTCCGCCGAGCGCCTCGTGCCACAGGCCCGCCGCCAAGTCGAAGGTCGTGTCCTGGGACCAGTCGATCTGCGCGGTCCGCAACCGCTCGTCCGGACCTAGGTGGAAGATCGTGCCGCTGAACAGGAAATCCAGCGGCACGGCGGCATCGCGCACCGCGTGGAAATACTTGGCGACCGCGAGTTCGACATCGTCGGTGCAGACGAGCTGCAACGGCACCACGACGTCGTCGTCGAAAGGTCCGACGACGGTGGTCAGGCGCGCCCAGGGCAGCGGGCGCATCGTGGTCGCCCACCGCTCGGGAACGCCGAAGAGCTCCACGAGCTCGTCCTGCTCCGCGGCGCGGTAGCGGCGGCGGGCCGCAGCGATGCGGATCGCCGTGGTGAGGTTGATGGACCGGACGGAGCCGCCCCCGACCCGGCGCACGTGGAGCTCGAAGCTCAGCGCGGGCACTGCGGCCATGCGCACCGGTTCCGCCCCGGTGACGGCGAAGGCCAGTTCCGGCATGGCGCTGGGTGCCGTCATCAAGACTCCGATCTCCGGAAACCCAGCCCTTTGGGGTGGGGAGAAGTCGATCTCGCGTTTACACGCTCACCACGATGCGTCCCATCTCCCCAGACCGGGACGTGAATGGTGCGAAGAACATAATGGCCGCCGGGCTGGCGGTATCGGCCTGTGGAGCTGGTGTAAGACCTCAACGGGAGTCCTCCCAGACGGGGCGGCTGGCTGTGAAGCAGGAACTTTCGGCCGCGAGGCCGAAGGGAATTCCGGTCCTTTAGGCAGGAATCGGTCAAGCGGGTGAGAGGTTTGGCATCGACGACAGGATGGGGTTGTGCCGCGCGGCTCCGATCCCGGTGGACCGGCGGGCCGTCGACGTCCCATCCGGGTGGTGTCCGGGCTGGCGTTGGTAGTGCCCGACCTGGTTGCCCTGCTCAACGCCCGGGACGTGCGCGGGAGTGTCGCGGTGCACTTGTGGTTTGCCGACCTTGATCACGTTTCCTCCTCAGGCTCTGCCCTGGTGCAGGTTCGCGAAGAACTCGGAGACCTGTCGCCAGACCTCGTCGCCGCCGCTGAAACCACGCCAATGCGTGCGCAGGAGCGCAACCAGCCGGTAGCACTCGTCCAGCGGCAGCAGCCACGCCACCGGCCCACTGCTGAGCCGATCGATCAGCAGCGCCTCGACGTCGCTTTCCAGCGTGGGCAGCTCGGGGTTCGCTTCGACCAACGACCGCCAGCTGCCCGGATCGACGGAGGCGCGCATGGTGCCGACCGGGTTGGGGTAGAACGCGGTGACGCGATCGCTTTCGGCGTTGTGCACGAAGAACGCCAACCCGACTGGGATGCCGAACTGGGCCCACGCCACGTCGTCGAGCACGAACTCGGGTAGCGGTCGCGGTCGTGAGCGGATGCGGCGGTAGTGCCCACCACCGGCGGCCTGGTGATCGAACAGCACGCTGCACGCAGGACAGCTGCACGACAGGGCGCGGGTGGCGGTGTTGAGCAGGTGGCTGTGCTGGTCGGGCAGCTGGTCGGAGCAGAGATCGCAGCGCTCGGCGGGCCCGGCCCTCGGCGCGGGCCTGCGGTGGGCGAGCTGCCGCAACGTCGAGGGCATCGTGCTCACCTCTCCCCGGCCAGTCGCCCGGTCGCGAACAGGTCCTCGACGGGAATGACGGTGGACGGCTGCGGCGCGGCGGCGTCGATCTCCACGCTTTCGAGTTCCGGTGCCGCCGCCATCACCGCCTCTTCTACGGAGGTGCGCATCCGCGCCGCCGTGGACTGGCAGCCGCGAACCGCCACGCGGATTCGGGCAACGCCGTCCTGCACGTCGAGCAGATCGAGGGAACCGGGTTCGAAAGCGTCCTCCACCTCGGCCAGCGCGGTGCCGATCCGGTCCTCGATGCCGACCGGATGCAGGTCGTGCACCAGCAGCAGGTGCGAGACCAGTTCGTCGCGGGCGACGTCGGCGAGGACTTCGGGGTGCCCGGCCTGCTCGATGTGCCGCAGCAACCGCGCCAGGCATTCCCCGTACAGACCGACGACTGCCTGCACGGCCTCGATCGCATGCGTGCCCGCGACCGGTTCCACCCCGGACCCCAGGTCGGAGAGCAACGTCTCGGCGCGCACGATCTCGTCGCGGACCTGCTCGGCGTCCCAAGGCATGGTCAGGAGCCCGCGCCGAACATCGGCGAGTGCGTTCGTTCGAGCACCCGCCCGCCACCCAGGTACATGTGCACACCGCAAGGCAGGCACGGGTCGAAGCTGCGCACGGTCCGCATGATGTCGATGCCCTTGAAGTCGTCGCGCCCGTTCTCCTCGAAGATCGGTTGGCCCTGCACGGCGTCCTCGTACGGGCCGGGTGTGCCGTAGCTGTCGCGCGGGCTCGCGTTCCACGGCGTCGGCGGGTACGGGTGGTAGTTCGCGATCTTGCCGTCCCGGATCACCAAGTGGTGCGACAGCACACCGCGGACCGCTTCGTGGAAGCCGACGCCGATCGCCTCGTCGGGCACGTTGAAGTCCTCGAACACCTTGGTGTTGCCGGACCGCACTTCGGCCAGCGCGCGGTCCAGGAAGTACTGCGCCATCCCGGCGGCGTAGGCCACGAAGTACATCCGCGCCCGGTTGCGCTCCAACGTGTTGGGGAACTGCGGCGGGCGCCATTCCAGCTGCATGTCCGGAAGCGACTGCCCCTTGGCCAGGTCGATTTGCACGCTGTGCCCCGTGGAGCGCACGTAAGGAGTGTTGACACGCCCGGCGAGCGCGGTGGCCCACAGCCGCGCGATCGGACCGCCGCCGGTGTCCAGTGCGAGGTGGTCGCCGGAGCGCTCGTCGAACCAGCGCGGACTCATCACCCAGCTGTACTTCCCGCCGTCGAGATCGCGTTTCTGCGGCTGGGGGACCGTCGTCTGGTTCCAGGGGTGGCGCTGGTCGACCGGGTTCCCCAGCGGGTCCCGGTCCACGAACGTCTGTTCGTTCGCCCAGTCCTCGTAGTAGGAGCTGCCCAGCAGGATGCGCATGCCCAGGTTGATATCGACCAGATCGGTGGTCAGCAGTTCGTTGTCGACCACGATCCCCGGGGTCACGAACATCGCGCGTCCCCACTCGCTCATGTTCCGGTAGTCATAGTCGACGACTTCGGGATCCTGGAAGCACCCCCAACAGCCCAGCAAGGTGCGGCGCCGGCCGACCTCCTCGTAGCCGGGCAGGGCTTCGTAGAAGAAGTCGAACACGTCGTCGTTCATCGCGACCGCGCGCTTGATGAAGTCCAGCACCCGCACCAGCCGCACCTGGTAGTCGGTGAACAGCTGCGGGGTGGCGACCGTGCCGACCCCACCCGGGTAAAGCGTCGACGGGTGCACGTGCCGCCCTTCCATCAGGCAGCACATCTCGCGCGTCACGCGCGACATCTCCAGCGCGGCCTTGTAGGTCTCGCCTTCGAAGGGGTTGAACGACCGCATGATGTCGGCGATTGTGCGGTGGCCGTGGACGTTCCCGCGCGGCGCATCGGTCTGCTCGGCCCGCTTGAGCAGCGACGGGTTGGTCTCCGACACCATCTTCTCGCAGTAGTCGACGAAGACCATGTTGTCCTGGAAGATCGTGTGGTCGAACATGAACTCCGCCGCCTCGCCGAGGTTGATGATCCACTCGCCCAGCGGTGGGGTCTTGACGCCGTAGGCCATGTTCTGCGCGTAGATCGAGCACACCGCGTGGTTGTCCCCGCAGATCCCGCAGATCCGGCTGGTGATGAAGTGGGCGTCGCGCGGGTCCTTGCCCTTCATGAACACGCTGTACCCGCGGAACAGCGATGAGGTGCTGCGGCACTCGACGACCTCGCTGTTGTCGAAGTCCACTTTGGTGTAGATGCCGAGATTGCCGATGATCCGGGTGATCGGATCGAACTCCACCTCGACGAGGTTCCGCTGTTGCGCGCTCATGCCGCTGCTACCTCCACCTCTGCTACCGCGGCTGGAAGCCGCTGGTCAGTTCGGCCCGGTTGTGCCGCCACTTCGGTTCTCGGTTCGCACTGTGGTTGGTGATGCTCCGCAAGGTCCGGACCAGCGGCCCGTACGCCCGCAGCAGGCCAGACGAGAAGCTGCCGCCGGGCGGCTCGTCCATGAACGGCATGAACTTGTCCGGGAATCCCGGCATCGTGCAGCCGATGCAGATCCCGCCCACGTTGGGGCAGCCGCCGATGCCGTCCATCCAGCCTCGCTTGGTGACGTTGCAGTTGACCACCGGTCCCCAGCAGCCGATCTTCACCTGGCACTTCGGCGAGTTGTAGTCGCGCGCGAAGTCGGCTTGCTCGTAGTAGCCGGCGCGGTCGCAGCCCTCGTGGACGGTCTTGCCGAACAGCCACGTCGGACGCAGTTGCTCGTCCAGCGGGATGGTCGGCGCCAGCCCGGCGGCCTGGTGCAGCAACCACAGCAAGGTCTCCATGAAGTTGTCCGGTTGCACCGGGCAGCCGGGCACGTTGACGATCGGCAGCCCGCCGGCGGAGCGGAAGTCCGCCCCGAGGTAGTCGGCCAGGCCCATGCACCCAGTCGGATTGCCGGCCATGGCGTGGATGCCGCCGTAGGTCGCGCAGGTGCCCGCCGCCAGCACCGCCCACGCCTTGGGCGCGAGCCGGTCGAGCCACTCGTTGACGGTTCTCGGTTCGCCGGTTTCGGGATCGTTGCCCATGGACGTCCAGTAGCCGTCGCCGTTGATCCGCTCGTTGGGGATAGAACCCTCCACGACCAGGATGAACGGGCCAAGCTCGTCGCGGTCGGCCTGGTGGAACGCGGCCATGAAGTCCGCGCCGGTCTCGTAGGCCAGCACCTTGTTGTGCAGGTGCACCTTCGGTATTCCCGGGACCGCGCCCAGCACCACGTCCTCGATGCTGGGCAGCGTCGCGTTGGTCACCGACACGGTGTCGCCATCGCAGCTCATGCCCTCCGAGGTCCACAGGATGTGGACCTCGTCTATGTTCGACGGCGTCGACGCAGCACTCATATGCCACTCCGGATCTCCGGTTCCCGCCAACCACTTCGCAACGTCGGCTCCCCCTGACGGCCGACCGTGGCGGCGAGGCCCGCCGCCACCGTAAGTCCATGTGCCCGGCGCAGCACCAGGATCATGCGCTACCCGGTGGTTCGGGTTCCGGCGTCGATCGCGTCGGCGACCAGGTTCCGCACGGTTCTCTCGGCTGATCCGACGGATTCGGCCACCCGTTCGGTGAGCCCCCACCGGCACGAGCAGTCCGCGGGTTCGCACCCGACGACCAGGACGCGGCCCAGCGGCACGCCGAAGCCCTTGCAGCAGGCGAGGACCGCGTCCGGGTTCATGCCGTGGCTGTCCACGCCGGCGGCGGGCTCGATCGCCGCCAGGTCCGGTTCGATGACCGAGACGGTTCCGGGTTCCTCGCCGCGCGCCACCGCGTCGACGAGGATCAGCAGGTCGTACCCGTCCATGAGTTCGTACGCCAGGTGCATGCCGCGGATTCCGAAGTCCGCGACCCGAGCGCCCTCCGGTGGTTCGCAGGCCAGCCGGTCGGCGACCGCGACGCCGAAACCGTCGTCGCCGAGGAACACGTTTCCCACCCCTGCGATCAGGATCCGCGGTCCCGTCATCGATGGCCGTCCGGGTAGCGCATGGTGCCGTGCAACCGGGAGAGCTGCTCCGCGGAGAGCCGCTCCGCGCGGTCGATGATCTCCGCGGCCTTGGGATCGGTTTCCCGGGCCTCGCGCTTCTCGTCATCGGTGAGCGTCATCGTGCGCAGCATGAGGATTTCGTCGATCTCCGTGGCATCGAACAGATCTCCCGGGCTCTGCGGAGCGATCGCCGGGTAGTCGTAGAGGATGATCGGCGCGGACAACACCACGTCTCGTCGCCCCTGCTCCCCGACGAGCACCGGCCAGGTGTGCTCGTTGCGGCACGCTTGCGCGGCCTCGCGAACGCCTTCGGGTGGATCCAGCAGCGAGATGAAATGCCCGCCGCGCACCGCAAGCACGGTGTGCGCCGAAACCAGCGAGCTCCGCAGCATGCCTTCGCGCGTCGCGTGCGAACGGGGGTTCCGCTGCGTCTGGTTCTCGACCACGACCGCCAGGCGCTGCAAACCTCCCCCGATCGAAGTCGTGCGGATGCCGATCGTCCCACGCAGGGGCAGCCAGCGTTCGCGCTCGTTCTCGCCGCCCGGCAGTTCGAACGGGATATCCGCTGCAACGTCGTGTCGATCGAGTTTGACCGTCGCAACGATCTCGCGCAGGCCGCCTTCGTCCCAATCGGGTTCAGCCTTGCGAGTGCGCAATTGCAGGCAGCGCACCAGCACTTCGAGTTCCGCGCCCGGCTGCGCGACGAGCAAGCACTCCGTGCGGGCGAACGAGGGTTCGGATTCCTCGCCGTGCGGTGCCAGCACGCCGAACTGCCAGCGCATCCGGTTCTTCAACGCCGAAGCCCGGTACGGGTACAGCAGATATCCTTCGAACAGAACGGCGTCGGCCACCGCGCGTGCGTCGTCTAGGCTCACTGGTCCACTCCGTCGGTCGGGAATTCGGAACTGGACCGGAGTGTCAACCGAGATGGGCGGCGAAGCACCTCCGGAGCACTACGACCGCGTCATGCGTCCCGTCGTCCAGCGCCTGCCGAACTCGCCGTCGATCCGGCGCCACAGCCCGTCGGGGTTACCGTCGGCGATCGCTTCCGGCAGCAGGGCGGCGGGGACGTCCTGGTAAGCCACCGGGCGCAGGAACCGCTCGATCGCGTGCGTGCCCACCGAGGTGGTGCGGGAGTCCGAGGTCGCCGGGATCGGTCCACCGTGGACCATCGCGTGCCCGACCTCGACACCCGTCGGCCACCCGTCGAACAAGATCCGCCCCGCCTTCAGCGCCAGGACCGCCAGCAGCTGCGCCGCCTCTGCGTAGTCACCGCCGGTGGCGTGCCCGCGAGATCGCCCCGGCGCTGCTCGGTGAAGATCCCAGCGACATCGCCAAGATCTGGGACAAGCTCGTCTGGGCGGGGTGCGCCGAGCGCCAACGGATCAGCGCGGCTGGAATGAGCTCGGGGTAGTTCCGCTCTGCTTGCGGAACATGACGGAGAAGCCGGCCGGGGTGTCGTACGCGAGCGCCGCCGCGACCTGGGTGACGGTCCTTCCGGCGGAGAGCAGCCGGATGGCGTGGAGGACGCAAGCGCGCTGTCGCCATTGCTGGAAGCTGAGCCCGGTTTCGGCGCGGAACACCCTGTTGAATGTCCGCGCGCTGATGCCCAGGTCGGCAGCCCATTCGGCCGGTGCCTCCCGGATGTTCGGCGCGGCCTGGAACGCCTCGCAGAGGTTCCGGAGATCTGCTCGGGCGGGCAGGGGCAGGTCGAACGGAAGCGGCGCCAGGTTCCGGATTTCGTGGAGGATCAGCTCCAGCAGCGCACCGTCGCGGCCGTGCCTGTCGTATTCGGGCGGCACGTCCACCGCGGCGAGCAGGAGTTCACGCAGCAGCGGTGAGACGTCCACGACCCGACAGCGCGGCGGGAACCACGGCACGGCGGACGGTTCGAGGTAGAGGCTGCGAGTGCTGACGTCGTCCATCAGCACTTGGTGGTCCGTGCCCGGCGGGATCAGCACTGCTCGGCGGGGCGGGACCGTCCAGCTGCCGTCGGCCGTCTCGACTTGCATGGTCCCGGTCGCCCCGTAGAGGAGCTGCGCGCGGCGGTGCCGGTGGAACGCCAGCAGGTGCCGGGGCGGGTAGTCGGTCCCGATCGCTAGGACGGCGCGGTCGATCCAGTCCACCTCGTCCACCGGCACGTTCCGCATCGCACCACGCTAACCCAACCTTTGGCGCGAACTCGAATGAAAGTGGCGTGGCATCGATAGTGCGCCATCCAGTGGGGGCCTACCGTGGCCGTGTGCTCGTCTCCTTCCTCGTGCTGCTCGGATTCGGCTGCCTGACCGGCGTGACCACGGTCCTGTTCGGATTCGGCGGCGGCTTCATCATCGTCCCGGTCGTGTTCGCGGTCGTCGCCGCCACGACCGGTGCCGACGCGATGCACACCGCCGTGGCGACCTCGACCGCGGTGATGATCGTCAACGCGTCATCCGCGACCATCGCCCAGGCCCGGTCCGGTCGCCTGCACGGGGATCAACTCCACCCGCTGATCGAATTCATCGCCCTCGGCGCGGTGATCGGAGCGGTAGCCGCGAACTGGGCACCCGACTCCGTCTTGCACGTCCTGTTCATCGTCTACCTCGCGATCACCATCGTCGACAGCATCGCCCGAAGTGGATTCCTCGACAACGCCCGGCGCCAGGGTTCGGGCGGGAAACCGCTCGGCAGGGTCGCCTCGACCCTCGGTGGGATGGGGATCGGTGCGGTCGCCAGTTTCCTCGGCGTCGGCGGGAGCGTCATGACGGTGCCGCTGCTCCGGCGCAGGGGGCTCCCCATGGCCGATGCCGCCGCGATGGCGAACCCGCTCAGCATCCCCGTAGCGGTCGCGGGAACCGCCGTGTACGCCCTCGCCACGCCGGCCGCCGCCTACCCCGGTCAGCTCGGCCACGTCAACTTCGTCGTCGCGGCGGCCCTGCTCTGCGGCTCCCTGCCGACGATCGCGCTCACCAAACGAGTCGTCGGGAAGATCCCCGACCGCATCCACGCGATCGCCTACCTCGTCCTCCTAGTGATCGTCCTCATCGCGATGATCGCGACTGCGCTCCGCTGAACAGCGACCGAGCGCGAGGTACGGAGTGCCCGTTGGGGCCGCAGTTCCAATTGAAACCGGAGGACAGCGTGACCAGTCCACTTCGGACTCGGAATGGGCCTCGTGCTCGTCGGACAGCCCGACAGTGCGGGGGCTGAGCTCCGAGTGACGAGCCTTGGGGAACTTGCCCAGCTCCTTGGGTGCGCGTTCCTGCCGCCTTCTGCCAAGCAAGTTGGCGAAAGGTGCCCTTTTCCTACGTGGCTTGGCGCTGACCTGGGAAAACGCTGGTCACGGGTGGTGTGACCGGCGTTTTGGTCATGCATAGTCTATACGCTGCTGATCTGCTGTTATTGATCGGGAACTTAAGGGTGTGATCTTCGTTGGTCTGGCATGATCGCTGGTGTGCGGGATGCGCGGAGGTTATCGCCTGAGGCGCAGGAGGATCTGCGGCGTAGGGTGGTCGCGGCTGTCCATGGTGGGATGACGCAGGTCGAGGCGGCGCGGGTGTTCGCGGTAGCGCCGCAGTCGGTGTCCAGATGGGTGCAGGTGTGGCGGAAACAGGGTTCGAAGGGTCTTGACGGGCGTCGGCGGGGTCGCAGGCCTGGTGAGCAGAAAGCGTTGAGTGCCCGCCGGCAGCGCAAGCTGCGGTATGCGGTGGCCGAGCACACCCCGGCCACGTTCGGGCTGGCTGGGGTGGTGTGGACCCGCAAGGCGGTGGCCGAGTTGATCCGGGTGCGGCACGGCGTCGTGTTGAGTTTGCGCACCGTCGGCAACTATCTGCGTTCCTGGGGATTGTCGCCGCAGAAACCGATCCGCAGGGCCTACGAGCAGGACCCCGAGGCCGTGCGCCGATGGCTGGAGGAGGACTATCCGGCCATCGCCGCCCGCGCCCGCCGCGAGGGCGCGGTGATCTTGTGGCTGGACCAGACCGGGATCCGCTCGGATGCCGCAGTGGGCCGGACCTGGGCACCGGTCGGCCAATCACCGGTGGTGGGCAAGACCGGCAAACGGTTCAGCGTGAACGCCATGTGCGCGATCGGTAACAAGGGCGAGCTGTACTTCACCGTCTACACCGGCTCGTTCAACGCCAGCGTGTTCGTGCCGTTCCTGGACCGGCTGACCCGTCACCTGGATCGTAAGGTCCACCTGATCGTCGACGGTCATCCTGTCCACCTGCCGGTCAGGGAGTGCTGATACCGCCCGCCGTACTCCCTGACCGGTTCCCTAACCAATTCGACGAAGTGAGTTCGTGTGTCCATTGCGGAACAAGCAGGGCAGTTGCAGGCATTGTCCGAACAGGTCCCGGTGAATGCCGCGCAGGAATTAAAGGGACAACTCGAAGGAATTCAGCAGCAGGTGGCCGGAATTCTCGGCGACACCGCCACAGCTCAAGAGCTGCACGGGCAGATCGGCGCTGTGTCGAATGAGATCAACCAGCTTGCGGCCGGTCTTGAGCAACTCCGTTTGATGATCGTCGAGAAGGCCCCCTACCACCAGCAAGGATGAGCGGTGAGACGGTCGGCGACCGGGCGGAGCAACTTCGGTCCGCCGCCAAGTCCGTACCTCTTGGGGCAGCGAATCAGCTCTGCGACGAGCTCGAAGCGGTTCGGGATCAGGTCGCCGAAATCACCGGTCCGGATTCCGACATCATCGGGCAGACACAGCACCTGATTACGGCGGGAACCGACATCGTTCGTGGGTTGGTCCTGCTCCGGAAGAAGATCGAGGAAGCGGCGCAACACCAACAGGGCGGCGGAGGTGCGAGCGGTACGGACGGCGGGAGCGCTGCGCCGCCCGCCGCACCAGCACCAACACCAGCCAAACGGGAGCAACCGACTCAGAAGACGGTCGCCGAAGAGGAGGGAGGAACACGGTCGTTCCCTTCGTTCACTGCGGCGAAACGAGCGCTCGGCCCGAAACCGGGACACGAATTGCACCACATCGTGGAGCAATCGCAGTCCAAGGAAAACCGCAGCGGGTTTTCCACGGAACGGATCAACACCACCGACAACATGATCTGGTTGCCCGTCCCGGTGCACCGTAGGATCAGCGCCCGGTACTCGCGGAAGCTCCGGGACAGCGACATGACTCTCAGGGACGCCATGAACGGCATGAGTTGGGAAGAGCAGTACAGAAGGGGCCTGCGGGCGGTGCGGCGGGCGTTCAAGGAGGTTCAAGACGATGACCAGCGATGAAGCGCTGACGCAGGCGCAGGAGGACTTCTGCGCCCACGTCCGCGCAGGAGAGGCGGCGCTGAAGGGGGACGAGCCGAGCGTCGCCGAAGCGGACCGGCACACCGACGCCACCAATGCCCAGGTCGCGGAGTGGGACAAGCAGGGGATCACGGCCGCTGTCCTCCTGCCGCTACTCGCGCAGGACCAGGCGCCGGCGATCCGGTGCGCCGCCGCGACTTACCTCCTGAACCGGGGGCACGAGACCGAAGCGCTCCCGGCGCTCGAAGCGCTCGCGGACGATGACGAGATCGGGCTCGTCGCTGACGACGCCGACATGGCGATCGTGCAGTGGCGACGCAAACAAGCCGACCAGACCAAGCAGTAGAGCAGTCAGAGCCGAACCGCCCCGGTGCAGCGACGTCGGGGCGGTTCGGTATGTACGGACGGCTGGTGCGCCCCGTCGCGAAACCCCGGCAAAGTTGACGTCACAGCTTGCCGAGTAGGTTACGCGGGTCGTCGTCCGGGTCGACCGGAGTCAACGTCCGGGCACGCCGACAGCGACCACGATCCTGCGCCTCGTCGGCACGTTCCAGCTCCCAGCGCAACCGCTGACGGTCCAATGCGGACAGTCCGAAGCGTTGTCCCTGAAGGCGGATCTCTGCGGCAAGAGCGATCTTGTCCCGCACCCAGTCGACCCGCCAATACGAGTCGACCAGGTCCGCGAGCATGAATAGCCCGTGGCGATCGCTGTCGTCGTACTGCGCGGCCATTGGAGACGCCCACAGGTCCAGCCAGAACTGTACCGTGCGCGCATCCCACGGGAGATCCCGCTTCGGGAGCTCCGGCGTGGTCACGTCGTGCTCACGCGGCAGTGTCGCCCACTGCTTGACCGAACGCGGTCCCTTCTTCTGCGGCCCGTTTCGGGACGGGAGTGGACCCGGCATCGGCAACTCCTTTCGGATCATGGAACCTTCGCACGGATCAATCAGCAGAACCGGCGCGGGAGGCTGACCAGGGGAAACGGGGTCAGTGCCCACGCCTTCGCCTCTAGATTCCCGCTTCTTGGCCGTGAGATCGACGGAGACGGCCGTTCCCGCGTCTCTGATGGTGCCGGGCGCGCCGTCCGGGTTGAACGCCTGAGCGTCACGTGCCGCTCCGGCGCTGAGCTTCTGCCCGGCGAACGGGTTGCTGACGGCGTTCTTGACCGCGCCGACGTGGGTGTCCCGCTTGACCTTGGTCGGCCCGTCGGCGAGGTCGAGCCGGTATCCGGCGCGTAGCCACGCGGCGAACCGGCCGAGCGGGTCGTCTGGGCGTTCGGTGGGGAGGTCGGCGACCTGGTCGAGGTCGAGCACATCCACGAACCACAGATGCTGGTTTCCCCTTGTGCCCCACCCGAGGTCCGGAAGCTTGCCGACGGTGGTCGCGATGGTTTCGAGTTCACCGCTGGCGGCGTGCACGGCACGCCAGGACTCCTCACACCCGGCGGCGAGTGCTTGTGCGGGCTCGCTGATGCCCCCGAGCTGGTCGACGGCGGTCGCCAGGCGGGCGGCGGTAGTGGTGAACCGCTCGTCGAGCTGGCGATGGATCTCGTCGAGGTTGGCTCGGAACGCGCCAAGGGTGCGGGCGGCGATCCGGTCGGAGACGCCGAGCGCACGCGGCCGTAGACGGTTTGGTCGACTTCGCGGAACGCGGTGTCGTGCACGCGTCCGGCGAGCTGGTCGGGTCGGATGGTCCCGCCGTGGACTTCGGCGAGAAGCGCGTCCACATCGGAGGGTGACTTCACGGGGACGGTGCCGAGTGCGTCATTCATGGCGAGCGCGTCACCGAGCCCGTCGAGCCGGTCGAGGTTGATCTCGGCGTTTCGGAAGGCTCGGACGAGTAGGTCGGCGGTCATTTCGCGTTCGTTGGGGAACATGGGTCAGTTCTCCTTGATCTGTCGGCGGATCTGGTCGAGTACGTCGCCGAACTGTTGGGCTTCGGAGCGGGGATCTCCGTCGTCGGGTGGTCGCGGCTCCGAATCGTCGAGGAGTCCGTTTCGGTGAAGCGTGCCAAGGAGCGACTCGGCGAACGCTTCGGATGCGGGGTCACGGTTGCGGCGGCGGTTGGCGTCGCGGCGTTCACGGACGAGCCGGTCGAGCTCACGACGGTCGATCTGCATCGCGGCTCCTGGCTTCGTCGAGGGCGGCGCGGATGTCGTCGGCGGCCTGGCGGCGCTGGTGTTGCTCGTCGGTCGGTTCGGGCTCGCCGTCGAAGCGGCGGCGGAGCTCGGCGGCGAGGTCTGGTTTCGTTCCGACGGCGTCGGCGATCATCCGGCCGAATTCGGTCTCGGGCGTCTCTTGTGGATCGGTCATCGGCGATACCTCCTTGGTACTGGTCGCCATCCGCGTTCGGTGTCGCGGGCGCTGGCAGGTACAAGCCGTGTGGGCCATCCAGCGCGGCTGGTGTGGACAGACGGCCGAGAAACGGCCGGCGGTGATCTGGTGTCTGTTGTGGACTGACGGCTTTCCGTTGTCATCGGGATACACCTCCTGTGTGGACGGTTAGGCGGCGTGGCGATCGGGGGCATGGTCGGCGCACAGTCGCTTGCTGCCGGAGATAGCCGACGGGGTCGCACCGTACTGATCACAGCCGGGATCTTCGGTTACGGAACGCAACCGGACTGATGACGCTTGCGGACTCGCGGAGGGGACAAGGTGACAAGATGACGAAGATGACGCCTCTAAGGCGGAACGTGTCACCTTGTCATCTTCACAGTTCACAGCGTTTTCTCGGTTGTCATCTTGAATCCGGGTGTCATCTTGCTCGGCGGTGGGCGAGTATGACCACAACCACGCTGTGTCACCTTTGCGGGTGGTAACGCCTGCTTTGGCGCGGGCGCGTTGGATTATGTGTCGACGGAACCCGTCGCGTTCGGCTGCCTTGAGTACCTCGCCCGCTTCGGCTTCGCCGCCCCGGTTCCCGGCGGTGAGGTAGGCGCGGAGCCACTCGACCGCCTCGGACTTCTCCGAGCGTTCCTCTGAGGTTTCCGGGGCGTGGTTGAGTAGTTCGCCGATGGTCTGCGTGGTGTCGCCAAGCGGGACGAATCGGCCGACGTCGGTCGGGCCTTCCGGAGTGTCCACAACGGCCGGTTCGATCCGGTAGAGGATGCTGGTCAACCCCTGCGGGGCGATGTTGGTTTTGATCAGCGACAGCACGCACGTTCCGTCGTCGGCATCGGTGTCGTGAGCGAATCCGATTGCCGAACGCACGACCTGTCCGAATTCGGCGGACCCGGAGATCATGTGCAGCGGGTCGGCGCCTCCGGCCTTGCGGAAAGGCGGGCGCTTGCTCAAGGCGCCCGCCTCTTCCGCAACGCCGGCGGCGTAGGCGGCTCGTCAATGGTGTCCGTCCACTTGGCCAGATCCTCAGCGCGGACCCGCTGAATGTAGTTCCGGGTCGTCTTCGGGTTGGCGTGCCCGGCCAACGCCTGCAAGTGCTGAAGCGGCGCGCCCGCGTCGGACAGCGTCGTCAGCAGCGTCCGCCGCATGTCATGCCACACGGCGTCAGGAACGCCCGCCACCACCCGCGCCCGGTCGAACGCGTTCCGCATGTTCCGGATGCCGACCGGCTCGCCGTCGGCGTCGGCGAACACCCACACCTGCCCGTCGCGGACGTTGTTACGGAAGTGGTGATCCAGTGCCGCCGTCAGCCGCAGCGTCAACGGGAGCTCGATCCCGGCCCGGTGGCCCTTCGCGTGCTCGCGCCACACGCCGTCAGGATCGAACGAGCCGACCAACCGGATCTGTCGGCGGACGAGGTTCACGTCCTGCACCCGCAGCCCGGCAACCTCGGAGATCCGTAGTCCCGTGTCACGAGAGACCAGGATCGCCACCCACAACCGGTACGGCATGGCGCACGTCAGCAGCCCGATCGTGTCGTCTTCGAGTAGTTCCCGCTGGCGGTGCACCTCGGTCGGCAACGGGATCTGCCAGTCCACGGAGCGGACCGACGTGTACCCCTCCCGACCCGCCTGGTCCACGATGTGGCCAAGCACGGTCACCCGCGCCTCACAGGTCGAGTGCTTCAACCCGGCCCGGTTGCACGCGGCGACCATCCCCCGAACCGCTTGCTCGTCGATCTGATCGACACGGATGCGGTCGCCGAAGTGCTTCACCACCTGACGAGCAACCGAGTGGTACGTCTTGCGGGTCGACGGGCGCACGTGCGGAAGCGCGTCGATCGCCTCGTGCGCGTACTCCGCGAGCGTCGGCGCGCCGGAGACCGGCGAGACGTCCGGGTCGCCGCTGTAGATGCGAACGAGCTCCCGCACCGCCTTACGGGCGGCGGCGAGCGCTTCGTCTTCGCCGGGGAACGATCCGGCGCGTTCCTTGCGGCCCGTGATCGGGTGCCGGTACCGGCCGGAGTAGTTGCCGGAGGGAAGTTCCTCGGCCCACACCTGCTTACTCATCGCTGAACCTCTCTCGTAAGGTTCAGCGCCATGCACGACCAGAGGGGCACGCTAGCCCGCGTGGGACGGCCGCGTCGAGCACGGAAGACGATCTCATGGGGCAATCCGTGGGGCACGTCCCACGTATCACCGGCATCCGTGCAGGTCACGACCGGTCCCAACGCGGACCTGCGAAAAGCGCCCTTCACTTCAAAGCGCGCCGCCGTTTGCTGTGCAAACGCTTTCTGTGCTGGTCACAGGGGGTCTGTAGGCCCTGCTTAGGCTAGCGCTCGGCCGGTGGTTGATCGGTATCTATTTGTGCTGGTAAGGGCTTTGCCCCTGCGTTTATGCTACCCGGCTGCTACACGCAAGATCACAAACATTGCGGCTCTGATCAGCGAGAACCCCCGGCGCGGGGCGCGCGCCGGGGGTTCAGCAGCGGAGGGTATCGAAGCGGACGCCGACACTGGTCGATCAGCGTCAGTCAGTTCCGGGGGTGACCGTGAGCGTGGCCAGTATCTCGTCGCGCTTGTTGATGTAGTCGTAGCCCTCGACAGGGACTGGATACATGGCGAGCAAGTCGGCCAAAGCGTCCCGCTCATCCTGAGTAACTGGGACGTTCCGTTTGACCAGTACCGCGCACATGATGTCCACCATCTCGTTCCACTCGCCGCCCTTGCCGGATTCCCGGCACATTCTCAGTTGATCGGGCGGAAAGCGATCCGCCAGCCGTTCGAGTAGCGACTGTGAGTCTCGGCTCAGCTTAACCAGGTCCATTGTTCGTTATCGCCTTTTTGGCTCAGTTGGAATGGGATTGCCGTGCACGTCGTTCTGGATGACTCCCTCGCCCCCAACAGGATGCGCGGTACGTACCTGCCCAGACTTGTCCACAACCACTCTGATGTCCACGCCGTCTCTAGTGCCTTCAACTCGCCAGCGACCGTTCTCCTGAAGTTCAGGCGGGCGATCCGGATTTTTTGCCACGTCCTCAATCGAGTTGATGATTTGGTCATCGTCCCAAGCCTTGGGGAATTCCATCTTGTTCGGCAGGCCCGTACCTGCGACATGCCCCCCACCACCGAGGCCGTCGCCGTCAAGGATGTAGTTTCGGCGCGGTTCCGCGCTGACGTCTGCCAGGTTCGGCTTCTCGCCCGCGACGTTGTCCCAGGCAGGGCATGGAACGGATGATCGCGTTCTGTCAGGTCGGGCGGTCGGCCCTCGCGGCGGGGTACTTGGTGTTGGGCTCGTCGCAACGCGGGGCTGGTATTGCTTGATCTGTTCGGTACAGCGGTGCAGGACCTGTTGGGCGTGGGTGAGCTGGTCGCCGCTTTTTTTGTGGTACGCAAGGGCTTGTTGCGCCTCGTCGTCGTTGGTGCTGTCGAGCACCGAGAGATCGATGACGCTCTCCTCCAGGGCGGCCTGCGCCGTGCTGAGCTGTTCTGTTGCTTCGGCGAGCTTGCCCAGCACGAAGCTCAGTGCCTTGTCTACGTCCTCTACGGCAGACATGGACGTGATCGTGCCCGAGACCCCCGATGCCGACGCGCTCCTTTACGCCCAGACGCGCGTTTCGTTGCGGAGTTCCTTGTTTCGTAGCGCTTCGTCGAGGTCGATGTTCCGTCGGTTGGCGATCGCGCACACGTAGATCAGGATGTCCGCCAGTTCTTCGTCGACGGTCCCGGTGATCGACGTGTGGTCGATCGGGAGGTTTTCCGTGTTTCGGATGGCCTTGAACAGCTCGCGATGCGGGCTGCTGGGTCAGCCCAGCCTGAGCGCATCGGTGATCGCCCCGGCGGGTACCGCGATGGCCTTTCGCTGCTGCGATGTCGTGCGCCCTCATGCAAATGTCGCAGCCGATTCGTCGGTGGGCGATTCGGGCTCGGGCATCGCGGGCCTCCTTCATATGCACAGGTCACGTGTGGGGCGGCGGGTAGGGGTGCTTCTGGCGTTCGGCTTTCGCTTCGGCCCGCTTGGTGAGGTACTGGCCGGTCGCCTCGCGGACCTTGCCCCGCACGACCGGGGGGTTGGCGGTGTTCGAGCGCGCGTAACTGCTGGGCGAGCGTGCCGCTGCCGGGCGGCTGGGGCATCAGATCACGCCGCGCCAGCCCGCGAGGCGTGCACCCACCGCTGATCGCCCGGATAGGCGCCGGCCTCGCAGAGCTACCCGGCACTGCATCCGGGCCGAACAGCGCGCGCATCCCGCCTCGTGCCACCAGGCTGTCCGCCGCCGTTGAGCGTGCCGATATGGAGCGGGGTGCGCGCTCACACCGTGATCGATTCGATTACCCCCTGACGCGCGGGCCGTTGCTCTGTGTGAGCTTGCTGTTCTCGTGATACGCAGCGTGCATGTCTACGGATATCGGCTGCGAAACGTTGCCGCTGACGGCTGCCCAGACGGGTGTGTGGTTCGCCCAGGAGTTCGATCCGGCCAACCCGATCTACCGGGCCGCGGAGGCGCTGGAGATCGACGGCCCGGTGGATGCCGCGCTGCTCGAGGTCGCATTGCGCCAGGCCATTGACGAGGCGGGAGCACTGCGGGCCCGATTCGGTGACGACGGCCACGGGCGGATTTGGCAGGCGATCGAACCGTTGCCGGACTGGAAGCTGCCGGTGGTCGATCTGCGCGGGGCTGCCGATCCAGTTGCGGCGGCCGAGGAGTGGATGTGGGCCGATCTGGGCAGGCCGGCGGATCTCCGCCGCTCGCCGCTGTTCTCGTTCGCCTTGCTGCGGACGGGGCAGCAGCGGTTCACCGTCTACCTCGGACTGCACCACATCATCTTGGACGGCTTCGGCCTCTCGCTGTTCATCCAGCGGGTCGCGGAACTCTACACGGCGGCCGAGGAGAGGCGTCCCGCTCCGCCGTGCCCGTTCGGCTCCCTGTCGCAGATCCTGACCGATGAGGCCGAATACGAGGCATCTGAGCGCTTCGCCCGCGATCAGCAGTACTGGACGGAACAACTGGCCGACTGGCCTGCGTCGCGCGGGTCGCAGCGACCGTCGTCGATCGTGCCGCACACCTTCCTCCGCGAGACCGGTTACGTGACCCCGGCGGACACCGAAGCCCTGCGGGCGCTGGCGCGGCAGGCGCGCACGAGCCTGCCATCGGTCGCGATGTCCGCGCTGGCGCTGTACGTGCATCGGTTGGCGGGAAACGACGAGGTCACGCTGGACATGACGGTGAACGGCCGGGCGGGCAGCGTCGCGCGCGGCGTGCCGTCGATGGTGGCCAACGTGCTGCCGCTGCGCACCCGGATGACGCCGTCGACCACCGTGGCGGAGCTGGTGCGCACCACCGCGAACAGCGCAAAGAACCTGCTGCGCCACCAGCGCTACTCCTCGACGCGCCTGGTGCGCGATCTGAGGATCGCCCATCACCGCGGCGGATACCTCGGCGACTGGGGCATCAACGTCATGACCCACGACGTCCAGCTCCGGTTCGGCCGCCACCCCGCAGTGCTGCGCAACCTCTCGAACGGCCCGGTGACCGGCCTCGGCGTCAACGTCTACGACAGGCCCGCCGATGGATCACTGCGGATCGACTTCAACTCGGATCCGGCCAAGTACGACGCGGCGACCACGGCGGCGCACCACCGCCGTTTCCTCGCGCTGTTGCACGCACTGGCGACCGCAGACCCCGAGCAGCAGGTGGGCACGATCGACATGCTGTCCGCGGATGAGCGCGAACTGGTTCTGAACACGTGGAACGACACCGGGCGGGAGACGCCGGCCACGACGTTGCCGGAACTGTTCGAGGCCCGAGTTCGCGCGGCGCCCGATGCCACCGCGCTGGTCTGCGGCTCGACGACGTTGTCCGCCGCCGAACTCAACACCCGAGCCAATCGCCTGGCGCACCTGTTGATCGCACGTGGCGCCGGTCCGGAAACGCGCATCGCGCTGGCGTTGCCGCGCACTGCCGACTACATCGTCGCGGTGCTGGCGGTGCTCAAGGCCGGCGCGGTGTGCGTGCCGCTCGACGCGAGCCATCCACCCGCCCGCATCGAGGCGCTGCTCTCGGACACCCGGCCGCTCCACGTGCTCACCACCGCGACGACCAGCGCGACTCTTCCGGTCGAGCAGCCGCTCCTGGTGCTCGACGACGTCGGCATCGACCGGCATCCCGGCACCGATCCGACCGGCACCCACCGGCCGGACCACGCGGCGTACGTCAGCTTCACCTCCGGCTCGACGGGCAGGCCGAAGGGAGTGGTCGTCGAGCACCGCCACCTTGCCAACCTTTTCCACGACCACCAGCGCGAGCTGATCGCGCCGGCCGGGCGGCGACTGCGTGCGGCGTTGACCGCGTCATTCTCGTTCGACACCGCATGGGAGGGCCTGCTGTTCCTGGCCGCGGGGCAGGAGGTCCACCTCGTCGAGGACGCGGTGCGGCTCGCCCCGGCCGCACTCGTGCGCTACTTCTCCCGGCACCGGATCGACTTCGCCGACCTCACCCCGTCCTTCCTCCGGCTTCTGCTGGCCGAGGGCCTGCTGTCCGGGCCGGAGAAGTTCCCGTGGCTGCTGATGGTCGGCGGCGAAGCGGTCGATCCCGCGCTGTGGTCGACGCTGCGCGACTGCCCCGGTGTCGAGGCCTGGAACTACTACGGGCCAACGGAGTCCACAGTGGATGCTGTGTACTGCCGGATCGAGGGCGATCGGCCAGTCATCGGCCGTCCGGGGCACAATGTCCGGGCCTACGTCCTCGACCGGGCGATGCGACCCCAGCCGCCGCTCGTGCCCGGCGAGCTGTACCTGGCCGGCGAACAGGTCGCCCGCGAGTACCTCGGCCAGGAGACGCTGACCGCGCAGAGCTTCCTGCCCGATCCATTCGGGCCGCCCGGCGCGCGCATGTACCGCACCGGCGACGTGGCCCGGTGGACGGAGAACGGCGTGCTGGAGTACCTCGGCCGCACCGACGAGCAGGTCAAGATCCGCGGCGTCCGCATCGAGCCGCGCGAGATCGAGGCGGTGCTAACCGCGCATCCACGAGCCGCCGAGGCAGTGGTGACGACGACAACGTCCGCCGAGCCCGAGCTGATCGCTTACGTGGTTCCGGGTCCAGGGCCGGTCGACACAGCGGAACTCCGGTCGTGGACGGCGAAACGACTGCCCACTTCGATGGTGCCCGCATCATTCGTCCTGCTCGACGAGCTGCCCCTGACGGTGCACGGCAAGCTCGACCACTCGGCCTTGCCGGCCGCCGAAAATCGCGCCGGTCGTGCCGCCCGCACACCTCGCGAAGAGCAGCTGTGCGCCCTGTTCGCCGAGGTGCTCGGCGTTGGCGAAGTCACCATCGACGACGATTTCTTCGAGCTGGGCGGGCAATCGTTGCTCGCTGCCGAACTCGTCACCCGCCTCCGCGCTGACCTGGGTGCCGAGGTGCCCCTCGGCGTCGTCTATGAGGCTCCGACCGTGGCCGACCTGGTGCGCGTGCTGGAGCGGGAAACGTCGTCGAACGCCTTCGAGGCTCTGCTTCCGCTGCGTGCCAGCGGTTCTCGACCGCCGCTGTTCTGCGTGCATCCGGTGGGCGGCCTGAGCTGGTGCTACGCCGGCCTGCCGCGCCACCTGCCCGAGGACGTGCCGGTCTACGGCCTGCAGTCCAGCGGATTGACCGGGAACGGCGAACTGCCCTCGTCGTTCCGCGAGATGATCGACGGCTACGTGCGCCAGATCCGCTCGGTGCAACAGGCCGGGCCCTACCATCTGCTGGGCTGGTCGCTCGGCGGCGCATTGGCGCACGCGATCGCCACCCGCTTGCAGGCCGACGGCGAGCGCGTGGCGTTGCTCGCCCTGCTCGATGCCAGGCCGGTCGACCCGCAGGCACAGCGAGCCGCGCCCAAGCGCGAGGACGTCCGGTCGATGTTGCTTCAGGCTGCGGGCCCGCCGGCTGAAGCCGAGGTGCACCCTGCGTTGGGGGAGAAGCACCTCGCGGCGCTCACCACGGTTCTCATCAACGCCGCCGGGCTGCTGCCGACCTACACCGAGTCCACCTTCGACGGGGATCTGCTGTACTTCCGCGCGACGCAGGCCGACCACGTCTCCGATGGTGGCGAGTGGCGGTCGCGGATCACGGGTGAGGTGATCTCCCACGACATCGCGTGCACCCACCACACCATCACGCAGGCGGAACCGATGGCCGTCATCGGCAGGCTGATCGCAGACCACCTGCAATGGCAGCCGGCGGCCGCTGCCACGTCGCGGTAACGGCCGCGAAGTCAGTCGTAGGAGCCCGCAGATCCATCACCGGCCTCCCATCGAGGTAGACGGCGAGCGCGGCGAGGCTGCTCAGCCCTCGTCCGCCGCGATTTGCTTGCTGCGAGCGGGTGACGCCCTCGAAGCCGTTGGCCCAGTAGCGACCGCGCAGGGACAGATCGAGGAGCATGCCGGTGGCTTCCTCGGGCGACAGCTTCGGCGGGTCGTCCTCCAGCCACCAGCGCATCACCGCGATCTGCTCGCCCACCCAGGCACGGACGGGCTTGCCGGTGAAGCCCACCGAGGAGGTCGGGACCAGCGGTAGCAGCCGCGCCGCGGTCTGGGTCCTGTTCGCGGATGCCGCGCACGTCGAGGTGGCGCGCAAGATCGTGGAAGCGCCGGGCTTTCGTGCGACGTGATCGACTACGACGACCTTTCGGCCAGCGGGTTTTCGCAGATCAGGCGAACTGGCTCCGAAGCAGGTCCTTGCGGACCTTGCCGGTGGCGTTGCGGGGGATCTCGTCGACCGCTACGAGCGTTTTGGGGATCTTGTACTTGGCCAGCCGCGGCGCGAGGAACGCGACGAGCTGGTCGTGGTCGAGTTCGCAGCCGCTCTCCAGCGAGACGACGGCACATCCCACCTCACCCCACTTCTCGTGCGGCACGCCGAAGACCGCGCAGCCGGTGACGCCCGGCATTTCGAGAACCGCCGCCTCCACTTCGGCGGGGTAGATGTTCTCGCCGCCAGAGATGATCAGGTCCTTTAGGCGGTCGACAACCGTCACGAATCCGTCGGCGTCAGCGACCCCGATGTCGCCGGAGCGGAACCAGCGCCCGTCCGTGAACGCGTCGTCGGTGGCGTCCGGCTGATTCCAGTACTCGCGCATGACGTTGGGGCCGCAGATCTGGATCTCGCCGTGCTCGCCGGCCGCCGCCTCGCGTCCATCGGCATCGACGATCCGGACATCGGTGAAGAAGTGCGGGACGCCCGCCGTGCCCAGCTTCCGCTCGACGTCGTCCGGGGTGAGGATCAGCGCACCCGGGCCGGTCTCGGTCAGGCCGTATCCCTGGCAGATCTTGATGCCGCGCTCGGTGTAGGTGCGCAGCGTGCGCAGCGGGACGGGGGCCGCGGCGACGATCACCCGCCGGATCGCGCTCAGGTCGGTCGTCTCCCAGCCGGGGTGGCTGCTGAGCGCATCGAACATGGTCGGCACGCCGAAGGTGTAGCTGATCCGCTCCCGTTCGAGTACCTGGAGGATCCGGCCTGGTTCGAAGCCCTCCTCGATGACCACGTTGCCGCCTTTGAGTAGCGTCGGCAACGCCACGAAGTCCAAGGCAGCGGTGTGGAAGAGCGGCGAGCACACCAGCGCCACCTCGTGGCTGTCCAGGTCGAGGTCGACGACCGCGTTCATCGCGGAGAACACGATGTTGCCATGGGTGAGGACCACGCCCTTGGGGCGGCCGGTGGTGCCGGAGGTGTACATGATGAAGCACGGATCGTCGTGGGACACCGGCTCGTCGATGCGCGACGAGTCGGCGGCCGCGATCAGCGCCTCGTAGCCGACCGAGTCCGGGTCTGCGGCCCCGTCGAGCACGACCCGGGTCGCGGCACCGGCGGCGGACCGCGCGATCTCGCCGAGTTCCCGGGAGTGGATGAACACCGCTGCACCCGAGTCTCGCAGCGCGTACTCCACCTCTGGTGCGGTGAGCCGGGCGTTGAGCGGCACGAAGATCGCGCCGAGCAAACCCGAGGCGAACAGCGCCTCCAGGTAGGCGGGATGATTCGTGCTCAGCAGGGCGAGCCGGTCCCCGCGGCCGATACCGAGCGAGCGCAGCGCGTGCGCCAGGCGGGTCACCCTGTCGTCGAGTTCGAGGTAGGTGGTGGCACGACTGCGGAAGGTGATCGCGGTCTTGTCGGAAGAGAGACGGACGCGGCGGTACGGCCAGGCGCCAGTGCCTTCGTTGCGCATGCGATTCCTTCCTGCTGGCCGGATTGTGAACCTTCGGCAGATCAGGTCTGGGGCAGTTGTCCGGTGCTGGCGCGTCGGCGAACCGGTCCGCAGCCCAGGCGGGGAACGGACCGGCGGCCTCCGGGACGACGGATTCGCGGTCGAGTCCAGGGAATTCGTGGTAGTCCACAGCGGGCCGCCTGGCACAGGGCCGTGCGTTCGCGGGTCGTCAGCTCGACCGGGGCCGTGGTGTCGGACGGTACCTGGCAGATGGCGAACGGCCTTTCTTTACCCGGCTTACAAGGCGAAATACAGAACGCGCCCAATTAGACCGCTGCCTCAGCCTCAAGAACAGCTCAGTCGGCTAGCAGATGCCCTTATGTCCGGAAGCGGTTGCCTGTTTTTCACAAGAAGCTCCCAGCACAAGAAGAGGTAGCGTTGGATAGAGGACGAAGTGCAAAGTCCAATGTTCCCGGGCGACGCAACGCTTGACGCCGCACAGCGTACCCGGTTGCCTGGCTGACAGCACCGACGAGGAGGGACACCTAGCATGCCTGCGCAGCGATTCGGCGAAGTCAAGCATCTTCCGATCAGCCCTGCGATGCGGGACTACATGGTGAGATCGTGTTCGCCAAGTGATCCGGTCGTGGACAGCCTGGTCACGCGAACCACCGAGATCGGCGACCTGGCGATCATGATGGTTCCTCAGGAACAGGCAGCGCTTTTGACACTGCTCACACGCATGCTCGCCGCCCGCAACGTGCTCGACATCGGCACATTTACCGGCCTTTCAGCGCTCTCGTTCGCGCGCGGCGTCGCCCCGGGCGGACGGGTGTTGACCTGCGACGTCACCGAGCGATGGGCCAACATCGCCCGCGAGCACTGGAAGCGCGCCGAGGTCGCGGACCGGATCGACTTCCGCGTCGCGCCGGCCCAGGACACACTGCGCGCGCTCGCGCCAGGCACCGCGTTCGACATCGTGTTCCTCGACGCCGACAAGGAGAACTACCCTAGCTACTTCCGAGCGGTTGAACCGCTGCTGCGTCCCGGTGGACTGCTCATTGTGGACAACGTGTTGTTCAACGGGTATGTGCTCGACCCGCAGCTGGCCGAGGCGGGACTGCTGCGCGACGCATCAACCGCGCTGCGGGAGCTCAACGCCACGCTGGCCGCGGATGCACGGTTCGACACGGTGATGTTGCCCATCGCCGACGGCTTGACCATCGCCCGCAAGAAAGACTGAGGAGCACCGCGACCGTCGTCCCGCTCAGCGATGAGGCCTACAGCGCCGACTGCAGCGAGATGGACATATTGCTCAGTAACGCAAATTTGGCGTTACTGGCCTGCGGCGTAGCGGACGTGTTGCTTGCCGAAGAAGGCTTTCACGCGTTCTGGTTGGTTCTGGCGGCGGCGCAGGTGGGTGCGTGCGCCGCCGCCAGTTCGGCCTGGGTTCGGGCGCTTGTCGTTGCGGTGACGTGGGTTTTGAGGTCGTTGCCCCGCAGTTCGACGGGGTTGAGTTCGGGGCGCAGCCGGGCGGGAAGTGCATCTCGATCCGCTCGGCAGCCAGTCCCGCAGCAGGTGAGCTCGGTGCGAAGGATGTCCGTCCACGATCAGATGGATCTTGCGGTCCAGATGCCGCACGAGCCGGTCCAGGACCCCGATCATCACCGTCACGTTGAAGCCGGCCTCGAACAAGGTGAAATACAGCTCGCCGTTATTGCCGATCGCGGCCATCGCGTTGACCTCGAACTGGTTCCCAGACGAGCACGCCGACCACGTTTCCGTGCCGCCAAGGCCCCCGTTATGGCGGAACGCATTCACCTACCGTGACACCGATCGCAACCCGACTCCGAAACCTCTGCCACCTCGGCCTGACTCACATTCGGACTCCACCGCGGCAACCACCCCCCGTCGCAGATCCTCTTGCGACGGAGGGGAAAGCCGCCGAGCCTTGACCACAGTCAACTTCACACCATAACCAACGCCACGCCAGCCATATTTGAGTTACGCACCAACAGCTGTCGACTACTCGATGGCCGAGAAGGCCACCTGCACTTGCTCGACAGCCTGAATGGACCGCTCAGCGCTGTGGTCGACATCGAGGTGACCTTCCAGGACGGCTTTGCTTCGTTGGCGATGGCACTAGGAAATCGCCACCAGCAGGATCAACAGCTGGACATGGTGATGAGGCAGGACCGCGCGCTCGTTTACCACAAGGGCACGGTCACTTCGCGCCGAGGCGCACCGGCAGCGCCATCAGCTTGCGCATGATCCCGGCTTCTACCCAGGGTAGATCCCCAGCCGAGGCCGTGATCCGCGGCGACGAATAACGGCGTAGCAGGGCGCCGAGGGCGGCCTCGGCCTCCACCTTCGCCAGGTTCGCACCCAGGCAGCGATGGATACCGAAGCCGAACGACAGGTGCTGGTTGTCGTCGCGTCGCACGTCGAAGCTGTCCGGGGCGGTAAAACGGGACTTGTCGCGGTTGACGGCCGTCAGCGAGCACAGCACGACCTCGCCCGCCGGGATGCAAGTGTCTCCGATCGTTAGCGATTCCTGGGTCATCCGGAACGCCGAGACCTGCAGCGGTGGTTCGAGCCGCAACGCCTCGTCCACCGCGCCGCCCAGCAGCGTCTCATCTGCTCGCACGGCGTCACGCTGATCGGGATTGGTCAGCAGCAGATACAGTGCCTTGGCGATGAGCTGCGTCGTTGCGGTCTGACCCGCGATGAGCAGTACGAACACCATCGAGCTCAGTTCGTCGTCGGTTAGGTTCGCCTCGATCAGCTCGGAGATCAGGTCGTGTCCCGGTTCGCGGCGTTTGCGCCGCACCAACTCGGCAGCGTAGTCGAGCAGCGATGTCGTCGCGTCCAGCAAGCTGTCGCTGATCAGTAGCAGTTCGGAGACGAATGTGTCCGACCAGCGGCGCACGTCCGGGCAGTCGGCCTCGGGAATCCCGATCATGGCACCGAGCACGAGTGTGGGCAGTGGCTGCGCGTACTGGGCGACGAGGTCGGTCTCCGCTGCGGTGTCCAGGCCGTCCAGCAGCCGCTCGGCGATCTCGTCGACAACCGGACGCATAGCGTTCGCGCTGCGGCCGGTGAATCGGTGCGCAACGAGTTGGCGCAGCCGGGTGTGTTGCGGCGGATCGGTGTTGAGCATGTCCTGCGCCACGACGCTGCGCACGGTCGGCGGCAGGGCCGCCAACGGCGCCTTGTCACCCATCCTGGCGGTGTCGTTGGAAAACCGAGGATCATTCATTAACTGTCGGGCAAGCGCGTATTCGGAAACCATCCACACGGCTCGTCCGTCGGGCAACACGACCTGGTCGACGGCGCTCATCCCAGCACCACCGGCAGCGAGTCGACGCGGCGCATGAACATGCCTGGCCGCCACTGCACGTCCTGCGGAGCGACCGCGAGCGCGGTCGCGGGGAACCGGTCGAACAACCTGCCGAGCCCGACCGCGGTCTCTATTCTGCCGAGCTCGGCGCCCATACACCGGTGCCTGCCGTGGCTGAACCCTAGATGTCCCTTCGTGTCACGGGTGATGTCGAAGCGGTCGGGGTCCGCGAACCGGCTCGGGTCGCGGTTGGCCGAGCCGGTGGAGATCAGCAGCAGCTCCCCCGCTGGGATGGTCACCCCATCCAGCTCCAGCGGATGGTCGACATAGCGCGGGGTAAGCATCCGGAATGGGGTCTCGAAGCGCAGGATCTCCTCGACGCACGCGGTTATCAGGTCGGGGTCGGCGCGCAACCGCGCCAGCTCCTCAGAGTGGCGGAGCAGGACGAGCACACCGCTGCCTATCGCGCTGGTCGGCTCCAGCCCGGCGATCAGCAACAGCGTGATCATGGAGACCAGTTCGGCGTCATCCAGCAGCCCCGCCGCGCCGGCCCGGACGAGCTCGGTGAAAAGGTCCGCACGCGGCTGCTCGCGCTTGAGCGCGATGATCTCCCCGGCAAACACCTGCAACTGCCGACCCGCATCCTCCACCTCCTCCTTGCTGGGTGCGGTGAGAATCGCCGTCTCCCACAGGGGAAATCGATCTCGCGCGTCCTCGGGGACGCCCAGCATCTCGGACAGGCAGGTCGCGGACAGCGGCCTGGCGTACTGGTCGACGATGTCGACTGGTTCACCGACGGGTAGGCCGTCGAGCAGGTCGTCGGCAAGCCGTTCGATCCCGGGCCGCAGCGCGGCAAGCCGTGACGGCGTGAAGAACTTTGCGACGATGCCGCGCATCCTGCGGTGATCCGCCCCGTCCTGGTCGAGCATGCTGCGGCGTAGTTCGCGTGGCAGCTTTGGCCGGCGCTCGATGTCCACTAGGTTCTGTTCGACGACCGCGTGCCGGTGCTTGACCAAGTCGCGTTGCAGCGTGGGATCGGCCAACAGCGCGTGGGCGTCGTCGTAGCGGGTGATCACCCACATCCGGAAGCCGCCGTTCTCGACTGGGATCGCTGCGTGGTCTCGCCGCAGGGATTCCAGCGTCGGATATGGGTCCTGCATGAACGATCGGCTGAGCAATTTGACTGGTTCGTCGTTCACGGCGCGTCCTCCTGCTCAGATGCCACTCTCGGGATAGCCGATGTGCGGGGCGGAAGCAGCGTCGAGATCGCGGCGGATCTCGGCAGGCAGTTCCAGGGCAAGCGTGGCCGGGGACAGCGACTCGCGCAGCTGCTCCACGGTGCGGGCGCCGACCAGCGGCGCGGCGACCCCGGGTCGGTCCCGGACCCATGCCAGCGCCACAGCCACCAGCGGCACGGCCAACTCGTCCGCGGCAGCGGCGAGGGTTTCCACGATGCGCGCGGAGCGGTCGTCGATACGGGGCGCAACGTACCACTTGAAGAAACGGCTGTTCTCCCGATCGGCCGGTACCCCGCCGCGGTACTTGCCGGTCAGTACGCCGCGGCCGAGCGGGGCCCATGGCAGCACCGCCATTCCCGCGTCCAGTGCGGCGGGCACGACCTCACGTTCGATGCCCCGTTCCAGCAGCGAGTACTCCAGTTGGCACGACGCGAGTGGTGCGACGCCGTTGATTTGCTTCCAGGTCGCCGCTTTGGCCGTCTGCCAGCCGGTGTAGTTGCACACGCCGACGTGGCGAACCTTGCCGGCTCGTACGGCGGTGTCGGTTGCGGCCAGGGTTTCTTCCAATGGGACGGCCTGATCCCAGGCGTGCAGCTGCCACAGGTCGATGTAATCGGTACGTAGCTTGGTCAGTGATTTGTCCAATGTCGACAGTAGATGCTCGCGGGAGGCGTTCTGTCTGCGGTCGGGGTCGTCCAGGACGGCGACAGCCTTGGTCGCTAGCACGATGTTGTCGCGGGGCACGACCTTGCCCAGCAACTGGCCGACGATCTCCTCAGCACTGCCGCCGCCGTAGACGTCGGCGGTGTCGACCAGGGTGCCGCCGACCTCGACGAACGCCCGCAGTTGCTCGGCGGCGTCGTCTGGGTCGGTGGTGGTGCCCCAGGTGGAGGTGCCCAGTCCGAGGGCGGAAACCTTCAATCCGGTAGTGCCCAACGGGCGCTGCTCCATGCGAAATCTCCTTGTCAGGATTCGGTGTGCTCGCGGATGACGTCGCCGAGGGTGCCGCTGCGGATCAGCTCCACGACGGTGGCGAGGTCGCCGTCGAGTCGGCGGTCCACGTCGACGAACGGCACGTGTTCGCGGATGACGTCGTAGGCCGCCTTGGTGCCGTGTCCCAGCTGGCCCGCGCCACGCAGGTCGAGGGCCTGGCAGCCGGCCAACAGCGTGATGGCCGTGATCTCGCGAACGAGCTCAACGACCGTGCGGGCGTCACGCGCTGCGATCGTGCCCATGCTGACCTTGTCCTGGTTGTGCGCCTCGGTCGACCGGGAGAACGCCGTCGAGGGGTTGGTCAGTTTGAGGGCCTCGGCGGCCAAGGCGGACGCGGCCAGCTGCATGCCCTTGAAGCCGTGGTGCAGGCCAGCGTCCGGATCGGAAGGACCGCGCTGCGGTGTGAGATTGGCCGTGAGGCCGTGGTTGAACTTTGTGTCGACCAGCAACGCCATTTGCCGGTCGAGGAGGTCGCCAACGCTGGCGACGGCAAGCTTGAGCGAGTCCATTCCGTGACCGACATGGCCACCGTAGAAGTTTCCTCCATTGTGTACTTCCGCGGTAAACGGGTCGAACAGCGGGTTGTCGTTGGTCGAGTTGATCTCGACGTTCAGCCAGCGTGTGACCCAGTCAAGCGTGTCCAGCAAGACCCCGTTCACATGGGGCGCGCAACGGATCGAGTACCGGTCCTGGATCGCCCGGCCGAGCGCGACGAACCCGTCCGGGCCAGCGTCGGGCTCAAGGACTTGCGGGGCGTCGGTGCACAGCCGGGAACCGGTCAGCAGTGCGCGGGTCCGGGCCGACGACTGAATCTGGCCGCGATGAGGCTTCTGTTGGTGAATCAGGGGGTGGAAGTGGCCACGGTTGCCCAGCAGCGCTTCAGCGGTCAGCGCCGTGCATAAGTCCGCGACATTGGCGATCTCGGCCGCATCGTGCGTGGCGAGGACCGCGAAGCCGGACATGAACGACGTGCCGTTAATCAGCGCGAGGCCCTCCTTGGCCTCGAACGTCACCGGCACCAAGCCAGCGGCCCGCAGCGCGGCCGCCGCTGACATCTGTGTTCCGGCGACACGCACCTGACCCGAGCCGAGCAGCATATCCGCGAGATAGCACAGCGGTACCAGATCGCCGCTAGCACCCACGGAGCCGCGCTCGGGGATCAATGGCGTGATGTCGTGACGCAGGCAGTCGATGAGCAGCTGCACCACCTCGCGGCGGATGCCGGAGTAGCCACGCGCCAGGCAGTTAGCGCGCACCAGCATGGTGGCGCGCACGACGTCCTCGGGTGCGTCGGGTCCAGTGCCGTTCAGGTGGTAGGTGATCAGATTGCGTTGCAGTTGCGTCGTTTTGCGGGAGCTGAGGTGGAAGCGGGCGCTGTCGCCGAACCCCGTGGTCACGCCGTAGATTGGGCTGCCGGTCGCAATTAGTTTGTCGCGTACGCGGACCGAGTCGTCCATGCGCACTGCGGCCGTGTCGGCAATGTGCACGGTCCCAGCGGCCGGACTCCTGGCCCAGAGCGAGGTAACGGCGGTGGTAAGGCTGTCGTCACCGAGCACTACGTCTACGCCCTTGGAGGTGGGCGCAACAGAAGGCTGCTCAGCATGGAGTCTGATGTCATCCAACAAACCGCACTCCAAGGAATTGTCCGCATCGACATACCCGATGCGAGCGACTCGCAAGTTCGAGTCGTGGGAACGTAAGCACACTGCGAGTGGAACGTCGCTTGGTTGAGGGCAATTCGTGCAGAATTTTTGCCCCGAAAGGGCACCCTCAAGGTGTCCGGAGTTCACAGGCTGATCATCGGTATGGCTCATTTGGGCGGCCAACAAAGGACAGCTTCACCAGCGGCGACCGAAGGAACGCATAATGATTGTCATCACCGGAGCAACCGGCCACCTCGGCCGTCTCGTCATTGATGCCGTGCTGCAGCGTGGGGTACCCGCCCAGCAAGTCGTTGCGGCCGTGCGCGAGCCGCAGAAGGCGAGCGCACTCGCGGCACTGGGCCTACAGATTCGTGAAGCCGACTATGACCGTCCCGACACCCTGACCCGCGCGTTTGATGGGGCAGACAAGGTGCTGCAGATCTCCGGTAGCGAGGTCGGCCGCCGCGTCCCGCAGCACAAGGCCGTGGTGGATGCGGCGAAGACGGCCGGGGTCCGGTTGCTCGCCTACACCAGCGTTCTCCACGCTGACAGCACCACACTCGTCATCGCGCCCGAGCACCAGGCCACTGAGGAGTACATCCGAAGCTGCGGCCTTGCCTTCAGCCTGCTGCGCAATGGCTGGTACACCGAAAACTACGGACAGGCGGTACGCCAGGCGCTGGCCAGCGGCACGATCATTGGCGCGGCCGGGGAAGGGCGGATCGCGTCGGCCTCCCGCGTCGACTACGCCGCTGCTGCGGCGGCCGTGCTGACCACAGAGGGGCACGAGAAGACCATTTACGAACTGTCCGGCGATACGGCGTGGACCATGTCCGAGTTGGCCGCAGCTGTCACCGACATCTCGGGCGTGCAGGTTGGCTACAAGGATCTGAACCCCGACGAGTACATCCAGGCCATCACCGGCGCCGGTGTACCGGAACCGGTGGCGCGGACCCTGGCTCAAATCGAGGCCGACATCGCTAACGGCCTGCTCTCCGACACACCCGGCGACCTCTCCCGCCTCATCGGACGCCCCACCACACCTCTGCGCGACACCATCACCGGCCTTGTCAAGGTTGCCGACGGTCCGGCCAATCAACCGGCATAGCCGACGACCGCAGCCAACCGGCTGACGCGTAGCCGGCCCGCAAACAGTCACGCATGGAGTTTTCGATGAACAGCTTGCCTGCGGAGGATCGTTGCCCTGTTGCGCCGATCGGATTCGATCTCTTGGACCCGGCCGCGCTTCGTGCCCCCTCCTCCGCATACGTCTCGGCTCGGCACGAGAGGCCGGTCTTCTGGTACGCGCCGCTGAACGTGTGGATCATCACGCGTTACCAGGACGTCTTTCGCTATCTCAATGACCAGGACAGCTTCCAGACCTCCAACCGGGACGCGGTGACCGTCCCGGAAAGGTTTGCCGAACGTTTCCCCGCGTCCTTGTTGAACCACATCCTGCCTGCTCTGGACCCGCCCGCCCTCACCGCACCGAAAAGGGTCCTGCAGGAAGGTTTCTCCAAGCCCAGGCTACGTTTGTTCGAAGAGCGGATCATGACCCGGGCACACAAGCTCATCGACGGTTTCGAGGCCGAGGGCAAGGCGGACCTGCTGCAGGCTTACTGTGCTCCCCTGACCATGCACACCCTCCTCGGACTCCTCGGCTTGCCGGATAACGACGCAGATCGGGTCCGCAGGCTCGGCGACGCCGCGATCCGTGTCCTAGCCAGTGCACATGTGCCACTGGACGAACCGGAGCTGAGCGAGGTCTGGGAGGAATACATCGAAGGACAGGAGTACTTCCGCCGCATCGCCGATGAACGGGCCACCAACCCTGGAGACGACGTGATCTCCCTCTTGGCCACCGCAACCGATGATCGCGCCCCGGCGGCACGTCTGCTCGATCGGGAACGGGTGGCCCTGATCGTGACCGAACTCGCCTTCACCGGGCACGACACCACCGCGCAACTCATGGCGAGCATGTTGGCGCACCTGTCGGAGTTTCCCGCGTTGCGGGAGGAATTACGCCGCGACCCCGGTCTGTGGCCGAATGTCGCTGAGGAGTCCCTACGCCGACACCCACCTGCCACGTTCGCGGCCCGGGCCGCTGTGCGGGATTTAGAGATCTGCGGTGCGCTGATCCGCAAGGGTGACACCGCGTGGTTCGCACTGGCCGGGGCTTCGAACGACCCGGCGCACTATGACGATCCGGAGGTGTACGACATCCGGCGGCCTCGGCCGACGGACCATCTCTCTTTCGGCCGTGGTCCGCACGCCTGCCCTGGTAGCCCACTGGCGCGCCTGCAGGCCACTCTTGGTGTCCGCACCCTTCTAGAAAGGCTTCCTGGCCTATCCACAGACCCGGACGACCCGGCCACCTTCGTGCCGACGGTAATAGTCTCCAAACGCGACCGGATGCCTGTGCGGTGGTCTCAGGTTCGTCAATCGCCGGAGCTCACCTGACTCCCATGCCGCCACGCCACGGCCACACATCACACCAGCACGCGCAAGGCGGAGGACGGTCATGACGTTCGTGCGACCATCAGCCTCACCACTCGGCCCGGGTGTGCTGCTGCCGACAGTTGGTGAACTCACGCAGCGACTGGGACTGACCGCAATGGCCCAGGCGGCTGAGCAGGCCGGAGCTGTTGGCCTGTACGCATCAGATCACCTGCTCATGCTCGACCACGAGGCTGACGGCTTTCATCTCGCGGACGGAGACCGCCCCCCGTGGCCCCAGAACGCCGATATCCACGAGGCATTGACCTGCTGCGCCGCTATTGCGGCAGTAACCTCCCGCTGCCGCATCGGCGCCATGATCGTCGCGGCGCAACGCAACGTCCTGCAACTCGCGAAGACCGTTGCCACACTCGACACACTCAGCGGGGGCCGGATGGTCCTCGGGGTAGGGGCAGGCTGGTATCGCGAGGAGTTCGAGGCGCTCGGATACGACTTCGCCACCCGCGGCGTCCGGACTGATGAGATCCTTCAGGTGCTGCGTTCCGCGTGGAGTGGGCGTCCTCCGGAGTTCAGTGGCGACCAGATCACAGTGCCATCCCGTGTGCTGCTCTACCCGCGTCCCGCGCAACCAGGAGTACCGCTGTGGGTCGGTGGCATGAGCCGACCCGCGTTGCGCCGTGCGGCCAGGTTCGGTGACGGCTGGTGGGCTTGTGTCTACGCTGACCATCCAACCCCAGATGAACTGCGGAACCTTCTTGGATACCTGCGCGAGCAGCCCCGCCCGGTGGAATTGCCACCCCTTCGTCTCGTGGCAGGAATCGTGCCCCACGATGACGATCAGGCGAAGCTGCTGCCCGATGCAGCCCGCACCGCAGCGAACCTTGGCTTCCACGAAATAATCATCATGCCGCCCTGGAGTAAGGGCTTCGAGGCAGTTGCCGCCACGATCAGCGAGGTGCGCGAAGCACTATCGATGTAAGTTGTTACAGGTGTCGAAGCAGCGGTCGGCCGGCACCGGCAGCTGTTCCAGCGCCTCCTCGATGAGGAAGTCGCCGTAGCGCAACTGCGGATGGGCGGCATTGATCCTGGGCAGCGTCGAGACGACATAGCCGGCGAGCTCCGGACTCCGCATCGAGTCGAGGGTCAGTTCGCGGATCCGGACAGCGGGTGCGACGAGTGCTGCGCCCAAGCCTTCGGACTCCGGGGCGTAGGTGCGCCGAGGCCGTGGTCCAGCTGCGAGAAACCCTGAGGCGGATCGTCTTCCCGTAGGTGCACCCGGCCTCGCTGCGGGGTGCTTACTCGACTCGCGTGACCTGGGTTTGCTCGCCGTCCTCGGGCAGGCGGACGTCTTCGACGGTGATGTTGACCGCCACGACCTCAAGGCCGGTCATGCGCTGGACGGCCTTGATGACGTTGCGGCGCACCATCCGCGCCACCTCTACCTGCGCGACGCCGTACTCAGCGGTGATCGCCAAGTCGATCGCGGCCTGCCGTTCGCCGACTTCGACGGCCACCCCGGTGGTCTGCGAGGCACTGGCACCGGGAATGCGTTCCCGCAACGCCCCGAACGCCCGCGCTATGCCGGCCCCGAGCGCGGCGACACCGGTGACTTCCAGGGTCGCGATCGCGGCGATCTTCTGCACCACCAGCGCCGCGACGGTGGTACGTCCCATCGAGGGCTGCACGACTTCGCCGGTCGATGCCGGTTTGCTGGGCGTGGTTGTCCAGCTCGCCCCCGTGCTCGCGGCTTCCTGCTCCCCGCGCCGTCCAGGTCCCTTCTCGGCCACCGCGACCGCCTCCTCGTCAGCTCGTACACATCTCGACAACGCGGGCCGCACAGATCCGAGTCGTCCTGCCAGTGTCGATCCGCGCTGCGCAGACCGCTACCGCTGGGAGGGCCGTCAAGGCCCGAGCAGTGCCTTAAGCCGGACGGTTCTGCTGCTCGATGTACTGCTTCACGACGGGCCGGTACTTCGCATCGTTCGTCGTACAGACAGGCGAGGACGAAACGTTGCCGCCGGTGGACTCCGAGGTGGGCATCGACCTGGGCCTGACCCACTTCGCGGTGCTGTCGGACGGCACGAAGGTCGCCGCCCCGAAGTTCCTGCGCCGCGCGGCCCGCAAGCTCAAGCGGTTGCAGCAGGACCTCTCGCGCAAGCAGAAGGGCTCGGCCAACCGCAAGAAGGCCGTGACCAAGGTGGCTCGCGCTCACGCACGGGTGGCCGACACCCGGCGGGACTGGCAGCACAAACCGTCCACGACCATCATCCGCGAGAACCAAGCGGTGTACGTCGAGGACCTGTGCGTCGTCGGTCTCGGCCGGACGAGACTGGCGAAGTCGGTGCACGACGCCGGGTGGGCCGGCTTCACCAGCATGGTGGAGTACAAGGCCGCCCGGTATGGGCGGACGTTCGGCCGGGTGGACCGGTACTTCCCGTCCACCCGGATGTGTTCGGCCTGCGGGCGCATCAACGACAAGATGGCCCTCACCGTCCGATCGTGGGACTGCCCGTGCGGCAGTCACCACGACCGGGACGTGAACGCAGCGAAGAACGTGTTGGCCGCCGGGCAGGCGGACAACGGAAACGACCGTGGAGCGCACGTAAGACCGGGACTCGTCCGGGCGGCGCGCAGGGAAGCGGTAACCCACCCGGACGCCGCGCGGTCCACACGCAGCGTGGAAAGAATCTCCGTCCTCTAGGACAGAGAGGATGTCAATTCGCGCATGAGCACAACGTGACGTTGGGGAATTGCCATTGAACCTGCGCGCTGCTGCCGTCGTACCTGGTTGCGAGGCGCAACAACGGAGAGGGAGCTGTGCATGCGTAAGGGCCTGTTCACGCGAGGACGTGCTTCCCGGACAGCGGTCAACACCGCCGTGGTCGTCATGTCGGTAGCGGTCGGCACGACGGCCGCGGTGACCCACGCCCCTGGGCAGTCGGCATCGGATGCCGCATTGGACTGGTACGACACGACCACCGAGACCGTGAACGCCGCGGACATCCCGGCATCGGCGCAGGTCACGAAGAACCGCACGTTGACATCCCCTGGCTCGCGGCGGCCCGCGCCGTGCGCCCCAAGCTCGGCGTAGGGCAACCACACGAGTACGAGCAGGCGGCGCTCGCATCGGCGGTGCATGCCGCGCTGTCAGAATTGGTGCCAAGCCGCAAGGCCGAGTTGGACGCTGCTCTGGACCGAACCCTGGAGCGAACCCGGGACGGTCCGGCCGAAGATCGGGGCGTGCGCGTCGGCCGGACCTGGCGACAACTGTGCGCTGTGGACACCGCGTCAGCCGTCGTTCGCGATCAGCGATCGGATGCCTCTCATGAACTCGCGCAGGCAGCGCGTGGCCAGCGCCGTCGGCGAGCCCGGTCCCTCGGTCTTCGCCTCCGCCTGCGCCCACGCTTCGAGCGAGATGCGGATGGCATCGGTCGCGGCCGCGGCGATCAGGCGTACCTCCACGGAGTCGGCCTCGGCCCCGGTCAGCGCCGCGAGCACGGGTCGCAGCTTCTCCTCGGATTCCTGGTTGACGACGTACCAGACGGCTCGCAGCGCCGGGTCGTGAGCCGCGACCCGCAGCAGCCCGTGCGTCCAGCGGAGCCTTTCGAGCGCTTCCTCGTCAGGTGCGGAGAGGGCCTGCTCGATCGCGGATTCCAGGGCGGTGGGCAGGTCGGATCCAGGTTCGGCGTCGGCCAGCAGAGCGCGCCAGCGGTCCGCGCCGCCCGCGAGGAGTGGGGCGACGGAGTCCTGCTTGGTGCGGAAGTAGCGGTAGAAGGTGCGAGGCGCGACACCTGCTCGCTGGGCGATCTCCTCGGCGCTGGTGCCCTCCAACCCGCGCTCGGCGAACAGTTCGGCGGCGGCGCGCGCGATGTCGAGCTGGGTGGCCGCCTTGCGGCGCTCGGTCAGTGAGAGGGGCTGAGGTGACTGAGTGTGGCGCACCGGTCAACCTTACGTTTCGCGCCAGCCTGGCGCGAATTGCATACGTGACGCAATCTGCCACTAAGGCATATCGTGTACTAGGACACCACGAGGTCGATGGAGACATGGAGCGAGAACATGAACCGCTACGAAGGCCGACGCGTGCTCATCACCGGTGCTGGCTCGGGCATCGGTCAGGCGACCGTGCTTCGCGTGCTTGCGGAAGGCGGCAACGTCGTCGCGGCTGACATCAGCGAGCCGGGCTTGGCGGACACCGTCCAGAAAGCCGGCACCGACGCCGACCGGCTCACCACGCTCGTGCTCGACATCTCCGACGAAGCGTCGGTCAGGGACGCCGTCGCCTCGGCCGTCTCAGTGCTCGGTGGCCTCGATGTTCTGGTCAACGCGGCGGGGATCCTGCGTTCTGCACACAGCCACGAGATGAGCCTCGCCGACTTCAACAAGATCATCTCGATCAACCTGACCGGCACTTTCCTGATGATCCGCGAAGCCATTCCGGCACTGCTGGAGGGAAGCAGCGCTGCCGTGGTCAACTTCAGCTCCACCTCGGCGGCATTCGCTCACCCCTATATGGCGGCGTACGCGGCGAGCAAGGGCGGCATCCAGTCCATGACGCACACCCTCGCAAGCGAGTACGGCAAACGGGGCATCCGCTTCACCGCCGTGCAGCCCGGCTCCATCTCGTCGGGCATGACCGATGGCAGCGGGGCCAGCCGGTCGAGCGTTGGCCCGGGCCTGCCCGCCGACGCCGACATGTCCCTCTTCGTGAAGCTGAGCCCGGCCATCGGCGAAGGCTACGCCGGTCCGGAAACCGTCGCGTCGGTCGTCGCCATGCTGGGCTCCGACGACGGCAAGTTCATCACCGGCACCGAGGTCCGCATCGACGGCGGGGCCCACTTCTGATGTCCCTCGCCGACGACGCCGCCTCACGACGAGACGAACCCGGACCTGCGCCTCAGGTGAGGTCCTGCCCTGGTTCAGCAGGCGACCGATAGTCCACAGTGGAAGAAGTCGGCGTAGACCCGGTCGCCGCCGGCCGAGGTGTGGATTCGGCTGGTGTTTCCCGAGGCGTCCACGACGTATTGCCTCGTCGTGACCGTCGAGCCTGCCGGCCGCCGCCGGCAACCACCACGTCATAGGTCTCGTTCATGGTCTCTCCTGTTCGGTATCGGACTGGTGGCTGGGGATTCAGGCCATCGCGACGACGCCCTCGACCTCGAGGAGCAGATCACTGCGGCAGAGGTCGACGTTGAGCACGCGGATCTCGGTGTTCTCGCCGAAGGCTCTCCGGAATTTCCCGACCACATAAGGGATGTCGGGCGCGTGCCGGACGTAGATCTTGGCGAAGCGGAAATCCGGCAGACCGGGCGAGGTGCCGGTCTGCTGTCCGACGTGCTTGAGCAGGTGCTCGAGGTTTTCCTCGGTGGTGTCGCATTGCTCGGCAACGTCGTCCGGATCGGCGAGCCGCTGTACATCGCCGCCCGGTCCAGCTCGGCCCCGTGCACCCCACAACTTGGCCACGGCCGCGGTCACCGAAGGTGCCATCGGGGCGACCACGCGATCGGTGGTTTCCTGCGCGGGCGCGGAAAGCACCGAGGAGGGCCCCAGGTCGGCGAAGAGGCTGACGCCCGCATCGGCCAGCGTCCGGACAGAGTCGGCGAAACGGACCGGCTGCCGGACGTGCCGCACCCAGTACTCGGCATTGCTCAGCGTGCCAGGTTCGGCGATCCGCCCGGTAAGCCCGGACACTACCGGGATCCGCGGGTCCTGATAGGACAGCCGAGCCGCAACCGCCCGGAACTCGTCCAGCATCGGTTCGACCAGCGGAGAGCGAGTCGCGTGGCGCAGGCCGAGACGTTTGGTCCGCCGGCCCCGCGCGGCGAAATCCGCCGCGACCGCGAGTACTTCCGGTTCGGCACCGGACAGCACGACCGATCGCCGCGCGTTCACCGCCGCCACGCCGAGCCGGTCCTCCAGGCCCGCGATGCTCGCCAGCACCTCGCCCTCGTCGGCCTCGACCGACACCATCGCACCGCCGGAGGGGCGATCCCGCATCAGCGCGCCGCGAGCGGCGACGAGTTCGGCGGCGTCCCGGATGGTCAGCATTCCGGCCACGTGCGCGGCGGCGAGTTCGCCGAACGAGTGCCCGGCCAGGTAGGCCGGTCGCATGCCCCACGACTCCAGTAGCCGGAACAACGCGACCTCGAAGGCGAACAGGGCCGCCTGGGTGAAGTCCGCCCGGTCCAGCAGCGACTGGTCGGTGCCGGTGATCACTGCACGCAGCGGGCGGTCCAGTAACGGATTGAGGAAGCGGCAGACGTGGTCGAACGCGTCGGCGAACACCGGGAAGACACGCAGGGACTCACCCATGTCCGGGCGTTGCGCGCCCTGCCCGCTGAACAGAAAGGCGAGCTTCCCCCGGGCAGCGGCGACGCCGGTGATCACTCGAGGATCGGATTCGCCCGCGGCGAGGGCAGGCAGGGCGGCCGGGGACAGCACCGCGGCGCGCTGGGTGAACGCGGGTCGACGGGCCAACGCGTGGCCGACCGCCGAGGCCGGTAGCTCTGGCACCACTTCGACGAGCTCGGTGGCCTGTGCGCGAACATCGGTAGCGCTGGAGAGCAACCAGGGCAGTCTATATGCCGATCGAGCCGCCCTTTTCGCAGTGATGTGTTCGTTCGCGTCGGCGAAAATTGCGTATTTCTGCCAACCAGCCTGCTGGCGGGCGGCCTTCGGATCGCGGTGCCCGTGCGGTGCACGGTCGAATGGTGATCCCGCGCTACCCGGTCAAATGGTGCGCAACCTCGTCGACAACGCCTGGCGGTAAAACGTTCCCGCCGGTGCGGCACTCATGGTGCGCTGGCACCCGAGATCGACCTGATGCGTGACAGCCTCGCCCCTCTGCGCCTGACGGAAAGTGGCCACGCACTGGTTCCATATCCACCGGCACCGATCCCACTCGGCCAGCGGCGCACGCCGGGACGCCGACGACAAGCGAAGCCGATAGGTGTACCGGGCGTGCCCGGTCTCCCCGGTCTTCGCCGTCGTCGCCATGTGGATCACCGTAGCAGTGAGTTAACGGCCATCGACAGCGAGTTTTCTACCGGCAGACACGAGTTTCCCTGATGCATGCTCACTTGGCTTTCGTCACGAAGTACCGGCACCCTGTGTCCACCGACGCACACCTGACCCGCATGGAAGAAATCATGCGGGAGGTATTCGGCGTCGGCGACTTCGAAACCGAGCTGGAATAGTTCAACGGCGAATCCAACCACGTGCATCTGCTCCCCGCCCTAAAGGACAGGGCATCCGCGCTACCTTTCTTCGGTGACCACTGTGGGACCAACGGCCCTATGCTGCCGTTCCCAGTGAGGTTCACGCTCGTGCCCGGGGCTATTGAGGAGTGCGCGCGCGACCATTGCCTGAGGTCCGCAACAGCCTTGGCATCGATATCCGTTCCGCGGGGGCAACGGTCGAGCTGGGACCGCCGGAAAGGCGCCGTCCCGGCCAAGGAGAGGGCATGATGACTCGTTCGACTCGAGACCGCAGTACTGGGCGGAGCAGCATCTGCCCGCGCTTCCGCTGGGGCGGGCTCGCTTGTGGTGCAATGGCTTTGGTCGCGGTCGCATGCTCACCCGGCGAGAACCCGGACGGTGCCGGAAGTGGACTGCCGCCACCACCGACGACGGCCCCACCGGTCACGGACGAGGTCATCGCGCTGCAGACCCTTGAGGTGCCGAACCTGGGCACCGTGCTCGCCGGCCCCAGCGGTCGCACCTTGTACCTGTTCAGCAACGACCGGGACTCGCAGCCGACCTGCGTCGGCGGGTGCACCTCGGCCTGGCCGCCGCTCACGACGACCGGCCCGCCCACTGCCGGCGCAGGCGTGAACCCCGCTCTGCTCGGCGTCGCCACACGTCCGGACGGCCGCGCCCAGGTCGTCTACAACGGACATCCGCTGTACTACTACGAAGGTGACGACGTTCCGGGCGAAGCCAACGGTGACACCGTGTACTCCAACGGTGGCACCTGGTACGTGGTCTCGCCCGCTGGGAACAAGATCGAGCAGAACGGCGGCTAGCCGGACGGTCACGCCGATCACCGAACCTGCGCGTCGCCTCTTCGGCCTGGCCCCTCAGCGCCAGAGGCCGTCGCCGAGCTCCTGTCCTGGTTGTGCCGGGTGGTCGGCGACCTGCTGTTGGCCACCGAGGGCGTTCGGCTCGTGACCGCCGACGGGCCGCGTTGCCGACCTCGGTGCTCCGCAGAACAGCGCGAGGCAGAAGAACAAGCCCGATCCCGCCAGGGACAAGAACAGGCCCTGGGCGTACCAGGTTTCGGCCGCGGAGTCCGACGGGGTTCCGCCGGTCCACGTCAACGCCATCAAGCGGACGTTGCACCACATGGCCAACCCGAACAGCGCGGCGAATGCGCCCCAGATCGGCAGCCGCATGAGCCACTTCTTGCGGTGTGATCGATCCATGCCGCGTGATCCTGTCACCGCTTCGGCTCGTCACAAGTTGCTCAACCCGTTAGAGCGACACTCGCCCGGCTCGCGCCCACTCGCCGCGGGCCACCGCGAGCGACCCCAGCACTGGCGATGCAGGTGGTCATCTGGCCAACGGCGGAAGCCGGGGCGACCGCCGCCACTCTCACCGCAACGGCCCTCGCCCTGCAAGGCACACTCACCTACGGGCTGCGCGCCCCCCGGCGGGGGTGGGGGATTCTTGGCGCGAAGCGCAACGCGGCTCCCCCTCCTGGTCCGGAGGGGGAGCCGCATCGAGGCTCAGCCGGGGTTCCGATCGGTCGGGCCGGCGAAGAGCGGAAGGCTCAGAGCGGGCGCACGCCGCTGGCCTGCGGGCCCTTCGCGCCCTGGGTGACCTCGTACTCCACCGCCTGGTTCTCTTCGAGGCTGCGGAACCCGTTGGTGTCGATGGAGGAGTAGTGGACGAAAACGTCCGGGCCACCGTCGTTCGGGGCGATGAAGCCGAAGCCCTTTTCCGCGTTGAACCACTTCACGGTTCCCTGTGCCACGCTGTTTCTCCTTCTTCGAGCGCTGGATGACGGAACACCACACCGCGTGGCGAACCGGGCCTTCAGATGGCGGTTTTCTCCAGATCGATTTGAAGACAACAACACATCCGCACAAGATCCTGCGAACATGCGGGAACACGTACCCAGAAACTAACGACCGCTGACGAGCCTAGCACGATCTGCGACGCCGAGGTCCAGTGATCACATCGGTGGGCCCGTCGTGGCCGGTGCCGGTGCGCTGCGCGGCGCAAGGCACCGCCCGATCGACGTGCGAATCCACATCAGACCGTTGACCGCTGTCGCGCTCGCGGCGCAAGGCGATGATGTCGTTGCCGGTGGCGAGGTTCAGCGGTTGCTCGCGTTGTCCGGCAAGCGGACACATGAGGCTCCGGTGCGGTTCCGGCGAGGAAGTATGTTTCATAACTTTATGATTTCAGTGTTGACTGAGCTAGTTCGCGGAGATCGAAAAGCGGTCGTCACCACGGCCGTGCGCTGCTAGCTTGGCGCCGTGGATCTCTTCTCGAGCTCTTGGGCGGCGTTGCGCGCGGCCGTCGCCGAACTCCGGGACCAGGACTTCGAGCTGCCGTCCGGCTGCACCGGCTGGCTCGTGCGGGACCTGGTGTGCCACCTCATCATCGACGCCCAGGACGTCCTGATCACTCTCGTGACCCCCGCCGATGCGGAGCCGACCCGGAACGCGGTGACCTACTGGAACGTCGCCGAAACGCCGCCGACGGGCGACGACCCGCTCGACGCGCTGATCGTCCGGCTGGCCGCCGCGTACGAGCAGGCGTGGCTGCTGAAGTTCCACCTCGACGACGTCGGCTCTGCCGCCGGTCGCGCCGCCGAGCTCGCGGATCCGGGCGTCCGGGTCAGCACCCAGGACCAGGTGCTCACCGCGGGCGACTACCTCTCCGCGTACGTCCTGGAATGGACCTTGCACCACCTCGACCTGATCGCGCACCTCCCGGACGCCGCCGAACCGCCCACCGAAAGCCTGTCTCGCACCCGTGAGATGCTGGAAGAGATCGCCGGGGAGCCGTTTCCCGCGTCGTGGTCCGACAAGGACGCGCTGCTGGTGGGCACCGGACGCCGGGCCCCGACGGACGCGGAGAAGACCGAGCTCGGCGAACTGGCCGCGAAACTCCCGTTCGTCCTCGGATGACCGCCTGGCGGAACGGGACCGAGGCGCTGGCCTGGCCACGTCGTTCGGTCACCATCCGTTGACGTGCGGAGGAGTACAGCCGCCGAAGTCGCGGCAAAGATCGCCGGGCAGGCTGACCGCGGGTGAAGCGGGGCGCCGTATGTCACCCGTCAGCGGAGTCGGCGCAGCTTCGGATCATGATTCGGGCGTGGGGAGCGAGTTATTGTGGGCTCGGCAGAATCGAACGGCTCACCGGCCTGATCAGTCGTCGGGTGGTGACGGGCCACCGGCGGAAGGAGCGTCCGAAGTGGATGCTGCACGCGAGGACGCGGAGTTCAGCCCGACGGACTGGGTGCGCAACCAGACGAAGAAGGTGCTCGAGACCGGGACCACCGAGGGCATCGAGATCCTCGGGTCGCCCATCGTGCTGCTGACGCTGCGCGGCGCGCGGACCGGCAAGTTGCGCTACACCCCGGTGATGCGCGTGGAACAGGGCGGAAGCTATGCCGTGGTTGCGTCGAAGGGCGGCGCACCGGAGCACCCCACCTGGTACTACAACATCAAGGCGCACCCCGAGATCTCGCTGCAGGACGGGACCGTGAACAGGAATTACGTCGCTCGCGAGGTCGAGGGTGCCGAGCGGGCCGGGTGGTGGGAGCGTGCGGTCGCGGCTTACCCGTCGTACGCCGAGTACCAGGAGAAGACCGACCGGCAGATCCCCGTGTTCGTGCTCGACCCCAGGTGACGGCCCGGCCGCGGCAACCCTTCCGGGGCTGACGGTCCCATCCTTCGAGAACGGGACGGGCAATGCCCGCGTCGGCGCTACTCGCCTCGACCGGTCGCTCAGCGTGGTCGGCCCATCCGGGTCGTCCACGTCGACCGCTGACGTCTGGCCGAGAGGTCTCTTAATACTTCGAACGCTACGGCGAAGGGATGCAGGTATGCGGGCGTACGGGTTCACCGAAGCGGGCGGACCGGAGAAGCAGGCCTTCCTCGACGTCCCGGTGCCTGCCCCCGGCCCGGGTGAACTGCTCGTCCAGGTGCGCGCGGCGGGAGTGAACCCGGGGGACTGGAGGCTCCGAGAGGGCACCTACGGCGTATCCGGGCCTGCGGTGCTCGGCCGTGAAGTGGCCGGGACCGTTACGGAGCTCGGGCCGGGGGTGGAAGGGTTCTCGGTCGGCGACGAGGTGTTCGGCGGCTGCCCGGGGATGGTCGGCGGCTGGGCGGAGCAGGCGCTGGTCACCGCGTCGTTCGCGGCGCATCGACCAGATTCGGTGTCGCCGGAGGAGGCCGCGGTGCTGCCCGTCGCGGCCGGCACCGCGCACGATGCGCTGGAGAACCTCGGCCTGCCCGCCGGTGCGACGCTCTTGGTCAACGGTGCAGGTGGCGGCGTCGGGATCCCGGTCGTGCAGCTCGCGCGGGTCCGGGGGATCAACGTCGTAGGCGTGGCGAGCCCGGCCAAGCACGACCTCGTCGCCGGGTTCGGGGCGACCCCGGTGGCCTACGGTGATGGCCTTCTCGATCGGGTGCGCGTCGCCGCGCCGAGGGGGGTCGACGCCGTCTTCGACCTCGTGGGAGGCGAGGCCCTGCGCACCGTCGCAGGTCTGGTCGCGGACCGCCCGCAGCTGTTGTCGGTGGCCGACAAGCTGCTGGTTCGCGAACTCGGTGGCCGGGAGGTCGAGCGGGACCGGAGCACTGCCGTGCTCACCCGTCTCGTCCAGCTGGTCGCTTCGAAGGCGTTGGACCCGCACGTCGCGCAGATCCGTCCGCTGGACGAAGCTCGCGAGGCGCTCGCCGAGGTCGAGAACGGGCACGTCGTCGGCAAGGTCGTCCTCGTCCCCTGACCGGACCGGACTGCTTTCGGCTGGCTTCCGGTGTGCGTCCGGCGATGCCGAAGGTCAGCACCTTGTGCTGGTGCTCCTCCGGTACCGCGAAGGTGCTCATGATGATCAGCGCGGTGCGGGCGCGCGGCCGCCGCGATGAGGTCCGCCAGCAGCGCGATGTGGCGCGAACCCGGCGTTGCGCTAGAGCCTCGTGTACGTGTCGATATCCTTCTCGAACTCGGCGATGACCTCGGCTGTCAGCGTCGGGCGTGCGTCTGCGATCGCTTTCAGGTATTCGTCGGTCGTCGCGAGTTCTCGGTCCTCGTGCAGCACGTCGCGCTCGAACGCGGCCTGGGCGCCCTGACGCGCGGCGAACTCGATGTCCGCCGGGGTGAACAGTTCGGTTCGCTGCACAAGCAGGTCGAGATCGACGTTGTCGCGCGCCGGGCCGAGGTAGCGCGACCAGATCGCCCGCCGCGCAGGTGGGTCCGGCGGCCCCACCGGGATGATGTAGTCGAACCGGCCCGGTCGCAGGAAGGCCGGGTCCAGCGAGCCCACCGCGTTGGTGGCGCAGACCAGCAGGCGGTGGTCGTGTTCGCGGAAGCCCGGGATCAGCTTGAGCAGTTCGTTGGTCACCCCGTGCGCAGGGCCCGCCGCGGGTGTGGAACGGGTTCCGGCGATCTCTTCGACCTCGTCGATGAACAGGACCAGGTCGTCCAGTTCCTCCAGCTCCGAGAACACCTCTCGCAGGGAGGCCGCCAGCCCGCCCGGCGAAGACGCGGCGAGCCGGGAGGGGAAGAGTTCGACGAACGGCCAGTTCACCCTCGAGGCTATGGCCTTGGCGAAGCTGGTCTTGCCGGTGCCCGGCGGCCCGAACAGCACGATCGCCTTGGGCGGCAGCACGCCGTGGCGTTCGGCCCGATCGGGGTGGGAGATCGGCAGCACGACCCGGCGATCGATGATGTCCTTCTCCCGCCGCATGCCCGCCAGCGCGTCCCACCTCCCGGGCGGCAGGAGCGTGCCGCCGAGATGTTCGAGCACGTCGAACTCGGCAGGGTCGAGTTCCTCCACCTTCTCGAAGTAGGTCAGGTCGGTGCGCGGCCGGTAGCCGGAGTTGACCATCGCCCGGAAACCCGCGGCCCCCTCGGACACCAGGCTGGTGATGCGGTGCACGCCCAGGCCTCGCAGCTTCTTCTCCAACTCGGCCAGTAGCGCGCTGCCGATGCCCCGGTTGCGCCACCGGGCGTCGAGGGCGAACAGCGCCAGCCAGGCCCTGTCACCCTCGACCTTGGCTGCCGCCATGCCGACGACGTCCTGCTGCACCACCGCGACCAGGGCCGGATGCCCGGCCCGCGCGATCGACACCACCTCGGCGGCGGAGAACACCGGCTCCCCGCCTGCCCTGCTCTGGTCCCAGATGTGGATCGCCTGGTCCAGGTCGTCGTCGTGGAAATCGCGTACTCGCCAAGCCGGCATGGCACACCTCCCGGTTCTTCCCCGCGCTGCGGTGCACCGAACATTAGACGAAGCTCGTTCCTCAGCAGCGGAGTTCGGAGTCGGGACAAGAGCGGTTTCCGCGCCGCAGCAGCAGGATCTTCAACTTGGTTGGATTCTCCGCCGGAATTCCGGTGTGCGGCAAAGTGATGTTTTGCCGCCCGCGCGGGGAAGTCAAAGAAGCAGTGGCGATCAAGTGATAGGCGCCGTTTATCTAGTGTCCTGCACCGGAAATTCATGGTCGAAATGGCTATACTGCGGGAATGGCGAGGACTGGGCGGCCGAAGGCTGAGTTGGTGCTGACCGACGATGAGCGTTCGACGTTGCAGCGTTGGGCTCGGCGGGCGAAGAGTTCGCAGGCTTTGGCGTTGCGGTGTCGGATTGTGCTGGCATGCGCCGATGGTTTGTCCAATGTGGATGTCGCCGAGAAGTTGCGGGTGTCGCGGCCGACGGTGGGCAAGTGGCGGTCGCGGTTTGTCCAGCGACGACTGAAGGGGTTGGTCGACGAGGATCGCCCAGGCGCGCCGCGGAAGATCACCGACGAACAGGTGGAGAAGGTGGTCGTCTCGACGTTGGAAGAGAAACCGAACAACGCGACGCATTGGTCGCGTACATCGATGGCGAAGCGTTCCGGGCTGAGTAAATCGACCGTGGGACGGATCTGGAAAGCGTTCAACCTTAAACCCCACTTGGCCGACACATTCAAGCTCTCTACCGATCCGCAGTTCATCGAGAAGGTCCGTAACGTCGTCGGCCTGTATATGAACCCGCCCGAGAACGCAGTGGTTCTGTGCACCGATGAGAAATCCCAGGTGCAAGCGCTGGAGAGGTCCCAGCCGGTGTTGCCGATGATGCCCGGCATGCCCGAGCGGCGCACCCACGACTACGTCCGTCACGGCGTCACCAGCCTGTTCGCCGCCTTCGACATCGCCACCGGCAAGGTCATCTCCTCGCTGCACCGCCGGCACCGCTCGGTCGAGTTCCGCAAATTTCTCACCAAGATCGACAAAACCGTACCGGCGGAGTTAGGCGTCCATGTCATTTGTGACAACTACGCCACCCACAAAACCGAGATCATCCAGAAATGGCTAGCGAAGCATCCCCGATTCCAAATCCACTTCATCCCGACCGGATCGTCCTGGATCAACCAGGTCGAACGCTGGTTCGGCGAATTGACCACCAAACTCCTGCAACGCGGCGTGCACACCAGCGTCCAGGCACTCGAGGCCGATATCCGCAACTGGATCGACGAGTGGAACAACGATCCCCGGCCGTTCATCTGGACGAAGAGCGCTGACGAGATCTTGGAGTCACTCCGATCATATTGTCAACGAATCTCCGGCGCAGGACACTAGCGACGAACCGAGCGGCTCGGCGTCGACCCCGCGTGTTCGGCGTCACCAAGTTTTCGCGGCTCGAACAAGCCCGTGCACCGGTCTGACAGGTATCGCCTATCACTTGATCGGAAATGTCGTTTGACCACGTCGTGGACGAGCCAAGTAGACCGCGCCCAGCCGAATCCGGATTCGGTCTTGCACCGCAGCGGGATGGCGACCTGGCCGCGATGCGACGGATCTGCGTCAATTGCCACGGGAGGTTGTCGTGAGATTGCCGAACGACCGCGAGAAACGCTGGGCGAGAGCTCGCTTCCACCTGCGGGAAGCGTCCTCAGCAGCGTCGGCGACCGCTGGGGTCCTTCCGCGACAGACGTGGTCCCGATGCGGGTGCTGACCTTCGGACACGGCACCGCCGACGCGGCGACCATGACCGGCCTGCTGCGCGGCGCCGACGTCCACCTGCTGGTCGACGTGCGCACCGCACCCGGCAGCCGGTACAACCCCGATGCGACGCGGTCGGCGATGTCGCAGTGGTTGCCGGAGGCCCACATCGGTTACCGATGGGACGCCCGGCTCGGTGGGTGGCGCCGGGCGCACCCGGACAGCCCCGACACCGCGCTGCGCAACCGGCCGTTCAGCGGTTACGCCGAGTACATGCGCTCCGGCGGTTTCCGGGTCGCCATCGACGACCTGCTGGCCGACGCGACCGCGGAACCGACCGCGGTGATGTGCGCCGAATCGGTGTGGTGGCGTTGCCACCGCAAGATGATCGCCGACTTCCTGACCCTGGTCCGCGGGGTGGAGGTCGCCCACCTGATGCACGACGGGACGGTGCGACCGCACCGCCCCAGCCCCGAGGCGCGCCTGGTCGCCGACCGGGGCGTGCTGGTCTACGACGCAGGCCAGCCCCAGCTCGGCCCGGACTGACCTGGTGACTCCCGCACCCGACCTCGACGGGGCCGGCGGATGATCTGTTCGCGGGTACGGGATCGACTTGCGCTGGCGAAACTGACGAGCAGGCATAACAGCACCGTCGCGGCGCAGATCGACAATGCAACCCAGGGCGAGACCCGGGTGGCGGGAACCGCCCCGGTGGTGCCCAGCGCGAAGATGCCGAAGAAGGGGCCGGCGGGCCTGAGCCCGAGCCTGTCCGCCACCAGCGACCCCGCTGAAGCGAAAACGACCTCGGTCACCACCAGCACCCACGGGCGGGCGTGGCTGCTGGAGAGGAGAACGCCCATGCCCACGCCGGTGAGCAGCACAGCGCCCGCGTGCGCCTGGTGTTCGAGGCGGAAAGGTGGGATTCGGCCCTGCCGTACATGCCGGTGAACGATCCGAACACGGCGTAGATGATCAGATCGGGACGCCCGGACATCAGCAGGACGAGCACCGGGAAGAACAGCCCGACGGCGACCCGGCACGCATGCACGTGGTCGTTCTCCGCGGGACCGAGGCGCGAAACACCGCGGCCGTCGGTTCCGTTACCCGTAGGGCGGCCTGGCCTGCGTGGTGGGTATCGGGGCTGCGGCATGGGACAGGTTGTACTCAGGTCCCCGACCTGCCGGGCCGCACGCGCTGCCGGAGTTCGTCGGACCACGTCACCGGTCGGTGTCCACCCCGGGCGACCTGCTGCTGTTGCACATCCGAGCCCGGCCCGGACCGCTGCCGGTTCGTCCTGGGCTCGTGGTCGTGGCCCGGCCTGGCCGCCACCATCGGCAGGTTCGACGCCGACATCGAGGTCATCGTGAACTCATCGCCGCCTTCGCGCACCTGAACCGGGCCGAAAGTATGAGGTGCCAAGTCGTTCTCTCGGTCGATCGGTTGATCTTTGCTGCCACTTCGGCCGATACGGCGGACTCCGCGGCTGGATACCGTCGATCGGGTCAAGGGCGATACCAGGATTGAGGCGGATCATGATGACGTTTCCGGCCACCGCGAGCCGTGATCACGAGCTGGGGCTCAACGCGATTCGACGTGCTCGCGCGCTTACCGAACCGGTGTTGCGGGATCTCATCGACCGGCTCGGTCCATCGCTGGCGAGTATCGGCAGATACCACTTCGGTTGGCGCGCAGGGGGTTCCTTTACCGGGGGCAAGGCCATCCGGCCCACCTTGGCCCTGCTCGCGGCGGAGGCGGTCGGCGCCGCGGCAACGGATGCGTTGCCCGCGGCTGCCGCCGCTGAACTCGTGCACAACTTCAGCCTGATCCACGACGACATCATCGACAACGATGAACTGCGACGCGGTCAGCCGGCCGTGTGGAAGGAGTACGGGGTTCCGGCGGCGATCCTGATCGGTGACGCGCTGCACTCCGAGGCGTTCGGGATCCTGCTCAGCGAAGGCGGCCCCAACGCCGCTGCGGCAGCTGCGCGCCTTGCCACCGCCATGCGGGAGGTCGTCGTGGGGCAGGTCGAGGACATTCGGTTCACCGAGCGGCCGTGGACGGGCGAGCAGGCGGTGAGCATCGCCGAGTACCAGGCGATGGCCGAAGCCAAAACCGGTGCGCTGCTGGCCTTCTCCGCCTCGGCCGGCGTCTTGCTGGGCGGTGCCGACGCTGCGGCTGCGGACTGCTTCGACCGGCTCGGGCGCCATCTGGGCCTCGCCTTCCAGTGCACCGATGACGTGCTTGGCATCTGGGGCGATCCAGCGAACACCGGCAAGCCGGTGTTCGGGGACCTGCGCGAGGCCAAGCGGACGCTGCCGGTGATCGCTGCGCTGACCGCCGAGGTGCCCGCGAGCTCGCGGCTGGGGGCTTTGCTCGGGCGCGGCGTGCGCACCGACTTCGACCTGCGACTAGCGGCGGAGCTCATCGAGCAGGCTGGTGGGCGTGAGTTCGCCGAACGGGAAGCTGCCAGGCAGCTTGCCGGGGTCGACGACTGCCTCGCCGCGCTGTCGATGCCCGTTGAGATCCGCGCTTCCTTCGACGCCCTGGCCCATTCGCTGATCGGGAGGATCAGGTGACCGGGGCGACGGATCAGCATGAGACGCGGAACCCGTCATTGCCGGAAGCTGCCGGAAAATCTAAAAGGACGATGATCGCGACGTAGGTCGGAGTGCTGTTCCTGCGGACGTGGACATTTTCGACGTGTTCGTTGCCGACCAGGGCCACAACTCGCGGTTGCCGCCCGTCTCGGGCGGCTTGCAGTGTGCGTTCGTGCCGCGGGCGAGATGCGTGCGGGCGCGGATACCGCGAGTGGCCAGCGGCGGATCGTTTCGGCCGATTGCGTTCTCTGATCGCCGCCCGGCGGGAGAATTCCGCAGATTGCGGTGTTTTGCCTGGTCACCGGCGCTTTCGGGGCTCGCCCGGTCCGGCGGGTGGCAGCGGTCGTTCACCTGCCGTATACGAATGGCTGTTGCACTGAGCCGCGTTCGGCGGGAGCCCGTCGAGAGAGGCGAAAGGTGCGCAGTGAGCCGTATTGAACTGCAGGGTCTGAGCCGCCGATTCGGTTCGGTCACCGCCGTGAACGACGTCTGGCTGGATGTTGCCGACGGGGAGTTCGTGGTGCTGCTGGGTCCGAGCGGCTGCGGCAAGTCCACGCTGTTGCGGATGATCGCCGGGCTGCTGCCGCCGACTGGGGGACGGCTGCGGCTCGCGGGCGCCGACATCACCGACGTCCCACCGCAGCAGCGCGACCTCGCCATGGTCTTCCAGAGCTACGCGCTCTACCCGCACCTGTCCGTGGCCCGCAACATCGGCTTCCCGCTGCGGACCCGGCGCTGGTCCCGGGCCGACATCCGCGCGAAGGTCGCCGAGGTGGCCGCCACCCTCGACCTAGTGGAGCTGCTCGACCGCAAGCCGCGCGAACTCTCCGGTGGCCAGCGGCAACGGGTGGCGTTGGGCCGGGCGTTGGTCCGCGACCCAGGCGCGTTCCTGATGGACGAGCCGCTGTCCAATTTGGATGCCAAGCTGCGGGCGAGCACCCGTGCGGAGATCTCCGCACTGCACAGGCGGTTGGGCGCGACGATGGTCTACGTCACCCATGACCAGGTCGAGGCGATGACCATGGCAACCCGGATCGCCTTGCTCGACCGGGGAAAGCTGGAACAGGTCGGCACCCCTGAGGAGGTCTACGACGAACCGGCCTCGGTGTTCGTCGCCCGGTTCCTGGGCTCGCCTGCCATGAACCTGCTGGACGTCACCGTGCGTGCCGAAGGCGGCGCTCTCACGGCTCGGGCAAACGGCGTCGAGCTCGGGTTGGGCATCGAGGGCGAAATGCCCGAGCGCGAGGTGGTACTCGGTGTGCGGCCCGAGCACCTCCGCCCGGCCGGGTTGGAGGAAGCCGGCATCCGCGCAGCGGTCACCGCGGTGGAGAACCTCGGCAGCGAGGAAGTCGCCCTCTGTGAGGCCGGCGCCAGCCCGATCTGCGTGCGCGGACCCCGTCCGCTCGGCCTGCGGCCTGGCGACCGGGTGAACCTGGCCACCCGCCCCCAACACCTGCACCTCTTCGACCCCGGCAGCGGCCGCAGGCTGGCCTGGCGGCCTGCTCCGGTCGCCGCAGGCGTTTGATTTCCCATCAGAACAAGGAGAATCCGATGAAGAAGTCCCTCGTCGCGGCGTGCGCGGCGACGGCTCTCACGCTGGTCGCCGCTGGCTGCGGGCTCGGCACCACCGACACCCCGGCGGCGGTGGGCCGGGTTCCGGAGCTGGCCCCCGACCAGAAGGTCTCGATCGTCTTCGAGAGCTACAACTTCGGCCAGGCCGGCGCCTGGACCGACACCTTCAACGAGCTGATCGACGAGTTCGAGAAGACCCATCCGAACATCACGGTGACCGCGCAGAAACCGCAGGGCAACAGCTCGAACCCGGCCACGGACACGATTCCCAGCCTGCAGAGCCAGCTGACCGCGGGCAATCCGCCGGACGTGGCGCAGCTCGGCTTCAGCGACCTGGACTTCGCCGTCAACCAGCTCGGTGCCGCGCCGCTGGACGACCTGGTCGGAAAGGACGAGGTGCAGCGGAACTTCGACGGATCGCGACACCCGTACGCCCCGACCGCGCGGACACTCGGCGACTGGAACGGCAAGACCTACGGCGTTCCGTTCGTCTTCTCCACCCCGACGCTCTACATCAACCAGGACCTCTTCGCCGCCGCCGGGCTGGACCCGGCAAGACCGCCGGCGACCTGGGACGAGGTGCAGCGGGCGGCACTGGCGGTCAAGGAGCGCACCGGCAAGGACGGTGCCTACGTCGACTGCATGACCAAGGCGTCCAAGGACTGGTGCTTCCAGGCGCTCGTGCGTTCCAACGGTGGCCGGGTGATCGCCCAGGACCGGGGTTCCCTCTCCTTCGCCGAGGCGCCCGCGGTCGAGGCCGTGCAGAGCATGCAGAACATGGTGCGCTCCGGCGCGATGCCCAACCGCACCCAGACGCAGGCGGTGGACGCCTTCGCCCGCGGAGAGTTGGGCATGATCCTCGAATCCAGCGCCACGCAGGGCAACTTCCTCAAGGGCGCCGCTGGGAAATGGCGGTTGGCAGCGGCCCCGATGCCGGGGTTCCAGGGCAAGCCGACGGTACCGACCAACTCGGGCGCGGCGCTGTTCGTGTTCTCGCACTCGCCCGAGAAGCAGCGGGCCAGCTGGGAGCTGATGAAGTTCCTGACCAGCGAGCAGGCCTACACCAAGATCGCGAGCAAGATCGGTTACCTGCCGCTGCGCACCGGACTGGTCGACGATCCGAACGGGCTCAAGTCGTGGGCCGACAAGAACCCCTACCTGAAGCCGAACCTGACGCAACTGGCCCACATGGAGCCGTGGGTGTCCATGCCCGGGCCCAATTACCTGCAGATCCGCGACGGCATGATGGAGGCAGTCGAGAGCTCGGTGTTCCAAGGCGCGGACGCCGCGACAACGCTGCAAGCCAAGCAGGCCGAGGTGTCCAAGCTGCTGCCGGGTGGTGGCAGGTGACCCGACCAGACCTCACGCTCGTGCAGCTCAGCGACACCCACCTGCGGCCGGCGGACGGCTTGATGCACGGTGTCGTCGACACGACGGCGAACCTGACCACGGCCGTCGAGATGGTCGAGAACTCCGAGGCCGACGTGGCGGCGCTGCTGCTCACGGGTGACCTCGCCGACGACGGAGACCCGGCGGCCTACCGCAGGCTGCGCAGCATCGTCGCACCTGCCGCACGCCGGATCGGCGCCGAAATCGTCTATGCGATGGGAAACCACGACGAGCGCGCGGCATTCCGCGCCGAGCTGCTCGACGAGCAACCCGCGACGGGCGATTGCGACTCGGTGTCCACGGTGGACGGCCTTCGGGTGGTGACGATGGACAGCACTGAGCCCGGCCACCACGACGGTCACCTGTCGGACGCGCAACTGGACTGGCTGGCCCGCGTGCTGGCCACCTCGGCCCCCGGGGCACCGTCCTGATCAGCCACCACCCGCCACTGCCCTCGCCGGTGCCGACGGTGCACCTGCTCCGGTTACGCGGCGCGGACCGGCTGGCAGAGGTGCTCAGGGGCACCGACGTGAGGCTGATCGTGAGCGGGCACGCGCACCACACCGGGTGCGGTGCGCTGGCCGGAATCCCGGTTTGGGTGGGCCCAGCACTCGCCTACGGCGTGGCCGCGGTCCCGCCAAAGGGCCGGCTGCGCGCCGGAGCGGACGCGGGGTTCAGCCGCATCGACGTGTTCGGCGACCAGATCGTGGCCACCGCGGTCCCGCTGTCCACGGCCGACCAGGTCTACGACGTGGACGCGGCCGAGCGCCTGCGGATGGTCCACGAAGTGGTGGGGGCCTGGTGACCGGCACTTTCGTGGAGGTCCCCTCCCCGAGTGCGGCGGGCACGGAGGCTGCGCCCGCCGCACGCCGGTCGGCGTGGAGCCGGGTGCGGCGGATCGCACCGCCGTACCTCTACTTGGCGCCTGCCGTCGCGCTGCTCGTCTTGTGGACCTACCAGCCGCTCGCGCAGACGGCGTACCTGTCGGTTCACTCCTGGAACCTCGTGCCGACCTCACCCATGCGGGAAGTCGGGTTCGCGAACTACGTTCGCCTGCTGACCACGCCGGAGCTGGGCGAGTCGGTGCTGCGCACTTTCGTGGTGATCGCCGGGATGCTGCCGTTCACCGTGCTGATCCCGACCGTCGTGGGGCTGCTGACCCGCCATGTGCGCGGCCGCGCCGCGGCTGTCTACCGCGGCCTGGTGTTCGCGCCGATGCTCGTCGCGCCGGTCGCGGGGGCCGCGGTCTGGCAGTGGTTGCTCGATCCGACCGCCGGTGTTGTCAACCGGCTGCTCGGAACCGAGCTGAACTGGATCAACACCACCGGGACCGCGCAGTTGGTCATCATCGTGATCACCGGGTGGCACTTGGTCGGGTTCGCCGCGCTCGTCGTCTCCGCCGGGCTGACCGGGATCAACCCGGACTACGCGGCGGCCGCGCAGGTCGACGGAGCCTCGCGCGGCCAGATCACGCGGTGGGTCACACTGCCGCTGCTCTCGCCGACGCTGGCCTTCCTGGTGCTGATGACGGTGTTGCTGTCCGCGCAGTGGACCTTCCCGCTGATCGACACCCTCACCCAAGGAGGCCCGGTCGGCTCCACCACCAACGTCTACTACCTGTTGTGGGAATACGGGTTCCGCAGCCACGACGCGGGGTTGGCCGCAGCGGCCGGGATCGTCTTCTTCCTGGGATTCATCGTGCTCGCCGCATTGCTGGCGAGCCTGGCGGATCGGTTGAGCCATCATGACGACTGAACGCAGCGCGAACGACGAGCCGGTCGGCGCGCGCAGCCCGGCGCAGCGGGCCCTGGGCCACTCCGCCCTCGGGTTGCTCGGCCTGTTCTGCGTGTTCCCGATCTACTGGCTCTACGCCACGTCGTTGCGCGCTCCCGGTGATGTCTACCAGCTGTCGGTGTTGCCGTGGCCGCTGTCCACCGGCAATTACGCCGACGCGCTCGGCAAGATCGACCTCGCCGGGATGCTGCTGAACACCGCGATCGTGGCCGTGCTCAGCGCGCTGGGGCAGCTGCTGATCGCGCTGCTCGCCGCTTATGCCTTCGCGGCCTGGTCGTTCCCGTTCCAGCGGTTGCTGCATCTGATGTTCGTGGGCACCTGGCTGGTGCCGTTCCAAGCGACGATGCTGCCCAACTACGTGCTGCTGGCCCGGTTGGGCCTGTTGGAGACGCTGGCCGGGGTGATCATCCCGACGCTGTGCTCGGCATTGGGCGTGCTGCTGCTGCGGGAGCACCTCAAGAACTTCCCGAAGGAGCTGCTCGACGCGGCCCGGATGGACGGCCGGTCATCTTGGAGTTCATTGTGGACGGTTGTGGTGCCCTCGCTGCGCCCGGTGCTTGCGGCGTTGGGCATCCTGCTGGTCATCACGGCGTGGAACGAGTACTTCTGGCCGGCCATGGTGCTGCAGCGCAGCAACGCGGTGGTGCAGCTCGGCCTGCGCAGCTTCCTCGGCACCGAGGGCAACGAGTGGGGGCCGCTGATGGCCACCGCGGGACTGACCTGCCTTCCGGTGTTCGCGCTCTACCTGGTGCTGCAACGGCACATCGTGAACGCGTTCGTGAGATCCGGCCTGAAATGACGCTACGAACACGACGCAGCAGCGGGTTCCGCCATCGGGCCGCCAGCTGTGGAGCACGTCGCCTGCAGGTGAATCCTCACTCCAGCGCACCGGGGGGAAGGCATTCCAGGAACGCGTTCACGAGCGGGCCGTGCTCGGTGGGCCAGACGGCGTGGAGCTCGAGGATGGGTACGGGGTCGACCAGCGGGACGGTGGTGGTGCGCGCGCCGGGAGAGCGGACGTCGGCGAGCCCGCCCCGCAGCGCCGAGGCGAAGCCGACAACCGGCTTGACCGCGGCGAGGATGGCCGTCGCACCCGGGTCGTCGACCTCTTCGGCGACGGTGAGCTGGATTCCGCTGGTCCGGGCGGCGGAGAAGATCGTGTCGTACATGGCCGACGACTGTGCCCGGTTGAACAGCACGCAGGGTTCCCCGGCGAGCTCGCCGAAAGGCACCCGGTCGAGACCGGCCCAGCGGTGTTCCCGGCCGACCACGGCGACCAGCGGTACGCGCAGCAGCAGGCGGCTGGTGAGGCTGGTCGCCGTCGGCTTGCCGTACACCATCGCGACGTCCAGCCGCCCGTCGGCGAGAGCCGCCAGCTGCGGGCCGGTCCGCATCTCGAACATGGTCACGTCGATCGCCGGGTGGCGGCTGTGCAACGCGCTCAGCGTGGCGGGCAGGATCCGTTGCCCGGCGGGGAAGTTGTACCCGACCCGGACTGTGCCGGCCCGCCCGGCAGCGGCCGCACGCGCGGCCTGCCCCGCCCGCTCCGCCCTGGCAACAATGTCCTGTGCGAGCTCGCGGAAGGTTACCCCGGCGGGGGTGAGCCGGACCTCGTGCGAGTTCCGGGCTACCAGCGCCACCCCGACCGAGCGTTCGAGCCGCTGCAGGTGCTGGCTCAGCGAAGGCTGAGCCAGGTGCAGCCGCGCCGCGGCCCGGCCGAAGTGCAGTTCTTCGGCAATAGCTAGAAATGAGACGAGATGCCGCAGTTCCACGCCTGACCTCCCTAAGTGCCGCCACGCTACCGGGCGCTGGAGAGCGACGGATGAACAGCGGGCGACGGGCAGTGGTGGATTGGCGCCGATCGCCATCTCCGGCCCGGGTCAGCCGAGGTCGGCGAGCTTGCGCTCCAGCACCGCCCTTTCGCGCTCGTTGCCGCACAGCCGCACTGCGAGCTCCAGTTCGGTGCGTGCCTCGTCGGCGCGTCCCAGGCGGGTGAGCAGTTCGAGGCCGTATGAGGCTTCAGCTTTCCGCTGATCACGGTTGGCCTTGAGCTTGCCGAGCCCCCAGTTGAACGCGAACCGTTGCGCACCACAATGCGACCGAAACGCAGCATCCTGCACCCGGGGCGGGCGTGGTTCCCGAGTCACGATTCGGACGTGCGTGCGGATGAGCACTGCTCCACTCTTGATTAATTCAAGAAAATGGACCAGACTGCGGCGCGTGCCAACGACTGCGGACCTCGAGCGCATGCTGCGCGGGGTTGCACTGCGCGTGACCCGTCCTCGGGTGGCAGTGCTGTCTGCGGTGCATGATCGCCCGCACGCTGACACGGAATCGATCATCGGTGCCGTGCGCAAAGATCTTCCCAAGGTGTCCCACCAGGCCGTCTACGACGTGCTGCGCGCGCTGACCGCCGCGGGTTTGCTGCGTCGCATCCAGCCGATGGGGTCCTTGGCCCGCTATGAGGCGCGGATCGGGGACAACCACCACCACCTCGCATGCCGGTCGTGCGGCGTCATCGTCGACGTCGATTGCGCTGTGGGCGCCGCACCTTGCTTGGCTGCCTCCGACGCCCACGGCTTCACGATCGACGAGGCCGAGGTCATCTACTGGGGACTGTGCCCGGCCTGTTCCGCCGAGCCAGTTCCGGAAAAAACCAGCTGAAGAGAGCCCGAAAGGATTCCCGTGACTGACAGCACTGACGCCGTTGTTGACGAGGCGCAGGAGGAGAGCGCAGGCCAGTGCCCGGTCGCGCACGGACGCGCCCCGCACCCGACCGAGGGCGGGGGAAACCGCCAGTGGTGGCCGAACCGGCTCAACGTGAAGATCCTCGCGAAAAACCCGCCGGTGGCCAACCCGCTGGGCGAGGAGTTCGACTACGCCGAGGCGTTCAAGGCCCTCGACCTGCCCGCCGTCAAGCGGGACATCGAAGAGGTGCTGACGACCTCGCAGGACTGGTGGCCGGCCGACTTCGGGCACTACGGTCCGCTGATCATCCGGATGGCGTGGCACAGCGCGGGCACGTACCGCACCAGCGACGGCCGCGGTGGCGCCGGCGCCGGTCAGCAGCGCTTCGCGCCCCTGAACAGCTGGCCGGACAACGTCAACCTCGACAAGGCCCGCCGCCTGCTATGGCCGGTCAAGAAGAAGTACGGCCAGAACATCTCGTGGGCCGACTTGCTGATCCTGGCCGGCAACGTCGCCCTGGAGTCGATGGGCTTCAAGACCTTCGGCTTCGCCGGTGGTCGCGAGGACGTCTGGGAGCCCGACGAGGACGTGTACTGGGGCCCCGAGACCACGTGGCTCGGCGACGAGCGCTACACCGGTGACCGGGACCTCGAAAAGCCGCTGGCGGCGGTCCAGATGGGCCTCATCTACGTCAACCCGGAGGGCCCGAACGGCAACCCGGACCCGATCGCCGCGGCCCGCGACATTCGCGAGACGTTCGGCCGCATGGCGATGAACGACGAGGAGACGGTCGCGCTGATCGCCGGTGGTCACACCTTCGGTAAGACCCACGGCGCGGCGCCCGACAGCAACCTCGCGGCCGACCCCGAGGCCGCCCCGCTGGAGGAGCAGGGCCTGGGCTGGAAGAACGCCTTCGGCGCCGGCAGCGGAGCGGACACCATCACCAGCGGTCTCGAGGTCACCTGGACCTCGACGCCGACGAGGTGGAGCACCAACTTCCTCTGGAACCTCTTCAGCTTCGAGTGGGAGCTGACCGAAAGCCCGGCCGGCGCGAAGCAGTGGAAGCCGAAGGGCGGTGCGGGTGAAGGCACGGTGCCGCACGCCCACGACTCGTCGAAGCGGATCGCGCCGAACATGCTGACGACCGACCTCGCGCTCCGGTACGACCCGATCTATGAGCCGATCGCGCGGCGGTTCATGGAGAACCCCGACGAGTTCGCGGACGCCTTCGCCCGGGCGTGGTTCAAGCTGACTCACCGCGACCTGGGGCCGAAGTCGCTCTACCTCGGCCCGGAGGTGCCGGAGGAGACCCTGCTGTGGCAGGACCCGCTCCCGGCGGTCGTCGACGAGCCCGTCGGTGCCGAGGACATCGCCGACCTGAAGGCCAAGATTCTCGACTCGGGTCTGGACGTCTCGCAGCTGGTCTCCGCGGCGTGGGCGTCGGCCTCGACGTTCCGCGGCAGCGACAAGCGCGGTGGCGCCAACGGCGCGCGGATCCGCCTGGAGCCTCAGAAGGGTTGGGAAGTCAACAACCCTGACCAGCTGACCAGGGTGCTGAGCACCCTGGAGGGCATCCAGGAGTCGTTCAACGCCGCCCAGGCCGGGGGCAAGAAGGTCTCGCTGGCCGACCTGATCGTGCTCGGTGGGTGCGCGGCCGTCGAGCAGGCCGCCAAGGCCGCCGGCCACGAGGTCGAGGTGCCGTTCACGCCGGGCCGAGTCGACGCCTCGTCGGAGCAGACCGACACGGACTCCTTCGCCGCGCTGGAGCCCGCCGCGGACGGGTTCCGCAACTACCTGGGCAAGGGCAGCCGGCTCCCGGCCGAGTACCTGCTGCTGGACAAGGCGAACCTGCTCACGTTGAGCGCGCCGGAGACGACCGTCCTCGTCGGTGGTCTGCGGGTCCTCGGCGCGAACTACGATTCCTCGGAGCTCGGTGTCCTCACCGACACCCCGGGGAAGCTGACCAACGACTTCTTCGTGAACCTGCTCGACCTGGGCACCAAGTGGAAGTCGACGTCGGAGGACGCGCAGACCTTCGAGGCTCGCGAAGCCTCGGGCGAGGTCAAGTGGACCGGCAGCCGCGCCGACCTCGTCTTCGGCTCGAACTCGGAGCTGCGGGCGCTCGCCGAGGTTTATGCGAGCGACGACGCGAAGGAGAAGTTCGTGCGCGACTTCGTCGCGGCGTGGGACAAGGTGATGAACCTCGACCGGTTCGACCTCGTCTGATCCCGACGTGCAGGTCGGCCCGCACCGAGCGGGCCGCGCGCAATCAGCCGTGAGGGCTGGCGAGACCCCGTCCGGTGACTTATCCGAGGGCGGGGTCTCGCCATTTCGGAATTTCCGTTCTCCAGTTCCGCTGAATGCGGGCTAGGGCGTAGACCTTGATCTTCTTTCCTCAACCCGGACACGTGCGCAAAAAATCGCCTCGCCCGTGCACATTCGTGACGTTTCGTGATCGCTTCATTGGCGCCGCTTCGGCTGCGATGATCATGCCGCGTGGCCGTCGGTGACGTTCGATCGTTCCGGGTTGCTGCGGTTCGTTGGTGGGTCGGTTCGCTGGTGCCGGCTGGCTCCTGCAGGTCCGTCGCTGTGCTGGTGTCTGCCTGGCTTCTCCCGCTTTCTGCTGCTGTGGTCTGTAGGCAACTTCTGGGGCTGCTGGTAATTCGGTGCTGCTGCTGTCTCGCTGTTCACCGTCAGGATGCTTCCAGCCTCTTCCGCCTATCTCGCCGATACCTCGCGGGTATGCTCGCTCCGTGGCAGGGATCAACGACTTCGCCGTGCGGGTTCCGTCGCCTCTCGTTGAGTTGCGAGACGAGGCGTTGGAACGGTGCGGCATTCGCCTGTACATCAAACGTGACGATCTTATTCACCCTGATATCCCTGGCAACAAATGGCGTAAACTAAAGTACAATATTGCGGCCGCCAAAGAGCAGAACGCGACGAGCTTGCTTACCTTCGGCGGAGCCTATTCGAATCACATCCGTGCCACCGCAGCGGTTGGGCACTATTTTGATTTCCGCACTATCGGGATCATTCGAGGCGAAGAACATCTTCCGCTCAATCCTTCACTGGATTATGCCGTCAGCATGGGAATGCGCCTCTCGTATCTAGATCGTGCCAGCTACCGCAACAAGACTTCGTCAGAAGTGCTCAATGAGCTTCGCGATACGTTCGGTGAATTCTACTTGATACCGGAAGGGGGCAGCAATGAGCTCGCACTGACGGGCTGTAAGGAACTGCCGCAAGAGATAGGAATCAAATTTGATGTAATATGTTGTGCGTGCGGAACAGGTGGGACATTAGCGGGGATAGCGGCAGGGCTCAAACCAGGGGAACGTCAAAGTTTGTGATCTTGGTGTGAAGTCCTGAGTGCGTGGTGACGCGTGGTGTGTCTGGATGTGGGTGGTGGCCTTCTGCCTGCGATGATGCGGGTTACCACACCTTGATCATCGTCCTAACAGGAGGCCACCGGTGTCAGTGTCGCATGTCCAGGATTCGTGCTCGCCGATTGCTGGCGGGTTCGGTGCGTCCGTGGAGATCGGCATGGACGTCGGTGTTGCCGCGGTGGGCGGGTTGGTCGAGATGCTGAGTCGGGTGCCTGACCCGCGCAAGCCGCGCGGGGTTCGTCACCGGGTTGGTTCAGTGCTGGCGGTAACGGTGTTCGCAGCGCTGGCCGGGGCCGGTAACTTCCGGGAAGCGGGGGATCGTGCCGCGGACCTGCCGCAGGAGTTGTTGGTGTTGGCCGGCTGCCGTCGGCACCTGTTGACCGGGCGTTATGTCGCGCCCAGCGAATCGACGATTCGTCGGGTGGCGCACGATATCGATGCTGACGCCGCCGATGAGCAGGTGTGCCGGTGGCTGCGGGAGCAAGCTGCGGCTGCGGCCCTGGCCCGTGGCGTCGATGTGGCCGGGGGTGATGACCACGGACCAGAGGGACTGGTCGGTGTGGCCATGGATGGCAAGACCCTGCGGAACACGGTGGCGCCCGGCGATCCGGAAGGCAGCGAGGTGAAGCTGTTCTCGGCGATGCTGCACCGAGAAGCCGTCGTCATTGCTCAGTTGCGGGTTCCTGAGGGCACCAACGAGATCACCCAGGTGGCCGCGCTGCTCAAGGACATCGATCTGACCGGTGTGGTCGTCACCGGGGACGCCGCGCACGCCCAGCACACCACCGCCGCGTACCTGACCCAGGACCGGGGCGGCCACTACGCACTCACGGTGAAAGGCAACCAGCCCACCCTGCTCACCCAGATCGCCTCAGTGCTCCCGCCGGCCGCGCCGGGCACCGCGCATCACGCCGAAACCGACCGCAGCACAGGCAAGATCGTGCGCCGCCAGATCTGGGTCGCACCGGCCAACGATGTTGACTTTCCCGGTGCCGCACAAGTGTTTCGTATCCGCCGCGACACCTTCGACCACGCGGGTAACCACCTGACCAAGGAGGTCGTGCACGGCATCACCAGCCTGACCGCCGAACAAGCCGGCGCCGACCTGATCGCCCGGTTCGTCCGCCAACATTGGGGCATAGAGAACAAGATTCACTGGGTTCGAGACGTCGTCTACCGCGAAGACCACCAACACGCCTACACCGGAACAGGAGCCCAGGTCATGGCCACCCTCCGCAACCTCGCCCTCGGGCTATTACGCCTGGCCGGAATCACCCAGATCACCCGAACTCTGGAACGTATCGCCGCTGACCGAACCCGAATCATTCCGATCATCGCAGCCGCTACCAGCACAAACCGACTTTGACGATCTCCTGGGGCTCAAACCGGGACAGCATGCGCTGGGTTTCTCGGCGCTAAAGGGAGGTGATTTCTTACGCAATGACATCGCCAGCCTCCAAAGGCGAGCCTTTGGTGAAGACACGGGTAATTGGTCGATAGAATGCGAGTTTCACATGGGCGGCTATGCTCGCCGTACCCGTGAGCTGGATGATTTTATTGATTCTTTCGAACACGGACACAAGTTGCGCCTTGACTGGATATACGTCGCAAAGATGATGTACGGAATCTTTTCATTGGTAGAGACGGGAAAGTTTTCGCAGGGCACGACGTTGGTTGCTGTGGTCACGGGCTAACAATTGTCGTAGACGTTCGACGTCTTATATGCTGATGTCTGTTGCCTTCCCGTTGAGGGAGTCCGCGCTTGGCTGGGCACCTCTTCGGGTCCGCAGGCCACCGGTAATTCCATTGATCCGCCGCGTCGCGTTGGCTCCAGCCGCGTGCCAGCCGCAACGCCGCACGGACGTTCACCTTGTACCGCCAGAACACGGATGCGATCTCCACCCACGAAGCGATCACGAAGCGTCACGAATGTACACGGGCGAGGCGATTTTTTGCACACGTGTCTGGGTTGAGGAAAGATGATCAAGGCCTACACCCTAACCCGTTCCGCTGAATGCTGCCGTTTCACAACTCGGGCAGGACTCGGATGTTGTCCAGGAGGTCTGAATGAGCGACGCGGTCGTTTCCCGCGAGCGTTTGCCGATTCCAGATGCGGTTGGCACCCCGGCCACGTCCGTGGACGTGCGCGATCAGGAGCCTCAGTTCGAACCAGTTCAGCCGGTGCGACCTCCGGAAACAGCGCCGAACGTGGTGGTCGTGCTCATCGACGACATGGGTTTCGGCGCTCCCAGCGCGTTCGGCGGGCCATGCCGGATGCCGACCGCCGAACGGCTCGCCGACGGCGGGTTGCGCTACAGCCGCTTCCACGTCACCGCGATCTGCTCGCCGACTCGGCAGGCGCTGCTGACCGGGCGCAACCACCATTCGGTGGGCATGGGGGTCACCACCGAGATGGCCAGCGCCGCACCGGGATACAGCGGAATCCGGCCCCGCAGTGCCGCCACTCTGGCGCAGGTGCTGCGGGGGAATGGCTACAACACCGCGGCGTTCGGCAAGTGGCACCAGACCCCGGCCCGCGACGTGAGCGCGGCCGGGCCGTTCGACCGGTGGCCCACGGGGGAGGGTTTCGAGAAGTTCTACGGGTTCCTGTGCGCCGAGATGAACCACTGGTACCCGCTGCTGTTCGACGGGACGACTCCCGTCGAGCCGTCGCGCCGCCCGGAGGACGGCTACCACCTGTCGGAGGATCTGGTCGATCAGGCGATCGACTGGGTGCGGGACCAGCGGTCGCTGAAGCCGGACCACCCGTTCTTCGTCTACCTGCCGTTCGGCGCCACGCACGCGCCCTACCACGTCCCCCGCGCGTACCGGGACAAGTACGAGGGCGAGTTCGATCACGGCTGGGACCGGCAGCGAGAAATCACCCTGCGGCGCCAGAAAGAACTCGGCGTGGTGCCCGAGGACGCCGAGCTGGCGCCGTGGGCGGAAGGCGTGCCGCATTGGGACGAGCTGTCGGCGACGGAGCAGCGGGCCGCCGCGTCGCTCATGGAGCTCTACGCGGGTTTCGCCGAACACACCGATGACCAGGTGGGGCGTTTCGTGGATGCGTTGGAGGAGCTCGACGCGCTGGACAACACGCTGTTCATCTACATCCTCGGTGACAACGGGGCGTCCGCCGAAGGAGGACTCGGCGGCACACTAAACGAGCACCGTTTCGCCAGCGGCATACCCGACACCGCCGAATTCATCGTCGAAAACGCGGACGCGTTGGGCGATGCCACGACCCATGCCCACTACCCGGTGGGTTGGGCGTTGGCGATGAACACCCCCTACCAGTGGACCAAGCAGGTCGCCTCGCACTTCGGGGGCACGCGGGACGGCATGGTGGTGCACTGGCCGCGCGGGATCGCCGAGCGGGGCGGGCTGCGCCACCAGTTCCACCACGTGATCGACGTCGTGCCCACCGTGCTCGAAGCCGCAGGCATCCCGCACCCGGTCGAGATGGACGGTGTCGCCCAGCAGCGGATCGAGGGCACCAGCATGCTCTACAGCTTCAACGCCGCCGAAGCGCCGGACCGGCATCGGCTGCAGTACTTCGAGATGGTCGGCAACCGGGGCATCTACCGCGACGGCTGGATGGCGGTGACCCGCCACGGCACGCCGTGGGAGATGGTGCAAGGCGACCAGCGCCGCTCGTTCGACGACGACGTGTGGGAGCTCTACGACACCACTGTGGACTGGACGCAGGCGCGCGACATCTCCGCCGAGCATCCCGGCAAGCTGAACGAGCTCAAGCACCTGTTCCTCATCGAGGCGAGCAGGTATAACGTGTTCCCGCTCGACGACCGGATGACCGAGCGGGAGAACCCGATGGAGGCCGGACGGCTCGACCTCATGGGAGATCGCCGATCGATCACGTTCCACGCGGGAGCGAAGCGGCTGACGGAGGAAACCGCGCCCAACGTCAAGAACCGCTCGCACAGCGTGACAGCCCAGGTCGAGACCGGCGACAGCGCTGCGGCGGGGGTGATCATCGCGCAAGGCGGCCGTTTCGGCGGCTGGTCGGTGTACTTCCACGAGGGGCGGCTCTGCTACGCCTACAACTACTTCGGCTTGAAGGTGCACGCGGCATGGGCACGTGTTCCGCTGGCGGGCGGGCGCCACGAGATCCGGATGGAGTTCTCGTACCACGGCGGCGACGTCGGCAGGGGCGGTGACGTGGCGCTGCACGTTGACGGTGAACAGGTCGGCGAGGTCGTGGTCCCGAAAACGATCCCGTACTACTTCGCTTTCGACGAGACCTTCGACATCGGCGTCGACCGTGCCACACCGGTCACCGACGACTACCCGGTGGGGGACAACGCGTTCACCGGCAAGCTGCACTGGGTCCGCGTCGAGCTGGGCGACGACCTGCACAACGACGCGGACGCGGACCACGACCGCGCTCGGTTCAAGGCCGGCCACGACTGAGCGGGCCTGCTGCGCGCCGTCGGCGGCAGTCGTCAGTTGCCGGTCCAGCACCGATCGCTGACTTCCTCGCCTGCTGGGGAGTCAGTCTTCGTCGAGGAGGCGGAGGACGAGACCGGGGTGCGGCTTGGGGCCGAACGAGGTCGACTTGCGCGGCAGCCTCAAGCCCGCCCCGGCGGCGTTCTGGAGATCCGCCTGCCGTGGTGGCGCGACCAGCACGGCGATGCCACCGAACTCCTGGACCTGGCGCGCGGCCTTGGTGGGGCTGGCCTCGTAGTGGATGTCCTCGGGCGAGTCCGGTACGCGCCAAAGCGTTTCGATCACAGCTGCGTGCAGGACGGTGAGCTGCATCCGGCGAAGTGCCGCTGGAACCCGGCGCAGTTCTTCGGCCACGAATGCCTGGTGCGGGTCGATCAGCAGGAACGCCTCGTGCCCGGTCACCACAACGAAGGCGATTGCGTGCTGGGCGTTCTGCCGGAGCACGCGCAACCATTCGGTGAGGCCGCCCCGCAACCTGGCTACCCGGAATCGGGTCGCCGCGGAGTTCAGGGCTGCTGTCGGATTGACGTGCGGCAGGACGCGGTGGACCGGGGAAAGCGCCATCGGGCTGCGCTGGACGTCGACGAGCAAACCGGAGATGTAGTCCCACGGGCCCGTGCCGCGACCTTCGGCGTGGAGGTAGCGGCGGAGCTGCCGGGCCGCGACCCAACGATGGTGCCCGTCGGCGAGGAAGGCCGGGATGCGGCTGAGCTCGGTCGTGATGTCAGCGTGCGCCGCTTGGTCGGTGATGCGCCATAACCGGTGCCGTTGTCCGTCCGAGGCGAGGACTTCCGACGCCGGCGTGCGCCGGGTCGCTGCATCGAGGTGTGCTGCGGTGCGCCCACCGCCCGAGTAGCCCAGCAGCAAGGGCTCGAGGTTCAGCCGACCGACCTCAAGGACCCGGCCAATACCGTTGGCGCGACTGGGTATGACGTCCTCGTGCGGCAACAGGCGGCTGTCCAGGTGGACGGCAGCGAGCAGCCCGCGCTGGGACCCGCGCGGGCCGGTCTGTTCGTAGGCGTACACAGCACGGGCGGGCTCGCGCACCAGCGCGCCGCTTCGCTGCCATGACCGCAGGACGCTCGCTGCTTCCTCAGCCGACCCGTCCCAGGCGCCGGCATGTTGATCCCAGGGCGTGGCGTAGCGCCCGGCCAGATCACGCAGGCGCTCGGGCGCGACGCGCCAACCGCGGAAGGGTGCTAAGCCGACCCCGCTGATGCTGGGGCTGGCAGGGTCGATCGCGGCTACTTGCAACTGGGTCGTCTCCTCGGCGTCCGCTTCTTCGTCGAGCTCGGCATCATCAGCGGAATTCTCCCTATGCGCCGGGACGAACGCGAACAGGCCCGCGATCGCGCAGGCGGTGGCCATTCACCCGCAGGCCGGGTGAGGCCCGGAGGGCGCAGAAGGCCCGCTGGTGCAGGGCGTCGACGAGCCGGTCGTTGTGGACGAAGCGGGCCAGCACGGTCTTCCAAACTTTGGCCAGGCCGTCGCCACCTTCCAGTACAGCCACTGCCTCCAGCGTCAGCAGTCCCCGGGTTGAGAATCAGGTTCTCAGGCTGGCCGGAACAAGTCAGCCTGGAAGCGGTACGCGTCGCTGCGGTAGGTCATCTCGCCCAGGAGCACCGTCGTGTCGTCGGCCGTGTATGCCGTCTCGTCGCCGATCAGCACCGGCGCGGCGGCGTCGATGTCGAGCAGGTGGGTGACGGCGGCCCCTGGCGCGCGCACCGAGTAGGAGCTGCGGACGATGCGGATGCCGCACTCCTTCTCCAGCGCCTCGCGCGGGCCGGATGGCAGGCTGTGCCTGACCCCGGCACTGCTGGAGTTCTACGGGCGAACGGACGTCGCCGAGCTCAACCGGTCCGTCACCAGCCGGACGTCGACCATAGCTCCATCGGACCGGCCGCGCGTGGCGCGCACGGTGCTGGCGGTGGCGGCCGCCGGCGACGCGGTGGCGCAGGCAATCGTCACCGAGCAGGGCCGGCGCCTCGCGATGTACGCGCAGGTGGCGGCCCTGCGATCCGGCCTGGCCGAGGGCAAGGTGAGCGTCGTGCTGTCCGGCTCGGTGCCGACGGCCGAGGTCTCCCAGGTGGCCGCCGCGCTGCTGACGGCCCTGCGAGAACGCCTTCCGGAGGCGGTACCGCACCGAGCGGCGCTGCCCCCAGTGGCGGGGGCCGCGCTGGACGCCCTCGGCGAGGCGGGCATCGAGCCAACCGTCGGCCACGCCGCTGAGCTGGCGGCGAGCCTGCCCCCGCCGGAGTTCTGGGCGACCTGAGCGCCGCGGGCGCCTGGGAACAGCGTGCCGCATGCCTCTGACACCATCCGCTGATCGCTAACGCAAGCGCCGACTGGCCTGCTGCGCCGACCGGGTCCTGAGCTCGACCGGGTCTTCGCGAATGGCAAACCCCGACCGAAGAAGCAGCAACCCCGGAGCCGATTCCTGCCGGTTTGTCCGTACAGGCCGAACCGGACGCAGTTCGGGGCTCCGGGGTCGGGTAGCTGCCTGGTATTCGCCGACCGCATGCCCGCGCCGAATCCCGCAGGATCATGACGACACGGGTCGGCTGGAGTACCGTGGGCGGTCCTAGCGGACAGCCACCTCACAAGTCCTGTTGGTATTCAACGTTGGACCACCTCCCTTCCTGTGTACCGAGGAGGCTAGGGTGCGGCGTGCCATTCGGGCAACTGGTTTTCTTCGCAACGGATTCGCCTCCGACCAAGTCCCCAGCGCTCATCGCGCTGGCCCTGGCCTTGGCCATCGCGCTCGCGGTGTCGCACGGAGCGGTTTTCGCGCCCATCGCGGCGTTCTACACCGACCTTTCGAACCGTGCGTGCGATACCCCGTGGTTCGGCGGCGACGGACCACGATGACTTCTTCGCGGCGCAGGTGCCGCGAAGGGGCGAGCGCCCTGTCTGATCTGTCGGGACTCAACCGGAGCCGACCGTATCGTCTGTCCACTCGTCCAGGCGCGATCCGACGTGGCCGGGGAAGTCCTCGAGGGCGTCCAGGCGCCGACGGATTTCCGCTCGGACGACGAGCAGTTCGCGGTGGTGCCGCGGCACGAGGTCCCAGCACTGCTGTTCGAGCGCGTGGTTCATGCAGAGCTCGGCGAGTTTGGCGCGACGATCAAGTTCGTCTAGGAGGCAGGAAGCCAGTGATGCGGTGTGGGAGCGCTGGGTGAGCTGGGACATGGTCACACCCCGATTTCGTCGGCGGATGTCTGGTGGGTCGAACTGCTTCGGTCGTGCTATCCACTGTGACGTCCGGCACCGGAGCCAGGTACGGGGTGAACTACTCATGCTGCCCTCGCATTTGGCCTGAGTAGTGCGCGCGCGGATGTTTCCGTGAGCTCGGACCAGGTAGGACGAGGGTCTGGATCGGGCCAGGAGGTGTCCCGCTTCAGGGGGAGAGGCCGCCGGTGCATTTGCGGAGCACGCTGCAACAGCGGGTGCGACCACGACGGGCACGGGACTGGTCTTCCTGATCACGCGTAGCGGGCGCGGATCTCACCAGCAGGCCGGTGCCGCGCAGGGCGGCCTCGGCGGCGGCGGTGCGCAGTGCGACGTCGCCTTCTGCGGAATCCGTGACCGCTACGCGAACAGCCATCATCAACTCCCTTGCACGGCCGGTTGGGTTTACTTGGTGCGCATCCGGCATCACCAGCATCCCGAACCACAGCACCACCGCTGGCAGCGTTGTCACCACGAGCATCCAGCGCCACACGTGCGTGCTGTCGCCGAGCGCGGCGGCGATCCCGGCGTTGAAGGTGAACGCGAGCAGCTGCCCGGAGACGATCATCAGCTCGTTCTGCGTGACCAGCCGTCCGCGCCGTTCCGCCGGTGAGATCTCCGCCAGGTAGGTGGGCACCGTGACCGAGGCGCCGCCGACCGCCAGACGCAGCACGAACCGGGAGGCGACCATGATCGCGGTGGTCGGGGCGAAGGTGCAGCCGAGCGTGCCGGGCAGGAATATGACGCGCCAGCATCGCGCTCGTCGACGGCGGCACGGATCCCGGCTCCGCAGGCCGGCGTCGCGGTTACCGGAATGCCATGCGGCGCCGGGGACTCCAGGACCAGATCAGGGTGATCGCCGGTGCGCACAACGAAGACGCCGGCATGGTGGCCGGACGGGCGTTGCTCGACGAGGACCGGCTGCCCACCGCGTTGCTCGCCGGGAACGACCGCTGCGCGATGGGCCTGATGCACGTGCTGAGGCGGGCCGGGGTGGAGATGCCGCGCGACCTGTCCATCGTGGGCTACGACGACAGCCGCCTCGCGCACCTGTCCCACATCGATCTCACCACGGTGCACCCGGACGCCGACCAGGCCCACCGCCGTGATCCTCCCGTACGGCATGACGCTGGCGCTGCTGCTGTACCTGCTGGTCTGGTATGCGCTGACCCGAACCGCCTGGGGCAAGCACGTCTACGCCGTCGGCAACGCGCCGGAATCGGCCCGGCCCTCCGGCATCAAGGTCGACCGCTCGCTGCTGTCGGTGTACGTCGTGGCCGGGGTGATCTTCGGCCTGGCAGGCGCTCGGCCGGGTGCCCAACGCCGACCCGAACGCCTACCAGCTGGGCAACCTCGACTTGATCACTGTGGTGGTGCTCGGCGGCACGAGCTTGTTCGGCGGCCGGGGATCGGTGCTCGGGACGCTGATGGGAGCGCTGATCGTCGCGGTCCTGCGATCCGGGCTGACGCAGCTCGGCGTCGACGCTCTACCAGGACGTCGCCACCGGGGCCCTGGTGATCGCCGCGGTCGTGGTGGACCGTGTGGCGAGGAGGAAGAGCTGATGGTGCCCACGCTTTGCGCCCGCGGGCTGGTCAAGTGCTACGGCTGGGTGACCGCCGTCGACGGCGCCGACTTCGAGGTCGTCCCCGGCGAGGTGCTGGCCGTCGTCGGCGACAACGGCGCCGGCAAAGGGGGCGGGGGACTGGCCGTGGGTTTCGCTTTCTTGGTTGGGCTTTTTGCCGGGGTCGGGGCCTTTGGGGGTTTGGTTTTGGGTGGGCCGTAGCCGGGTTTGACTGGTAGTCGCTTTTCGCTGGCGGGTGCGGGATTCGTCTCGGTCGGCCATTCGCCTAGGGGGTGTGGGTGGTGGTGATCGCTGCGTTCCGAGGTGGTCCGTGCGTGATTTTCGGGGCTATAGCGCCTGAAACCGCTCACGACGCTCGTGCTGGTGGTGTGGTGGTGGTTGGGTGGCGCCTTCGACGTGCCCTGGTTTTCGGTGCTGTGTCGTGGTTTCCGGTGTTTTCGTTTCCGCGGCTTGGGTTTTTGGGTTTCGGGGTCGGGTGTTTCACCTGATCAAGTGACCATAAAAGGCGTGCGAACTGGTGTTCTAATGCGGGAGAATATTTGGTATGACACCGCTGTTGAACATCCAGGATCCGGCCGTCGGCACCACCAGTGCCCGGTCGGCGGTGTCGTGCACGGATGCCGAACTCGCCGCCCGTATCCGTGAACTGGAGGAGGCGATGCGGGTGTTGATGATGGAGCAGTTGCAGTGCATCGCCGAAGCCGACCACCGTGGTGGGTATGCCGAGTTGGGGTTCCGGTCGGCGCAGGTGTGGTTGCAGGGGTTGCTCAACATCGATGCGCGTGATGCGAAAACCCGCGTCAAGGTCGCCCGCAATGTTGAGGACCGGCAGAGCTTGTATGGCGAGGTCATGCCCGCCGACCTGCCTGAGACTGCTGCGGCTTTGGCAGAGGGTGCGATCGGGTTGGAGCATGCGCGGGTGATCGTGGACGGGGTCCGCCGCCTGCCGGAGTATGCCCGCTGTCATCAGGTCGGTGAGGTCGAATCAACCCTGGCCGGGTATGCGCGGATGATGACGCCTCGTGAGCTGGAGAAGCTTGCCGAGCGCATCCGCTATCTGCTGGATCAGGACGGTGCCTACGACGACGAGGAAGACCAGCATGAGTCGCGGGAGCTGCACTACACGGTTGCCCGGGATGGGATGACGGTCATCAAAGCCCGCCTCGACCGCGAGGCCGGGGCGAAGTTCGCCGCGCTGATGCAACCGCTGGCCGCACCGCGGCCGGAGGTGGAGGGGGAGAAGGATCCGCGCACGGTGGGGCAGCGCAACGCCGACGGCTTCGCCGCCATCCTGGACCTGGCGCTGGATCATGACGGGGTTCCGCGTTCGGGTGGACAGCGGCCGCACATCACCATCTCCATCGACTTCGAGGACCTCAAGCGAGGGCTCGGGTTCGTCGCCGCCGAGACTGGTATGCCCGGGACCCTTAACACCGAACGGGCTATCACCGCCGAGAATGCTCGACGGATCGCCTGCGATGCCGAGGTGTTGCCGGTGGTTCTCGGCGGGGACGGGCTCCCGCTGGAGGTGGGTCGGGCGAAGCGGACCGCGCCGACGCATCTGCGGGCGGCGTTGCTGCAGCGGGACGGGGTGTGTGCGTTTCCGGGGTGCGACCGGCCGCCGGGAACCCCGGAAGCACATCACATCGCCCACTGGGTCGATGGTGGAAGCACCGAGCTGGGCAACATGGTGATGGGTCTGCGGTCATCATCACCGGACCCTGCACAACCAGCGATGGGAAACCGAGATACGGGACCGGCGACCGGTGTTCATCCCACCGTCCACAGTGGACCCCAAACGAACACCACGACCAGGTGGCAGGGCACTACCCACCCAACACCGCGAATACCTCCGGGACCTCATCCCCACCCAGCGGGGCCCGGCGGGCGAACCATGATGCCCTGGTTCGGTCGTGGAGTGTCAGGCCCTGCCACACCGCGAGGGTGCCCAGACGACCTGCCGGGATTTCGCTTGTGTCGTAAGCGTGTCCGGCGGTCATCTGGGTGGCGATTGGGCCGGGCGCCACCGGCCGGGTCGACCTGCTTGAGGTGCAGGTAGCCGATGCGGCTGGGGTGCTTCTCGATCAACGCCAGGTTGTCGCCGCCGCAGTAGGCGATGTGCCCGGTGTCCAGGCAGAGCGTGACCAGGTCGGGGTCGGTGATCTCCAGGAATCGCCCGACGTGCTCCTGGGTGTCGACGTGGCTGTCGGCGTGCGGGTGGAACTGCAGCTGCACGCCGTACTCCTCGTGCAGCGCCTTGGCCAGCCGGTCCGTGCCCTTGCCCAGCGCCGTCCACACCTCGGCGCCCAATGAGCGCTGCTCCAGTTGCTCGCCGGTAGCCGGGTCGCGCCACATGTCCGGGATGACGACGATGTGCTTCGCGCCGAGCGCGCTGGTCAGCTCCGCGACCTGCTTGACGTGCTCCCAGGTCTCTGCCCACACGTCACCGCGGTGGAAACCGGTGAAGCAGGTGCCGGCCGACAGGGTCAGGTTGCGGATGCCGAGCTCGTCGCGCAGTTGCCCCGGGTCGGCGGGCAGGTATCCGTAGGGGCCGAGTTCGATCCACTCATAGCCGGCTTTGGACACCTCGTCGAGGAAGCGGTGCCACGGGTCTGCTTGTCGTCCTCCGGGAACCAGACGCCCCAGGAGTCCGGTGCTGAACCAACTCGCAGGCGGTTGCCGGCGGCGCTGCCGTTGCTCATCGATGCCCTTCCCCCGGCGAGCGGCGGTGCCGAACAGGCCGGGTGTTCAGGTGGGGAAGAGGGTGTTGTCCGAGCGGGCTCTGCTCACGTGCTCGGCCCGATCGTCGGCCGATGGGCGTGGCGAGGAATCCGTCACCGTTCGGTAGCCGGTAGTTTTCACCGCCGCGACAACCCTGTCAAGAAAAAGTCCTGACATATTTACGTACGGAGCAGCACTACCCGCGTCGCACGCAAGATGAGTTCGCCAGACGGGCTCAGGAGTTGCCGCGCAGGGAGAGGTCGAAGGAGTAGCACGAGGCGCGGTAGACGTGCGAGCCGTATTCGACGACCTTGCCCGCTTGGTCGTAGGTGGTGCGTTCCATCGTGAGCAGCGGTGCGCCCACGGGTTCGTCGAGCAGTTCGGCGTCGGCCTCGGCGACCACGCGTGCGCCGATCGTCTGGTGGGCGGCGTGCAGGTGCACCCCGGAGGCGCGCAGCAACTGGTAGAGCCCGCGCTCTTCGAGCAGGTCGTCCTCCGGCTCTATCAGGCCTGCGGGCAGGTAGTTCTGCATCCGGGCGATCGGCTCGCCGCGGGCGTAGCGGACCCGTTCCAGGTGCAGCACTTTGTCCTGCTCGGAGATCCCGAGGATGTGCGCGATCTCGGGGGAGGGCGTGATCACCTCGTTGGTGAGGATCTTCGTGGTGGGTTTCTGGTCGATCCGGGCGAGGTCGTCGAAGAGGCTGCTCAGCTCCAGCGACCGCTTGACCCGGTTGAACACCACCTGGGTGCCCGCGCCGCGCTTGCGCACCACCAGTCCCTTGTCGGCCAGGGAGCCGATCGCCTGGCGGATCGTCGGGCGGGACAGGCCGAGCCGGGCGGCGAGCTCGATCTCGTTGTCCAGTCGCGCGCCCACGGGCAGTGCGCCGGAGTCGATCGCCTCTTCGATCTGGCTGGCCACCTGGTAGTACAGCGGTACCGGGCTGCGGTGGTCCACGGAGATCTGGGTGGCTGGATCCCACGAGGACTCCGGGGATCGGCGGCGCGTCGAGGTCACCCCCATACGGTATCAAGAACACCGTACATGTTTAGGTAAGTATGTACTGACAAGTTCTTGGCGCGCTGGGCGCCGGTGCCAACCCGTTGGCGATGGCCAACCGCGCCGACCTGCTGGAGCGGCTTTGCGCTGCCCTGCAGCGGCCGGGCGTCGACGGCGTGCTGGGCACGGCCGACATCCTCGAGGACCTCCTGCTGCTGGGAGCTCTGGAGAACAAGGTCGTCATCGGCTCGATGAACAGCGGCGGCCTGGCCGGGGCTACTCGTCGCTGCGGGTGCTTGAACTCGACGCCGGTGCGCACCACGAGCTGGATCCGGGCGGCGAAGCGTCCGTTGGTCATCGCCGGCGGCGGGGTGCACCACAGCCGTGCGGAAGAAGCACTGCGGGCTTTCGCCGAGAGCACCGGGATACCGGTGTCCGAAACGCAGGCGGGCCGTGGCTCGCTGCGCTTCGACCACCCCTGTGAGCCGGGGTCCATCAGGCACACCGGCACTGCGGTCTCCGACGACGTCGCCCGCGCTGCGGACCTGATCATTGGGGTCGGCACCCGCTACTCGGACTTCACCACCGCCTCCCGGACCCTGTTCGCCAACCCGGACGTCCGGTTCGTCAACGTCAACATCACCTCGCTAGACGCCCACAAGCAGGCGGCGACCCCGGTGATCGGCGATGCGCGCGCGACACTGGAACAGCTGACCGAGGTGCTGGCCGGGCATCGCGTGTCCGAGGACTACGTGCAGGAGTACCGCGCGGGTGCGCAGCGCTGGGCGCAGGTGATCGAGCAGACCACTCGCAGCGCGGCCGGGGACGAACGGCCGGGACAGGCCGAGGTGCTCGGCGTGCTCGACGAGGTCCTGGACGACCGCCACGTGGTGACGACCTCGGCTTCCCCAGCAACACCTGACCGCACCCGTTTGCGCGGTGCACGACGATGCGCCGGACGAGGGGGTGCCAATTGCCGACCCCACGGACATCCGTCCGTGCGAGAGCACGCACGACCGCCCGCATTCCCCGTGGGAAGATCGCCGAATTAGGAACGGAATCGGGGCGGCGTGATGATGTATGCGATGCCACCGGAAGCGTCGACCACCGCTCCGGTGGCGTCCCGGCGCTTCGTGCGCAGCCAGACGTTCTCGAACTGGGCGCGAGGGTAGATGTTGCGCACGGCCGCGTCGTCGGACGAAGCCGGATCGTTGGCGATGACGTCCCCGTTCGTGGTGAAGCCGACGATGACCATGAGGTGGCCGTCGGTGTCGTATCCCGCGCCGTTGAGTTCGTTGGCGGCGAACGACTGCGATGTGATCAAGGGGATTCCGCTGCGGATGTAGCGTTCCGCGTCGGCCAGCGAGTTCAGGCGGGTGATGTGCGCTTCCAAGCCGTGGGTGGCGGCGTAGGCGGCGTTGAACGACCAGTTCCCGGTGCCGTCGTAGGCGTAGTCGAACGTCTGGCGGGCAGCGTGATCGACGGCGGGATCCGGGTGTTGTGGACCGATCCAGGCCAGGTCCTGCTCGGGTGGCCGTTTTCCCCAGTACTCGACGACCATTTCCGTCGATGTGGGGCTGCACCAGGCCTCACCGCCGCCGCCGTACTGCGGGAAGTGTCCGCTGTGGACGTTCTGGGAGTATCGCGGTACTGGGAGTTCGATGCCCCATGCCCCGCCGGGACCGGAGGTGGGAACTCCGAACCGGTCCGGGATCCTCGAGGTCATCGCGCCCAGCATCGACAGCGAGGGCGACGCCGGTGTGCCAACGGCGCGGTAGAGGGTGGCGCGGAGCTGATAGCCGGACAGCGTCGTTCCGGGACTCGTGGCGAAGGTGTCCACGTTGACGGTTCCGTGGATATCGGCTTGCCCGGCGACGCTCGTGCGGTGGATGTCGGCATCGCCTGACGCCCATTCGCCCATGGCGTACCAGCGGGTTCGAGCGCCGGTGTTGGTCCGCCCCCGCATTTCGAGACGCAGCCAGGTGCCGGGCGGTGTCGCCGCGTTCCACGAGGCGACCAACTGGGTCGCCCCGAACCCCGTCGCCTGCAGCGGCGACGTCCACCGCGCGTAGTCGTAGTCGCGCGCCCGCCCATCGGGTGCGGGATGTGCGGCGGTGCCGATGGGTTCGTCGATCTGGATGCCCGTTCCGCCACTGCGCACGCCCTCGGCGGTGCCCGACTGGAAATCATCGGCGGAGTGCCATTGGTGGTAGTCGATGGCGGACTGCGCCGGAGGATGTGCTGGTTGAGCGCAGGCGGTCATCGTCAGCGCCAGTGCGCCGATGATTCCGGTGAGGGCGCTGCGGTGGATCGATCTGGAAGTGCGCATGCCGACCCCTCATCGGCCTCGCCGCCGGACGGCGGTCCTTCTCGATTGGTTCGGAGTATAGGTTTCCGCGGCTTCACCGGCGATTTGACGCCCCCCGCGTGCACCGAGAATAGGGCTACGAGCTCGGATCGCCGCCCCGTCGCGACCGGTCTGACAGGGCCACGGTGTGGCGGTGGTCAGGCGGTGATCTGCTGGGTTGGGGCGTCCGGGGCGGTCAGGCTCGCGCTGATGGTCCGCCGCAGGTTCCGGTGCGAGTTGTTGATCTCGTGGCGCAGACCCAAGATCTGCTTGGTCAGCGCGTCGCCGTCGGAGAGCGTGTTCGTTTCGACGGCGCGCAGGAGCACGCCGAGGTGGCCGTGCAGGCGTTGGTGCACGTCGACGAACGTGACGAACTGCTGCTGCACTTCCAGGGGTGGTGATGTGCGTGCGACCGCCTTGATCATCGTTTCCTGCCAACGCCGGGCGGTTTGCCGGTAGTACCGTTCGGCGGCAACGCGGTGGTGCGGGGCCACGTGGGGGTCCAGGGCGCTGCGGATCAGCTCCTGGCTGGTGTCGACGAGCTCTCTGGCAGCCGTAGTCACCGAGTACGCCCATTCCCACTGTTCCGTCTGCGTGGTGGCTCGGCGCTCCTGCCGCGCCTCGTCGAGCTGGTCGCTGGCCAGCTTGACCTGTTCCCAAGCGCGTTCGGCCTGTGCCTGTGCGGTTCGGGCCGCCCCTGCAGCCTTCGCGGCGTGGCTTTCGGCGGCGTCCGCCAAGCGGCGGAGAGTTTCCGCTCGTTCTATTGCTTGGCGGGCCGCGAGGCGGGCCAGCCATAGCTGCCAGCCGGCGAGCCCGACGGCCACGATCGCCAGGCCCGCGCAGATCCACGTGGCCAGCTCAGCTATCCGCATGAGCCCAGACCCTGGCACACCTGCGCCGACCGCTGACCCCGCTGAGTGAAATCTCACGGTAGTTCACGCGGCGTGCGGCTTGACTTGCCCAGCGTGCTATGTCCGCTGCGGCCGTCCAGTCGATCGCCGACCTGATCGCGAGAAAAAGGGGCGCACGCGCTTTTTTTGGGGGATCATTCCGGTGCGAACCCGGTGTTGATCGCGACGATCTTGGGTTCGGTGAGTTGCTCCACCGCTGACTCGATGCCCTCCCTGCCGATGCCCGAGCGTTTGAAACCGCCGAAGGGCATGGCGTCGATGCGGAAGTCGGGGCTGGAATTGATCATTACGGCGCCGACGGTCAGCGCGTTGGCGATCGTCATGGCGCGCCGGATGTCGTGGGTGAAGACACCGGCATGGAGTCCGGTGTCCACGGCGTTCGCGGAGTTGATCGCCGCCGTCAGGTCGGAGAAGGGCTCAAGCAGGACGACCGGGCCGAAGACCTCTTCGTTCCGGAGCGCGGCATCCGCCGGGACGTCGGTGAGGACGGCGGGCGTCACGAAGGTGCTGCGTCGTCGTCCACCGGTGTGCAGGATCGCTCCGGCCGCCACGGCCTCGCCGATCCAGCGCTCGACGCGCTTGGCCTCGGTTTCGCTGACGAGGGGACCGATGTTCGTGGCTGGATCTTTCTTGCTGCCGACCACCAGCGCCTCCGCTGCGTCGACGACGCGCCGGAGAATCCCGCCGTAGCGGATAGCGTCGACGAAAACACGTTGCACTGAAAGGCAATTCTGCCCTGCGACTCCGAAGGCGCCGTCGACAACGGCAGTGGTGACGTGGTCCGGGTCGGCGTCGGCGCACACGATCAAGGCGTTGTTGCCACCGAGCTCCATCAGGAGCTTGCGCGCCGGGCCCGCCTGCGCGATGCGGTCGGCGGTGCGGGGGCCACCGGTGAACGAGACGACGTCGATCCGCGGGTCGCGGACCAGCGAGTGCCCGGCGTTCTCGCCCGGTACGACGGCGAGGCGTTCGGCGGGAACCCCGTTGCGCAGCAGGAGTTCGACCAGCGCGAGCGCGGTCAGCGGGGTTTGCGGAGCGGGTTTCAGGACCACGGCGTTGCCGGCGACGAGTGCGGGGCCCAGCTTGTGGGCGACGAGGTTGAGCGGGTCGTTGAAGGGCGTGATCGCGGCGACCACGCCGATCGGCTCACGCGTGTACCAGCCCGTCCAGCCCCGTCCGCGCGGTGTGTTGTCGAACGGCACCGTCCGGCCGGTCAGGTTTCCCGCGGCGTGAGCTGCGAGCCGCAGCGTCTCAGTGGCACGCAGGACCTCGTTGCGTGCCTCATTGATCGTCTTGCACGATTCGGCGGACATGATCGAGGCGAACCTGTTCGCCTCGTCCGCGAGGGCGGCGGCAGTTCGTTCGAGGGCCTCGCGGCGTTCCCACAGCGGCCAGGCGTGGCGGCGCCAGCGGTCGGCGAGGTAGGTGACCGCGCGGTTGGTCTCGTGGTCCGTCGCGTCCATCACGGCGCCCACCGGCTTCCCGTTCTCCGGGTCGCGGATCAGCATTCGCCGATGACCGTCCTTCCACTCGCCTTCCCAGAACCCGCCGGCTGGAGGGGCCCACACCTGGCTCTCCGGCGTGGCGACGGCACTCGTGGTGTCGCTCGTTGTCGTGGTCATCGAGTCCCGGCCCCCTCGGCTGCGAGCGCGCTGCGCGCTTCGTTCCAGCGGTGGCACCGCACTTGGTGGCCTCGCCCGATTTCCCGGGGTTCGGGAGCTTGCGAGCGGCATCGGTCGGTCGCGATCGGACATCGGGGGTGGAAGCGGCATCCCGCTGGGACGTGGACGGGCGAGGGTGGCTCGCCCATCGCCGCGGCGGTGGCCTCCACCAGCGTGGATTCCCCCGCGGACGCGAGCAGCGCCAGCGTGTACGGGTGGCAGGACTTCCGGAAGAGGTCTTCGCGGTCGGCGATTTCGACGATCTGGCCGAGGTACATGACCGCTACGCGGTCGCCGATGAACCGCACGACGCGCAGGTCGTGCGAGATCATCACCATCGTGAGCTGGTGTTCGCGGTGCAGGCGGTGCAGCAGGTTCAGGATCCTCGCCTGCACCGAAGCGTCGAGCGCCGAGGTCGGCTCGTCGCAGATGAGCAGCTTCGGTCGCAGCAGCAACGCGCGGGCGATGACCACCCGCTGCAACTGCCCACCGGAGCACTCGCGCGGATAGCGGTTCAGGTAGCCGTCGTCCAGTCCGACCTCGGCGAGGGCTTCGGAAACCGCCTGAACGCGCTGGTGCTTGGTCCCGATCCCGTGTTGCGCGAGCACGGCCGTGAGGCTTTCGCCGATGGTCATGCGCGGGTCCATCGCGGCATGCGGGTCCTGGAAGACCAACTGCGCGGTGCGCGTCAGCAGCTTGCGTTCCGCGCGGCGCAACTGGCTGATCTCCATGCCGTCGACGGCGACCCGGCCGGAGGTGGTGGGGGTCAGGCCGAGGATGACCCGGGCCAGTGTGCTCTTCCCCGAGCCGGATTCGCCGACCAGCCCGAGCACTTCGCCGTGGCGGACGCGGAGCGTGACGCCGTCGATGGAATGCACGAGTTCGCGGGGCCGAAAACCGCGCCGGGGGAGCGGGAAGTGCTTGACGGCGTCGTCGAGGACGATGACATCGCGGTGGTCGGTGCTCATCGGGACTCCTCGGTGCGCTGCAGGGGGATCCAGCACCGGGTCGTGTGCCCGGGTGCACCCGAATCGACGAGTGCGGGTTCCACGTCGGCGCACTTGTGCTCGATGTGCGCCGCGTGCGCGGTCGCGCACCGGTTCCGGAACCGGCAGCCGGCGGTGATCGCACGCGCCGAACTGGCCTGCCCGGGGATGGCGTAGAGCTCGCCCTGCGCGTTCTGTCGCAGCAGCGAGCATTCGATGAGCGCGCGGGTGTATGGGTGCTGCGGTGCGTCGAGGATCTCCGCGGCGGGACCCTGCTCGACGATGCGCCCGGCGTACATGACCGCGATCCGGTCGGCGATCGAGGAGACCACGCCGAGGTCGTGGGAGATGAACAGCACCGACATGCCCAGCTCGTGCTTCTTCGACGCGATGAGACGGAGGATCTGTGCTTCGACGGTGGCATCGAGGGCGGTGGTCGGTTCGTCCGCGATGAGCAGGCGCGGCTGCCCGGCGAGTGCCACCGCGATCATCACACGTTGCGCGATGCCACCGGAGAGCTGGTGCGCGTAGGCGCGTGCGCGTCGTTCCGGTTCGGGGATGCCGACGTCCCTGAGCAGTTCGACCGTCGTGCGTCGCGCGGCTGCTCTGTTCATACCGCGGAAGCGGCGCAGCGGCTCGGCGATCTGGGCGCCCACGGTGCAGGTGGGGTCGAGCATGCGCTTTGGTTGCTGGAAGAGCGTTCCGACGCGGCCGCCGCGGATGGAGTTCATCTCCTTGTCCGTGGCGCGCAGCAGGTCCTGGCCGGCCAGCGTCATGCCGTCGGCGCTGGCGGTCAGCGGCGTCGGGAGCAGGCGGATGAGCGACATCGCGGTCATGCTCTTGCCGGAGCCCGATTCGCCGACGACGGCCAGGACTTCACCTTCCCCGATGGACAGCGAAACGCCATCGAGGATCCGCGCGCCCGAAGGGGATTCGACCGAGAGATTCTCCACTGTGAGCAGTTCTGTCATGCCCGCCTCCCCGGTTCGGCCGGCAACTGGGTGTCGATGTGGTGGCGCAAGGTGATCATCGCGTCGCCGAAGTGCCTGTCCAAGGCGTCCAGCAGCGCCTGGCGGTCGCCGGAGCCGACCAGCTTGAGGAGTTCCCGGTGCTCGTCGACCAGGTCGGTGCGCCCCTTGTAGGTGCCGAGCATCAGGTTGAGGCCGAGCCGGGTCTGGTCGGCCAGCGAGGCGTACATCAGGGAGAGGCGTTCGCTCCTCGCGGCGTTGACGAGGTGCTGGTGGAACCGGAGGTCGGCGGCCGACACCTGGTGCCAGTCCTCGTTGTCCACCGCCTGCGCGAGCTGTTCCACCGCCTGTTCCAGGTTCGCGATGAGTGCGGCGGGCGCCCCGCGCGCGGTCAACCGTTGCAGCGCGGCGCGTTCGACGGCTGCGCGGGCGAAGTACAGGTCGTCCAGGTCGTCGGCGGTCAGCACCCGCACGGCGATGCCCTTGTGCGGTGTGCTGGTCAGCAGCCCTTCCTGCACCAGCCGTTGCAGCGCCTCGCGAACGGGTCCGCGGCTGGTTGCGAAGCGCGCGGCCAGCTCGCCCTCGTTGAGCTGCGTTCCGGGCGGGTAGGCGCCCGCGATGATCCGCTCCCGGATCTGCGACGTGACTACGGCGGCCAGCGTGCGTTTCGGGACACGCGGCTCGGGTTTGCGTTTGGGTGAGCTCACGGCTGCTCCTCGGGTCTGTTTTATAAGCGGCGGTAGCCGCTTGCGGTGTGGGACTCAGCTCTTGCACCGCCGCGGGTTCTCAGATGTTTCTCGCGAGGACAGCCCCAGCGTGGTGTATTGGACATACATGAGTCGGGGATCCCGGAGTCGAGAAGGCATCTGAGGTTCCGCTACCCGCACCGCCACGCAAATCACATTTGAAATACTCTCTTCAACTGCGGCTGCTCCGCCGGGCGTTGATGCCCTGACCTATCAATGTGATGCTCAGCGCGGTCACGAAGATGGCCAGACCTGGGTAGATCACCAGCCAGGAAGCGCGGGTCAGGTAGGGCTGCCCGTCTGCGAGCATGGAACCCCAGTCGGCATCCGGGGGCTGCACGCCGAGGCCGAGGAAGGACAGCGCGCCCACGGTGATCAGCTTGTGGCCGAAGCGGCTCGCGGCGTGTGCCAGCAGCGGACCGAGCACGTTCGGCAGCACGTGGCGGAACATGATGAACGGTTTCGAGCAACCGAGCGCCCGCGCCGCCTCTACGAAGTCCCGCGCGGACACCTCCAGGGCCAGCCCGCGGGCGAGCCGGGCGAACGGGGTCCAGCCGCTGATCACCAGCGCAAGCACCAGGGTCAGGTAGTTGGTCCCCAGCACCGACACCAGGAACATCGCGACGATGACCTCGGGGAAGGCCAGCAACACGTCCGTTACGCGCATGACGAACTCGTCGAGCGCGCCGCCGCGCCGCGCGCACACGATACCGATCAACGTGCCGGTCACCGCCGAGATGGCGAGCGTGATCGCCGCGATCGACACCGAGAACCGGCCGCCGTCCATCAGCCGGCTCAGCACGTCGCGGCCGAGCTGGTCGGTGCCGAGCAGGTGGTCGCCGCCGGGTGGGGCCAGCCGGTTGGCCAGGTCTTGCGCCGCCGGGTCGTGCGGGACGATCCACGGCGTCAGGACCAGGACCACCAGGACGGCGCCGAAGACCGCGACGCCGACGCGGAGGCTCACCGGCCAGGTGCGGATGTCGGCCCAGCCGCGCCTGCGGGTGAGACGTGCGGACGAGGTTTCGGCGCGGTTCGCTTCTGGTGCGCGGAGGTGGTCGTCAAGAAGAGACATGGGCTGCCCTCACCGTCGGGTTGATGCACGCGTACAGCAGGTCGGTCAGCGTCGTGATGAGCACCGCCAGCCCGACCAGGCTCACGATCCCGGCCTGGAGCGCGGGGACGTCGTTGTTCACCACCGACTCGTAGAGCAGGCGTCCCATGCCCGGGATGGAGAAGATCACCTCCACCACGACGGATCCGCCCAGCAACCCGGCGAGCCACACCGAGAACAGCGTGATCACCGGCAGCAGTGAATTGCGAACGCCGTGCCGGAGCATCGTCGTGCCGAACGCCAGGCCGCGCGCCCGGGCGGCGGTGATGTGCGGGGACTCCAGGACCTCGATCATCGATGCCCGGGCGACCTGCGTGAAGTAGCTCATCGGCCGCAGGGCCAGGGTGATGCAGGGCAGGACCATCGATTGCGGCCCCTGCCAACCCGCGGACGGCAGTGCTCGGAACTGCATCGCGAACACGAGGATCAGCACCGGAGCGAGCCAGTACTCCGGGATGGCCACGAACCCCTGCGTCACGGTCGTGATCGCGGTGTCCGCCGGCTTCCCGCGCTTGACCGCGGCGAGTGCGCCCAACGGCAGCGCGACCAGCAGCGCCAACAGCAGCGATGCCGCGGCGAGGACGGCGGTCACCGCCAGCCCGTGGCCGATCATTTCGACGACCGGGGAGCGGCTGGTGTAGGACAGGCCGAGATCTCCGCGCAGCGCACCGCCGAGCCAGTCCCAGTACTGCACCAGCAGCGGCCGGTCCAGCCCGTACTGCTGGCGAAGGTTCTCCAGCGCGGCCGGGTCGACGTTGAGGTCGCCGACCCGGGCCCGCAGGATCTTCCGCGCGGGATCCCCCGGCGTCACGTACGGGATCAGGAAGACCACGAACGAGACGATCACGAGCGTGCTGACGAGCACGATGAGCCGTTTGACGAAGAAGATCACGGCACGCCTCTATTTCCGCAATTGATGGCTCCACATGGGTCCTGCGCCGCGGCACGACCGCCGGCCGCGGGACCGGTCCGATACTCGTCCCTCAGCTGATGCGGTCGAGGAACTTGAAGAACACGCCCGCTGGGGGGAGGAACCACGGCGGCCCGAAATGCCCAGGTATGGCGCGGAACTTCAGGTCCCGCCACGGGTTTGCCGCGGGCTCCCCGGCGAGCACCTGGGCCAGCACCTTGCCCATGTGCGTGGCCATCTGCACGCCGTGCCCGCTGTAGCCAAGCGAGTAGAACAGGCCGTCGCGTTGCCCGGCGTGCACCATCTGGTCGAGGGACATGTCGACCAGCCCGCCCCAGCAGTAGTCGATGCGGATGTCGGCCAGCTGCGGGAAGACCTCGACCATGGCGCGGCGCAGGATGCGCCCGCTCTTGCGGTCGGAGTCCTGGTTGGATAGGGCGAACCGGGCGCGTCCGCCGAACAGCAGCCGGTCGTCCGGGGTGATCCGGAAGTAGTAGGTCAGGTGCTTGGTGTCGGACGCGACGCGCCGGTTGGGCAGCAGCTCCTCGACGACGGATTTCGCCAGGGGCTCGGTGACGACGATGAAACTGCCGATCGGCACGATCCGCCTGCGCAGCCACGGGGTCAGGCCACCGGTGTAGCCGCTGGTGCCGACCACCACCTGCTCGGCGCGGATCGTGCCCAGCTCGGTCCGGACGTCGTGGGCATGCGTGCCGCGCCGCGTGAACCCGACGACCCGGCATTCCTCGTGGATCGACACCCCGTTGGCCGCAGCCGACGCGGCCAGCCCGGCCGCCAACCGTCCGACGTGGACCGCCGCGCCGAGCGGATCGACCATCGCCCCGTGGTAGTAGGGGCTGCCGATCTCGTCCCTGATCCGCGACCGGGGCACGAGGTGCACCTCCTGCCCGGCCAGTTCCCGCATCAGGGCGGCGGATTTTTCGAAGTCGCGGTAGTGCGAGGGCTTCACAGCCAAGGTCAGCTTGCCCGTGCGCTCGAACGAGCAGTCGATACCCTCGGTTTCCACCAGTTCTTCGAGGGTGTCAATGGCGTCGTTGTACGACCGGAACATGGCCGCCGCCGGACCGGAGCCGTAGCGCTTGACGCCGGTGGCGAAGGAGATGGCCAGTCCGGTCGTGGCCATCCCGCCGTTGCGTCCCGAGGCACCCCATCCGACGGTGTGCGCGTCCAGCAGGGCGACCTGGGCGCCTCGCCGGGACAGGTGCAGCGCGGTCGACAGTCCGGTGAGACCGGCCCCCACGACGACGACGTCGGCACGTGCCGGCAGCTCGTTGCGGCGGAAGTCGCCAGCAGATTTTGCGGTGTCCAACCAGTACGGCAGGAGCTTCACAAGATCCTCCGATGTGTCGGTTCACAGGCCGAGCAGCGGCGGGACGCCGGCCAAGTCCGTGGTCTCGGCGTACTCGTAGAAGGGCACCGACGGGTCGTAGCCGCGGTTGACGTACACCTTGTGCTTGATGCGCAGTTCGTGCGCCGGGATCACGTCGTACCAGATGTGCGAGGACACGTGCAGGATCTCGTGCCGCTCCGCGCCGAGCTGGCCGAGCATGTATTCGAAGGCCTGGTAGCGGGGTTTGTACGCGCGGGCCTGCTCCGCGGTGAACACCCGGTGGAAGTCGACGCCGAGCTGATCCACGTTGTTGCGCAGCATCGCGTCGGCGGCGTTCGACAGGATGACCAGCGGGTAGGCGGAGGCCAGCTTGGCCAGGGGTTCCGGCACGTCCGGGTGCGGTCCCCAGGAGCCGACCGCCTCGACGATGGCGTCCGCGTCGCTGGACCGGTACTGGATCCGCCAGCGGTTGCAGGCGCGTTGCCAGGAGTCGCGGAGAACTTGTTGGTAGGGCTTGTACTCGCCGAGCACCTCGTCGATGCGGTAGGCGCGGAAGTCCTTGATGAACGTCGCGGTGTCCTCCGGCGCGATGCGGCCGGCGACGAGCGGGAGCACGGCCTCGGTCATCTGGAAGTTGGTGAGGGTTCCATAGCAGTCGAAGGTGATGTACTTCGGGCGGTAACCGAGCAGGTCCATGACTGGCGATTTCCCTTCGGACGCTTTACTTGTTGTCCACGGTGAGCGCGCTGGTCACCGCGTATCGAGCGAGCGGGTCGTCGACGAATCCGTGCACGGAGGTGCGGTGTGCGGCGAAGGTCTGCTCGTGCACCACGAAGGCCGTGACGGCGTTGTCCTGGAGCAGCCGCGCCACGTCGGCGTAGACGGTGTTGCGTTCTTGGGCGGCGCTCATCGAGTTTGCCGATTCGAGCTTGGCGTCCACGGCGGGGTCGCAGAACTTGCTGATGTTGTATCCGCCGTTGCAGCTGTAGTCGGCGGTCAGGTAGCCGATGGGGTCGGCGATGTCGGTGAGGTGATTGCGGGACAGCAGCGCCAGGTCGTAGTTGCCGTCCAGGAGCGTGGGCTCGATCGCGGAGTAGTCGCTCATCCGCACCTCGACGTTGATCCCGATCGCGGCCAGGTTGGCCTGCACCACCGCGGCGAGGTCGCCGAACTCGGGTCGTTCGGTGTATACGAGCAGGTTGAGCTTGAGCTGCCCCGGGGCGTATCCGGCGTCAGCGAGCAGTTGTTTCGCCTTCGCGATGTCCTGCGCCGGTGGCTTGGCGCCCGATGGTGCCCACGCCTCGGCGGGGGAGAACGGTCCCACGGCGGGTTTCGCGGCGTTGTCGTAGACGCTCGTGGCGATGGCACCGAGATCTAGCGCGGCCTGCACGGCCCTGCGCAGTTCGGGTTTGTCGAACGGGGCGCGGGAGTTGTTGAAGTACAGGCCGGTGGTGCGCGGGGTGAACGCCTCGCTCACCGCGAGGTCGCTGTTGCCGCGCAGGTCGGCCAGGCTGGCGGCGGGGATGCCCAGCGAGATCTGGGATTCGCCGGTTTGCAGCTGCGTGGCCCGGGTGGCTCCTTCCGGTATGAAACGAGCCTCCACATGGGACAGTTCTGCCGGGTTGCCCCAGTAGTTCGCGTGGCGCTCCAAAGAGATCGACTGGCTCGGCACCTCGGAAACTGGTGTGTAGGGGCCGGTGCAGTGGCGAACGGGCTTAATGCCGGAGTCGGTGTAGGCCGCGGGTGCGAGGATCCCGGTGTTGGCGCTGGCCAGGCGGAAAGGCACCAGTGCGCTCGGTTTGTGGGTGCTGATCCGGACGATCGACGGGTCGACGGCGTCGACGGCCGAGATCACCTTCGGGGTGAAGGCGCGGGGCGGTGCATCGGCCTTGAGCAGGCGGCGCAGCGCATCCACCACCGCGGCCGAGGTGAGGTCTGTGCCGTCCTGGAACTTGACGTTCTCGCGGAGCTTGAAGTCCCACGTCGTCGGGGTGCTCTGCTGCCAGCTGGTGGCCAGTTTCGGTTTCAGCTCGCCGGCTTCGATGTCGTAGGTCAGAAGCGTTTCGAGGCAACCGATCTGGCTCAGGACGAGGGCGTCGTCGGTTTCGAGGGCGTAGTTGGACCGGGGGGTGAACTGGAGGCTGATCACCAATCCGCCGTCGGCGCCGCCGGGGGAGCCTTTTCCGAAGGTGCCGCACGCGGGAAGCACCAGCGCGGCCGACGCGGCGAGCGCGGCGAATTGGACGAGTCGTGAGCTTCTCATGGGAACCACCTGGTGAGGGGGACAGCCGCTGATAGGCCGCGACTGCCAGGCGTCAGCGACGATCTCGTGGTCGTCGACGGTTTCCGGCGAGGGCCGCCTCGTCGACTTCTCGTCTCCCGTTCCGCTGTTTGGTCGAGGTATTGGAAATCATTGGCAGGAACGAAGAATCGTGGCGCATGGCCTGCAAGTGCTCGCAACGGCGCGGGCGCCGACCGCTGGGGAGCGCGGCCGACCGCGGTGAGCCGGAGACCGGCTCGGCAACGATGCGGGAAATCATCGGACAGCGATCAGAGGTTGTCAACAATGTCTTCTGCTGAGCGGATTGTCGACCGGCCAGATCTCGTCGTGATGCGTCTGAACGGGCGAAGGAGGCTTGTCTGCCAGGCTGTTCGCGAGGAGCGCCGGAATGGCTCCGGCCGATGTCACGAGCTGAGTCCTGCTTGTTAACAACCTGGGTCAGCGGTCTTCCCGGCGGCCTTCGGTGGTTGACTGCCCGGTGGACCATTTGTAATGTGCATCGTGAAACATCACGTGCTGAACACTCTCGCACAGTATCCCCCACAGACGGGAGTTCGGTCTCCATGAGCAGCGAAAATTCGACCAGTGCGGCCGATGCTCGGGCGGTGGGCCACGGGCACGACTCCGCGCAAGAGCACGACGAACACGGCGAGCGCAACGCCCACGGCCATGGGCACGGCCACGGACATGGTCATGGACATGGACATGGACACGGACATGAGCACGGACAAGGGTTTCTGGCGAAGCTGAAGCACGTCGTCGTGCCGCATTCGCACGACGCCAACGAAGCCATCCAGTCGGCCGAAGAGACCAGCGGTCAGGGGATCCGGGCGGCGTGGATCGGCCTGGCCGGGATGATGGCGACCGCGATCCTGCAAATGGCGATCGTGGCGATCTCCGGCTCCATCGCGCTGCTCGCCGACACCCTGCACAACCTCGGGCACGCGGTGACGACGATCCCCCTGGTGATCGCCTTCCGGCTGGGCAGGCGGGCGGCCACGAACCGCTACAGCTACGGCTTCCGGCGCGCCGAAGACCTCGCCGGGGTGCTGATCGCCCTGGTGATCGCGGCGTCCGTGGTGCTGATCATCTGGGAGTCCGTCGACGCCCTGATCAACCCGCGCCCGCTGACCAACCTGTGGTGGGTCTTCGCGGCCGGTCTCGTCGGCGCCGCGGGCAACGAGATCGTGGCGGTCTACCGGATCCGGACCGGCCGCAAGATCGGCTCGGCGGCACTGATCGCGGAGGGGCACCACGCCCGCGCCGATGGGCTCACCTCGGTCGCCGTCGTCGTCGGAGTGGTCGCCGTGTGGCTCGGCTTCGAGCGCGCGGACGCCATCATCGGGCTGATCATCGCGCTGGTGATCCTGGGCATCCTGATCAGCACGATGCGAACCGTGTTCCGCCGGCTGATGGACGGCGTCGAACCCGGTGTCATCGACAAGATGGCCCGCACGACCGCCGCGGTCGACGGCGTCGTGGCGGTGGACCGGCTCCGGGCCCGCTGGAACGGGCACCGCATGGAAGCCGACGCGGACGTTGCCGTGCCGGGCGATCTGAGCGTCCTGGAAGGGCATCGCATCGCGGACCGGGTCGAACACGAGCTGCTGCACGCGACACCGCACCTCGAATCGGTCCTCGTGCACCTGCACCCGATCGTCGACGGAAAGCGCCCAGCCGATCTGCACGAGCTCTCCGGGCACCACGCCAGCGCCGAGGCGCGCGCCGCCTACCGGGCGAAACTCGCCACCCGGCAATAGGAAGTTGTACCGCAATTTCCATTGAAATCGGACCTTCGATTTCAATGGAAATTGCGGCCAGTCCGCCCCGCAGTCGAACTGGAGGTCTGCGTCCATGACAGCACCGACCGGCCACGACGCCGGATACACCGTCAGAGAACTGGCCGCCGACGACATCCCGGAGGCGCGAGCACTGATGCTGCGCACGGTCTGGGAGGACTTCGGCGACCCCTACGACCCGGTCGTGCACGCCGACATCGACGACATGGCCGGCTGGTACATCGAGCCCGAGGCGCCGTTCCTGCTCGTGGCAGTCGACCGGAACACCGGCGAACTGCTGGCCACGGCAGGCGTCCGCGGCGGGACGCTGAAGGACGGGCTCAGCCCACCGCACCTGGTCGAACGCTACCGGGACGGGCGCACCGGCCAGCTGGTCCGCGTCTACGTCCTCCGCGAGCACCGGCGACGCGGCATCGCCAGGGTCCTGATCCGCCAGGTCCTCGACCGCGTGCGGCGCGAGGGCCACTACGACGCCGTCGCCCTGCACACCTTCCGGCATTCGCCGGGCGCCCTGCCGTTCTGGCTGTCCATGGGCTCGGTCGTGGTCGAGGACGACACCGCCGGGGTGTCGCGGGCGGTGTTCATGGAAATCCCGCTGAAAACCGGTTCCTGGGCTCATTCCGGGTAGGTGGTCCGCAGCGGAAGAACCTGCAGGTGGTCACCCTGCCCCCAGGGCGGATGGCGGAATGCGAAACCGCGAAATGACACCGGCTTGATCGATCGACGACGAAACGCGAGGAAAGCACCATGGCCAAACGACGTGACGTGTTCATCTACGTGTGCGACCCCGGCAAGGTCGGCGAGGCCCAGGCCTGCCTCCGGGACTTCCTGGGGTCCCTGGACGGGCACCCCGGCTACCTGGGCGGCTCGGTCCTGGAGGAAGTCGCGGGTGAACTGCTTCCCGGCACGCTCGTGCTGATCATCGAGTTCGAGTCCACCGAAGCGGCCCGCGCGCTGTGGCCGAAGATCGAGAACACCACCAACCCGCTGTACCCCGACGACAAGTCCGACAAGTCGCCGGATCAGGGCGCGGCGTTCTTCAACGGCACCGAACTTCCGTTGAAGTTCTCGCGCGGCAACGGCTTGCTGGCGCGCATGCTGCACATCCACGCGGCCGAGGTCGACGAGTTCGTCCCCGCGGCCTGAGGGCAGCCGTCCATGCGTCCAGCAACGATGTACGCCGCCGATGTCGCCGTGATCGGTCTCGGCGCGATCGGATCCATGGCCGCGTGGCGGCTCGCCGTGCGCGGCCATGGTGTCCACGGCTACGAACGGTTCGGCGTCGGGCACGACCGAGGCGCGTTCTCCGGGCAGACGCGGCGGTTCTCCGTGCAAAGCCAGCGCGAGCCGCGCCTCACCGCGCTAGCGCTGCATGCGTTGGACCTCTGGCGCGGACTGGAGAGCGCGACCGGGCGCAGCCTCCTGCACCTCGCCGGAGGCCTGATCCTCGGACCCTGCGATGCGCCCGCGCTGGTCGCCGCGCACGCCTCGGCGAGAGCGGCCGGCCTCGACCACGAACTCCTGGACAGCTCCGAGCTGAAGGAACGATTCCCGCAGCACCTGATCCGGGCCACCGACGCCGGCGTCATCGATCCCAAAGCGGGTTTCCTGCGGCCGGAGTTGTCGGTGGTCACCGCGGCGCGACGGGCGGAGGAGCTCGGTGCCGTCATCTTCGACCACACCCGGGTGCTGGGTCTGGAGCCCGACGCCGACGGGGTCGTCGTGCGGACTGAGAGCGGTTCCCGGCGCTACGCCCACGTCGTCGTCGCGCCCGGCGCTCGGGCGCGTGACGTCCTCCCGGCGATGCGCACGGCGGTGCTGCCGAGGCGCCTGGTGCAGGCCTGGTACGTGCCGGACGACATCGACCGGTACCGCGAGGAGGTCTTCCCGGTCTTCGAACGCGTGGGGGACGTAAACGCCTACGGCTTCCCCACGCTCGACGGTGCCACGATCAAGATCGGGATCTACACCACGGGACACCCGATCGTCTACGACACCGACAACACTCCGCTGACCGTCGGCGGTGAGCTGCTCAGCCGCTTCCGGGAAACGGTGGCGGTCTACTTCCCCGGACTGCACGCGGATCCGGTGACCACCACGGTCGGCGTGGAGGGCTACACCACCGACGGCCACCCGCTGCTCGGACCGCTGCCCGAGGCATCGCGGGTCATCCTCGCCTGCGGATTCTCCGGTGCCGGGTTCAAGTTCGCCCCGGCCATCGGCGACGTCGTCGCGGACCTGGTCATCGACGGGCGGACGGCGCGCGACGTCGGCTTCCTCGCCCCGGACCGGCCGCTGGCGGACTGGCCGCCGGACGCCCTCACCCCGGCATGATCCGCCGTCGCGCTGCCGACCGGTACCATCGGTCCTGATATGTCACGAAACGTTTCATGGCAGCGGCTCGCAGGAGCGGTCGAAGGGGGCTCCGCCTCATGACGGCGCCACCGGACAACGCCCGGCAGCGCGGCAGCGCGACCGAGAACGCGTACGAGCACATCAAGCACCTGATCCTTACCAGCGAACTCGCGCCGGGGGAGGAGCTGCGCGAAGTCGCGCTCACCGAATCCACCGGATTCGGCCGCTCACCGGTCCGCGAGGCCTTGCGCCGCCTGGTGCAGGAGGGCTTCGTCGAGGTGCGCCCCAGGCAGGGCTACCGGGTCTCCGTCGTCACGCTGGCCAGCGTCCAGGACCTGTTCGAGATGCGGCTGGTGCTCGAACCGGTAGCGGTGGAGTTCGCCGCGCAGCGTGCACCGAAGGAAGAACTCGAAGCCCTGCACGCGCTGGCGCACAAGACCTACGTCCACGGCGACACCCGCAGCTACGAGCAGTTCCTCCAGGACAACCGCGAGTTCCACGTCCGCATCGCGAAGGCGACTGGCAACGAGCGGCTCGCCCGAGCCCTGCAAGGCCTCCTCGAAGAAATGCAGCGCCTGTTCTTCATCAGCCTCGGCAACCGGGACAGGGCATCGGAGATGGTGCACGAACACCACGACCTGCACGACGCGCTGCTCGCGCGAGACGCGGCGCGCGCCCGTGAGATCGTGGTCGAACAGATCGAGGCGAGCCGGGCACGCGTGCTCGAAGGCCTCATCGAGGGCACCAATCGTGGTGGCCGCGCCGCCACCGGCATCGTCCTGGCGGACACGACCTCGCACCGGCGCAAGTAACAAGACCTTCGGGCCAGTCAGCCGGGCCCAGCAAGGTTGGACTGCTGCGGCGAGGGGCCGTGGAAGGGAAGTGCCCTACGGCCCATCTTGCCGGCCGTTGAACACTTCGCGCCGTTCTCGTACGTATTGCTCCACTGTTCGGGCGGCATGGCCGGTGATCTGTTCGACGTCGGTGGTCGAGCGGTCGTAGCGGTCGTCGCGGTGCAGTTTCGCCATCGTGGCGATGTGTTGCTGCACGTGGGGACTCAGGTCGGCGGTCGCCATCTGGTCGAACCACTCGTCGTAGGAGAGGTGCGCGGCGGTGATGGGCCGGCCCAGTGCGCGTGAGTACTCGTGGGCGAGTTCATCGATGCCCAGGACCGCAGGGCCGGTCAGTTCGTACACCGAGTCGATGTGGCGTTGCGGTGCGAGCAGAACAGTGGCGACCACGTTGGCGACGTCGCTGGCGGCGATGGGGGAGGTGCGGCCCGTTCCGAAGGGCAGCGCCAGCGTGTCGTGGTCGCGGATCGATTGCGCGGCGAGCTCGGAGAACAGCGGGTTCTCGAGCAGCACCGTGGGTCTGATGTGCACGGCCGGGACTGCGGACCAGTCTATGACGTGTTCGGCCAGCCAGTGCAGGCGCTGCTGGTGGGATTCCGCCGTGCTCGTCGCCGTCATCTGGGAGACGGTCATCTGCGACATGTTGGCCATTACTTCGATGCCGGGCGGTTCTCGCACTGCCGCACAGACGACGGTGGTGGCTTCGAGGTAGTCCGGCGAGACGCTCATGTTGAAGAACATGCGGCTGATGCCCTCGGTTGCCGCGGCGACGTGCACGGGGTTGGTGAGGTCGCCGACGACGACATCGGCGCCGAGGGCGCGCAGCGCTTCGGCCCGGGCGTCGTCGTGGTGGACCATGGCCCGAACCGCTTGCCGGTGAGCGAGGAGGTGTTCCACGACGAGCCGGCCGATCCCGCCGACTCCGCCGCCAGCCCCGGTGATCAGGTACGTGGGTTCGGTGGTCATCGAAAACCCTTGCGCATCATCGGTTCTTCGTTGTCCCTGCCGCGCAAGTTGCGGCACGCTTCGCTGCCGAGAACGCCGAGTTCGCGGCCGGCATCGACGCTCTCGTTTCCCACCAGCGCCAGTCTCCGCTCCCGAGCTGGCAGCGCACCAGGTTCGTTGGTCCTGAGCATCCCGGGGCAGGCTGAGCACCTCCGCAACATGTCCCTACCCGCATTGCCACATTCGACACTAGACTTTTCGGGTCAAATCGATGCTCGGAAACGAAAGGTCGGTGGCCGGCCAGGAAAGTCCACAGTGGATGGCGTACGGATGTGCATGGGGCAGTTGGACGGCAGGACGGCCGTGCTGACCGGGGGTTTCGGTACGGCTGCTGCGGTCGTCGCGGCCGTCATGGGCGGTCTGCTCGTGGCGGTGGTGACGGTGAGCGTCGCGCGGACGCTGGTCATCACACGTGCGCGCCCCGGCGGTCTCACGCGTTTTGTCCGCCGGGCGGTGGATTCGTTCTTCGTGCTGCTCACCAGGTCGGCGCCCGACTACTCGACGCGGGACCGGATTCTCGCCGCGCAGCCGGGCACCTTCCTCGCCGTCATGCTGGCCACGTGGCTCGCGGGTTATTTCCTCGGCTACACCCTTCTGCTGTTCCCGTGGGAGCCGGGTCTGGCCGAGTCCGCTCGGGAGGCCGGGTCATCGTTGTTCACGCTGGGGTTCTCCACCACCGCCACCGCCGGGCCGAGCGTCATCGATTTCCTGGCGGCCGGAACGGGACTTCTGATCGTGGCCCTCCAGATCGCCTACCTGCCTGCCTTGTACTCGGCATTCAACCGCCGCGAAACCGAGGTGACCTTGTTGGGGGCGCGGGCGGGATCTCCGCCGTGGGGACCGGAGCTGCTAGCCCGCACCAGGTACGGCATCCAGCTCGGCGAAGATGACCTCACCGAGTTGTACCGGCTCTGGGAGAGGTGGGCGGCCGACATCGGCGAGAGCCACAGCAACTACCCGGTCCTGGTCTGGTTCCGCTCCCCGCAGCCGCGCCATTCGTGGCTGGTCGGACTGCTGGCCGTGCTGGACTCGGCGGCGCTTCTGCTCGCGCTGTGCCCGAGCCGGGACCGCATCGAGCCGCGGCTGTGCCTGCGGATGGGCTTCACCGCCCTGCGGCAGATCGCGTTCGCCGTGGGCATTCCGGTCGACGAGGATCCGGATCCGGATTCCGGAATTCAGCTGTCGTACGGCGAATACCGCGCCGCGGTCGACCGGTTGACCGAGGTCGGGTTCCCGGTGGAGCGCGCTCCGGAGGCGGCGTGGCCGCACTTCCGGGGCTGGCGGGTCAACTACGAGTCCACCGCGTACGCGCTCGCTGCCGCGACCGACGCCGTGCCCGCCCTGTGGTCCGGACCGCGACGCTGGCCCAGCCATCCGATCCCGCCGGTGCGCCCGGCGGACCGCCGCCCCGGTACCGGCGGTGAGGACCGGTCCTGACGGCCGGGCGTTCGGTGTGGGACGTTCCGGATAGCAGGCGGCTGGTCTCATTCTGCTGGCTCGGGCTCGCTGGTTTTGGCGCTGCGGCTGCCAAAAGACTCACGGCCCTGTGCGTGCCTGTCCTCGCCAGATCGCTTGGGGTGCGGGGTTGTCCCTGCAGGGCACTGTTGAGAACCCGCGGCGGTGCAGGTTGGGTCCCACACCGCATGCGGCTCACGCCGCATTCCGCAAAGAACCCTCAGCCACCGGGAGTCGGTTGGAGCCGGCGCCGGGTCGGAGCGCGCCCGGCGGGCTGGCGGGGCGGTGGGCTCTCCGGCGACGGTGGTATCGGCAAGGTGATCGGCTGGTCTTTTGTGAGCAGGATCGGCCGGCCGTGGTGCGAAGTCCGCACCGGCTCACCGTGGCGCAGCGCGTAGGTCGCCTCGTCGTGGTGGATGGTGACGCAGATCCGGCTGTCGGCGAAGCACAACCGGAACGAGATGCGGCTGAGCGCGGGCGGCAGCCGGGGCGCGAAGCTCAGCTCGCCGCCGTGATCCCGCAACCCACCGAACCCGGCGACCGCGGCGATCCACGCACCGGCCAGCGCGGCGATGTGCAGTCCCTGGTGCACGTTCTGGTAGATGTCGTGCAGATCCGCCAGGGCCGCCTCGGCGAAGTAGTCGTGGGCCAGTTCGAGGTGGCCCACCTCGGCGTTGAGCACCGCTTGCACGGACGAGGACAGCGATGAGTCCCGCACCGTCAGCGCCTCGTAATACGCCACATTCCTTGCCTTCTCCTCCGGGGTGAAGGCGTCCCCGCGCAGAAACATGGCCAGCACCAGGTCCGCTTGCTTGACCACTTGCTTGCGGTAGAGGTCGAAGTACGGATAGTGCAGCAGCAGCGGGTAGTCCTTCGGGGGCGTGTTCGCGAAGTCCCAGTGGGCGTGCTTGGTGAACCCCTCGGATTGCGGGTGCACCTCGAGCGCGTCGTCGTAGGGCACCACCACCCGGTCGGCCGCATCCCGCCAGCGGGCCGTCTCCTCCTCGTCCACGCCCAGCGCGCTGGCCAGTTCCGGGTGCAACTCGCAGTGGGCGGCCGCCTCGTGCAGGTTCCGCTGCGCCATCAGATTGGTGTAGACGTTGTTGTCGACGACGGCCGTGTACTCGTCGGGACCGGTGACCCCGTCGATGCGGAACCGGCCGTGCGCGTCGTGATGTCCCAACGACGTCCACAGCCGTGCCGTCTCCACCAGTAGTTCCAGCCCGGCGGAGGCCTCGAAGTCCTCGTCCCCGGTGGCCGCGAGGTAGCGGGCGGTGGCGTCGGCGACGTCCGCGTTGATGTGGAACGCCGCCGTACCGGCCGGCCAGTAGCCGGAGCACTCGTCGCCGTTGATCGAGCGCCACGGGAACGCGGCGCCGGCCTGGCCGAGCTGAGCAGCCCGGGTCCGCGCCTTGTCCAATGTGGAGTGACGCCATTGCAGTGCGTTGCGGGCGGCCTCCGGGACGGTGTAGGTCAGCAGCGGCAGCACGAACGACTCGGTGTCCCAGAACGCATGCCCGTCGTAGCCGGGTCCGGTGAGCCCCTTCGCCGGGATCGCCCTGGTCTCCCCGCGGGCACCGGCCTGCAGCACGTGGAACAGCGCGAACCGGACCGCCTGCTGCAGCTCCGCGTCGCCGTCGATCTCCACGTCCGCGGCTTCCCAGAAGTCGTCCAGGTAGGCGCGTTGCTCGTCGAGCAGACCCTGCCAGCCGCTCTGCCGGGCACCGGCCAGCGCTGCCTCCACCTGGGCTCGCAGGGCCTGCGGGGACCGCTGGCTGGACCAGCCGTACGCGACGTACTTGGTCAGCGCAAGCTTCTGCCCCTGCGGCACCTCGGCGGCTGCGGTCAGCCGGGCCAGGTCGCCCTCGATCCGGTTCTCCGTCCACATCGGACCGGGCGCGTCCACCTCGTGGTCCATCGCCGCGGCCATGCGCAGACCGGACCGGCGGGTGTGGTGGCCCAGCACGGCGAGGCTGCCCTCGCCCACGGCGAAGTCCGAGATCAGCGTGCCCTCCAGGACGGCGGCTACCCGAGGATCGTCGACGGCCCGTTCGATCGGTTCGTTGGCCAGCAGCTCGGACTGCACCACCAGCGGCGCGGGCCCGTCCAACGGCTCGACCTCGTAGCGGATCGCGGCGATGGCGCGCTGGGTGAACGAGACCAGGCGCTCCGAGGTGATGCGCACGTGCCGACCGGTGGGCGAGACCCACTCGGTGTTGCGGCGCAGCGTCCCCGACCGGAAGTCGAGCACGCGCTCGTGGTGCGGGGCCGAGCCGTAGCGCATGTCCACCGGTTCGTCCTCGACCAGCAACCGGATGATCTTGCCGTCTGTCACGTTGACCACGGTCTGCCCGTCCTCCGGGTAGCCGTACCCGGCCTCGGCGTACGGCAGCGGTCGCCGCTCGTAGAAGCCGTTGAGGTACGTACCGGGCAGGCCGCGCGGCTCGCCTTCCTCGAACGAGCCGCGGAAACCGATGTGGCCGTTGGACAGGGCGAAGGTGGATTCGGTGCGGCGCAGGGCGTCCAGGTCCAGCCACCGCCACCGCAGCTCCCACGGGGCCACCTCGTAACCCGGTAGCCGAGGAGTCGTCACGTCGTCCACCACCTCGCGCTTCAGCGATCCACGACCAGGAGGCCGGCCAGGTCCGACACCACGACGTCGGCGCCATGCGCCCGCAACTCGTCCGCGTGGTGGGTGCGATCCACGCCGACCACCCACCCGAACCCGCCGGCCCGGCCGGCCTGCACACCCGCTAGCGCGTCCTCGAAGACCGCCGCCTCGGCCGGCGTGACGCCGAGCGCCCGAGCCCCGGCCAGGAAGGAGTCCGGCTCCGGCTTGCCGCGCAGCTTCTGCTCGGTGATCACCAGGCCGTCGATCCGCGCTTGCACGAAGCGGCTCAGGCCCGCCGCCTCCAGCACCGACGCGCCGTTCTCCGAGGAGGTGACCACCCCGATGGCGAGGCCGGCGTCCCGCGCCGCCTCCAGGTAGCGCACCGACCCCGGATACGGAGTCACCCCGCGTTCTCGGATGATCGCTTGCAGGGTCTCGTTCTTCCGGTTGCCCAGGCCGTGGATCGTTTCCGAGGTCGGTGGGTCGTCGTGAAGCCCTTCGGGCAGGGAAATGCCGTGGGAAGCGAGGAACTGGCGCACGCCGTCCGCCCGCGGCCGCCCGTCCACGTGCTCCAGGTAGTCACGTTCTGTGAACGGCGAGAAGCGCTCGCCCTCCCGCTCCCGAAGGAATGCGTCGAAGGTCTGCTGCCAGGCCGCCATGTGCTGCGCGGCGGTGCTGGTCAGCACGCCGTCGAGGTCGAAGAGGCAGGCCGTGATTCTCTCCGGCGCCACGCGGATCCGCTGCGTGGCGTGGTCCCGCCCAGGCTGGTCCATGCTCGAAGGTTTTTCCGGACGCGCAGGACTCCAAACGTCGACCGGTCCGCGCCCGGTGCTCCGCGCGGCCGTGGTCACGCCGGGGACGTGGAATTCGCCGGCGATCACCGCCTGGGCACCGGGACTTGGCCCCGCCCGGGGCTGACCGTTGATTAGCCAACCGTCCATTTCGGACTCCAGTGATCGACCGGCTCATCGGGTGATCGTGGTGTCGTGGATGGTCCAGGCTTCGGCTTGTTCGGTGAGGGAGAGGCCGAGTCCTGGGCGGTTCGGGGCGATCATCCGGCCGTCGCGGAGTTCGAGGCGTTCGTGGAACATCGGTTCCAGCCATTCGAAGTGCTCCACCCAGGTGGCCCCGGGGTAGGCCGCGGCCAGGTGGAGGTGGATCTCCATGGCGAAGTGCGGCGCCATGGGTGCCTCATTCAGTCGTCTCGTTAAACGGGACGTGATCCCGATTAATGGTTCGATTCGGGGAGCATAGGGTGAGGCGTGCGCGGTTCACAAGGCCGGAAAAATCCGAATATTCTAACTGTTTCCGGCCGCGCCGCCGCACTCGGGAAGGCTTAATTAATGGGACTGCTTCCCTGTGTCTGGTCATTGCGGGTAGGTTCCGGTCGTGCGGAAGCATGCTGTTGAGTTCCAAGCCCGGTCGATGGAGCGCCGTGCGTGTCCGCGCCGGGACGATGCTTCGGGTGTCCCACTGGCCGGTATTCGATTTCGATGGGCGCGGCTCTTCGGGTACCTGCCCCGTGATGTCGGGGCTAGTTCCTGAGGTAGTCTCATTAATTGGGAATGAGACTTTGGAGGCAAGATGGGCGAGGTCGAGGGCGGTTCTCAGGGCGCGCCGGCCAAGGCGCGGGAACCCGGTCCCGGTGCGTTGGATCGCGGGCTGGCGATCCTCGACCACCTCGCGCAGGCGCGGAACTCCAGCACGGCTGAGCTGGCCGAAGCGCTCGGCCTGACCCGCAGCACCGCCTACCGCCTGGTGGATCGCCTCCGCGCCCTCGGCTGGCTCAGCCAGGTGCCCGCCACCGGGCATTGGCGGCTCGGCCCGGCCGCGGTCCGGTTGGCCAACGCCGCGGTCGACTCGACCAGCTTGCTCGATGCCGCCGCGCCGACGCTGCGCAAGCTGGTGGAGTCGACGCAGGAGACCGTCAGCCTGGCCGTGCCCAACGGCATGACGATGGTGTTCATCCACCGGGAGCGAGGCCCGCGCCCAGCCGCGGTGACCGCCGAGCTCGGGGCCGCGCGCCCGATGCACAACACCTCTCTCGGCCGTGCGTACCTCGCCGCGCTGCCCGATCCCAAGCTCGAGGAGATGCTGGTCGAGCTGGTCCGCTCGCCGGAGTCACCGGTCTCCGCGGCGACGGTGTCCGCGCTTCACACCGAGGTGGTTCGCACGCGGGAGCGGGGTTGGTCGGAGGATCAACGCGAGTTCGATGCCTCGAGCTGTTGCTGCGGCGCGGCGGTGTACGACCACACCGGGCTGCCGGTGGCGAGCATCAGCGTCGCGGGGGTGGCCGAGCGCATCGAACCGATGCTGGCCGAGTACGGACCGTTCGTCGCGAAGTGCTGCGCCGAGCTCTCCACCGCTCTCGGCTACGTCGCTCCCACGACCTGATTCGTCCAATCCGGCGCCACGACCGGGTTCGACAGTCGGCCGATTCCCTCCACTTCGGACTCGAGCCGGTCGCCGGGGCGCAAGGCGAGTCGAGGGGTCTGGAAGTCGCCGCTGCCGGCGGGTGTTCCGGTGAGGATGACGTCGCCGGACTCCAGGATGGGGATCTTCGTACTGGTCGACACTGCTGCTCCACGCACACTAGGTTTTCGTGATGGCGACGTGTGCGCAGACTTCGAAACCGAACTGGTGGAGTTCAGGCGGCGAGTCCAACCACGTGCCCCTGCTGGTGAACTTCCCGCCCAAAGTCGCGATCTCGCGACTGGTGAACAGCCTCAAAGGGAGTCTCGTCCCGGCTCATACGCAAGGAGTTCCCCGAACCGGAGCGGCACTACTGGCAAGCCAAACGCCTCTGGCCCGGCCCCTACTTCGCCGAAATCGGCCGGCAAAGCCCCGATCAGCGTGCTCACACAGTACATCGAGCAACAGGAACGCCCCGTTTAGAACGGGCCACCCAGCCCTCGGCGGGCTTCGCGGCGCGGTGCTTCACCACCGCCCTGAAGGGCTGCGCACTGCACCGCATTGTGGTAGCCGAAGACGACGTCGAGGGCTTTCTTGGCGGGTACTTGCCGGGCTCGGCGGCCGATGATCACGGCGAGTTCGGTTTCCCAGTCCACCCGGGTGGACAGCGCGGTGTCCACGACCACGGCCTCGCCGTCGCCGATCGCGCTGGAGGAGAGTTTCGGGAAGAGGTACGGGACTTCGGGGGTCTGCCAGCCCATTTCCGCGACGGTGTCGTGGTAGTTCAGCCCGATGCCGAAGATCGTCCGCAGCCGGAACGGCAGGCGCGGTGCGGGTTCCAGGTCGTCGACCGGTGCACCCGGACTCGCAGTGCGCCACGGGGCTCCGGGTTCGGCTTGGTAGAGCAGGGATTCTCCTCCACCTACGTGGAATGTGCCAAGAGGCACGGGATTCCTCCGATGTCGTTCAGCGGGCGAGGCGGAGCCGGATGCGCACGGTGAATTCGGCTGCTTCCCCGGGCGCGACGGTGGTCAGATCGGTGCGGCTCGCGAAGTCGCTGCTGGCACCGATCCTGGCGGGCAGGCCCCGCCACGGCTCGAGGCAGAGCAGGTCGCCGTCGGGTGGGGACCAGATGGCCAGCGCGTCGAAACCCGTCCAGTCCATCTCCACCGCCCGCCCCGACGGGGATTCGTAGCGGATGCCGCTACTTGCTGCCTGGTCGAGAATGACCGCCCCGTCGGCGAAGTGCGCGCGGTCTAGTGCGAGCGACCCGTTCGGGGCGGCGGGCTCGAAGAGCTCCTCGCGGAGCAGGTTGTCGGTGACGCGCCGGGTCGGTGCCACTTCCGGCCGCTCGAATGCGATCGCGTGCGGCCCTGGTGCGGTGTCGAGCGGCCACGCGAAGGCCGGGTGGAAGCCGAGGCAGAACGGCATCGGCCGACGGTCCCGGTTGGCGGCCGTGAGGTGGACCAGCACGGCGGTGCCGACGAGCTCGTACCGGATGCTCAGCGAGAACCGGAAGGGGTAGTACCGGTGGGTGCGGGGGCTGTCGTGCAACGACAGCACGGCGGAACGTGCATCGAGTTCGTCGAGGCGGAAGTCTAGATCCCGGGCGAAACCGTGGCCCGGCATGGGCCAGCTCCGCCCGGCGACCTCGATCCGGTCCTCCGGGACCCGGCAGATCGCGGGGAACAGCCAGGGCGCATGCCGGGGCCATTCCGGACCGGCCTGCCAGAGGTGTTCGTGCCCGTCGGCGACCGAGCGCAGCGACTGCAGCTCGGCGCCGCGGGTGGCCACGGCCACGCGCAGTGCCGAGCTCTCCAGCCTGATCACCTCGGCAGGAGCAGCCGGCCGTCGATGCGCCGCGGGATCAGCGGGTAGTCCTCCCGCAGTTCTTCCGGGAGCACTTCGGTGGGCGCGTCCTGCCAGGCCACCGGGCGCAGCCACCGCCGGATCGCGGTGGTGCCCACCGAGGTGTGCAGGGTGTTCGTCGACGGCCACGGTCCGCCGTGGTGCTGTGCCCAGGACACCAGGACGCCGGTGGGAAAACCGTTGTACAGCAACCGCCCGGCCTTCTCTTTGAGCAATGTGGACAGATGCCGGATCCGGTCGGTCTCGGATGGTTCCGCGTGCACCGTGCCGGTCAGCGAGGCCGGTAGTCCGCTGAGCGCGGTTTCGGGCTGATCCGCGCCGTAGCGGGCGATCAGCGTGGTCGGGCCGAAGCACTCGGCCAACTCCTGGTCGTGCAGCCTTGATGCGTCGACCTGCAACAGCCTTGGCGTGACGGTGAAACCAGCCGCGGTTGACCGGCCGCCTTCGGCGAGGACCTCGATGTCGGGGTAGGCGTCCAGCGCGGCGTTGGTGCTCCGGTAGGACTCGCTGATCCGTGCGTTGAGCAGTGTCGCGGCCGGTGCGGCTGAAACCAGCCGCACGGCCTCGGCGACGAGCGCGTCTCCGGCGGCACCGCGCGGGACGAAGACCAGTCCGGGCTTGGTGCAGAGCTGCCCGCCGGAACCGATGACGGAGTTCACCAACCCCGCGGCGATGGTTTCGCCGCGGGCTGCCGCCGCGCCTTCGGTGACGACGATCGGATTGAGGCCGGCCAGTTCGCCGTAGAACGGGATCGGCTCTTCCCGGTCGTTGATGATCCCCATAAGCGCTTTGCCGCCCACCAGGGAGCCGGTGAAACCGACGGCCTTGATGCCGGGGTGCGCGACCAGCGCCGCGCCCGGCTCGGTGCCGAACACGATGCCCAGCAGGCCGGTGGGGGCGTTCAGCCGGTCGGCGGCTGCCGCCATCGCCCGGAAGGTGAGCAGCGAGAGCCCCGGGTGCGAGCTGTGCGCTTTGACGACCACCGGGCAGCCCGCGGCCAGTGCCGACACGGTGTCGCCACCGGGAACTGAGAACGCCAGCGGGAAGTTGCTCGCGCCAAACACCGCCACGGGACCGATCGGCGTCAGCATCCGGCGCAGGTCCGGGCCGGGGCCCATCGGGGTCTCCCCGGCGTGGTCGATGGTCGCCTCGAGGTAGCTGCCTTCGTCGAGGACGTCGGCGAACAGGTTGGCCTGGTAGACGGTGCGGGTGAGCTCGGCATTGAGCCGGGGCTCGGGTAGTGCTGTTTCGCGCATGCCGAGCGCGACGATCTCGGCGCGAAGTCGTTCGAGCTCGTCGCCGATGGCGCGCAGCAGTCCGGCGCGGAATCCGCGCCCCAGCGCTTCGAACGGTGCAGCGGCTGCCGCGGCGGCCGCGACGATCTCGGCGACCTGCCCGGGCGCGGTCGCTTCGGCGACGGCTTCCACGACGTGCCCGGTGCTCGGGTCGATGCTGTCGATGGTGTCCACGGAGGATCCCTCTGTCACGAGGTCGCGTATTCGGCGTCGGGGTGCGGGCGGGCGACCGGGGGTGCGAGGCAGTAGCCCTCGGCGGCGTAGTCGAAGCCCTCAATGGTGACCTCGTCCCGACCGTCCGAGGAGGCCGCGTAGAACGCGCGGATCTCGGTGATGAGCCCGGTTTCCGGGTCGAACTTGTACCACTCGTCGCCGCGCAGGTAGCCGTTCATCCTGGTCTTCCAGTGGGTCCACTCGATGACGCCCTGCAGCGATTCCGGTTCGAGGATCATCCGCTCGATCGACCACGCGGAGCCGATGGTGAGCACCAGGCGGCGCCAGTTCTCGCCGATGGTGCGGTTGCCAACCCACGGTCCCTCGAGCCCGGGCGGGAAGTAGTGCACGGCGTTCTCGGTGAACTGCGCGGCCATCTTGTCCACGTCGGCTTCGTTGCAGCCGTCGAAGTAGACGCGAATCCGCTCTTCCATGAGGGTGCGTTGCGCTGCGGGGTCGAGGTCGGCGAAGCGGGTCACCGCGGTGCTCCATTCGTGGTCGCGTGCTGATTTGCTTTCCAGGCTCGGAATTCGGCCCGGACGGCGTCGTCGGGCGGGTAGGTGCCCCACAGGGAAGAGCCCGCGCGAACCTTGGCGTGCAGCCATTGCTCCAGTTCTTCCTGCTCGGCCGCGGGCTCGGCGATCTCGGCGGCCAGGGCGCGGGGGACTACGACGACGCCGTCGAGGTCGCCGACGATCACGTCTCCGGGGTAGACCGCGACTCCGGCACAGCCGATCGGTGTGTTGAGGTCGGCCACGTGGAACGAGGCCGGCCGGGTGGTCGCGGTGATCGCCCGCGAATACACGGGAAAGCCGAGCTCGGCGATCGCACGACCGTCGCGGAATGCGCCGTCGGTGATGAACCCGGCAGCGCCGCGCTTCATGGCCCGCGTGATCAGCATGTCGCCGGCGGAGGCGGCTGTGGTGTCGTTGCGGCTGTCGACCACGATCACCTGGTTCTCGCCGACCGTCTCCACCGCCTCCCACTGCAGCATGTTGCCAGTGCGGTACGGGTCGCCGATCGGGTCGACGTCTTCGCGGGCGGGGATGAAGCGCATGGTGAACGCCTCGCCGGCGAAGGGTTCGAACTTGTCGCCCACCGACGACAACCCCACCAGGAACGGTTGGCGGATGCCGCGCTTGTACAGCTGGGTGGCCAGGGTCGCGGTGCTGGCCAGTTTCAGCTGGTCGAACACGCCGGCGTCCAGGTGGATCTCTTCTTCGGTCACGAGTTGCCTCTTCCTTGCTCAGCCGCGGAGGCGGGAGGGGACGTCGGTGAGGGTGCCGGGGGTGGCCGGAGGATGCGGCTCGACCTGCGGTGCACGGGCCTGGACGGCCATGCCGCCGTCCACGTTGAAGATCTGACCGGTCACATAGGACGATTCGGCAGAAGTCAGGTAGAGCACCGCGGCCGCGACGTCGGACGGGCTCGCCGGGCGTCCGAGCGGGATCTGGGCCGAGCGAAGATCGCCCTCCTCGCCCCAGTCGAGTCTCTCGTCCTCGACGGCGACCGCGCCCGGCCGGACGCAGTTGCAACGGATGCCCCAAGGAGCGAGGTCGACGGCCACCGCCCGGGTGAAGGACTCCATGGCGCCCTTCACCGAGTCGTACGGGATGTGCTCGCGGTGCGCGCGTGCCGCGCCGTGAGAGCTGATGTTGACGATGCTGCCCGGCGCCCCGAGCGATGCCAACCGGCGCGCCATCCGCTGCGCGGGAGCGAAGAACATCGTCGTGTTGGCCGCCACGAACGCCTGCCAGTCCTCGACCGCGACCTTCAGGAACGGGGCGAAGCTGGTGGCACCCACCCGGGCGTAGGCGTTGTTCACCAGGGCGTCGACGGGGCCGAGCTCTCGTTCGATCTCGTCGAAGAGCTGGTCCACGGCATCGACGTCGGCCAGGTCGCCCACCGCCGCGACCGCGGTTCCACCGGCGTTCCGGATCGCGCGGACCACCTGCTCGGCAGAGCGGATGTCGATGTCGCCCACAGCCACGGCCATGCCCTCCGCCGCCAGTCGGCGAGCGATTGCAGCACCGATGTTGCGTCCGGCCCCGGTCACCAGTCCGATCCGGCCTTCGAGCTGTCCGTGTCCCGTCGTGACGGCCGGTGCCAGCCATCGGGAGGGTGCGTTCGACATGATGGGCACGTTAACACGTGTGTCCTGATTAATGGCAAGCGTTCCCGATGAATGAAACATTGAGATGGCGGGATCGGCGGGTTCCGCCGGTGGCCGGCGTGACCCTGAGGTCAGCCTCTCGTTGTCGTTGATCTGAGGAAAGTTCGTCTCCAGGTCGAGCTGGCGAGTGTTGTCAAGGCTGTTGCGGTGCCTTACAGTCCCCGTCTAACCCCGTCTTGTTCAATGATCCAAAGTCTCATTTAATAGGACTAGGTGGCTCGGATGCGCGAGGAGGCGCCATGGCTGAGCGGGTAGCGGGCCTCGCCCAGGCGCGGCGATCGGAAGGCCTTCCTGTCGCGCCAGCTGTTCGCCGACCGGTTCGGTCGACGGCCGGTGGTCTTCGTGATCGCGACCGGCCTGCTGCGCCTGGCGCGCGGACGGGTTCTCCGGCTTCTCGGGCCGGGAATTTCCACTTCGACAGAAGGACGTGCTGATGACTGCGTCAACGACGACGATGACGCCGCGGAAGTCCAGGATCAAGAAGTACCGCACGACGATCCTGGTCCTGCTCGCCGCGGCGATGGTGATCAACTACCTGGACCGCTCGGCGCTCGCCGTCGCGATGCCGTTCATCGCCAACGACTTCAACCTGACCCCGGCGGAGAAGGGGATCATCTTCAGCAGCTTCTTCCTCGGCTACGCGCTCTTCAACTTCGTGGGTGGAGTGCTGGCCGACAAGATCGGCCCCAAGAAGGTCATGGCCTGGTCGATGATCCTGTGGTCCACGATGTGCGGACTCGTGGCCGGTGCCTTCAACTTCTGGAGCCTGCTGGTCCTGCGGGTGCTGTTCGGCGTGGGCGAAGGCCCGATCTCCACGACCGCGAACAAGGTGGTCAACAACTGGTTCCCGCTCAAGGAACGCGCACGCTCGGTCGGGATCAACCAGGCCGGAGGTCCGCTGGGAGGGGCGCTGTCCGGTCCCGTCGTCGGTGTTCTGGCGGTCTACTTCGGATGGCGGGTCGCCTTCGTGGTCATCGCGCTGATCGGGCTGACGTGGGCGCTGATCTGGTACTTCGTCGCCACGGACACCGCCCGCCAGAACTCCCGCGTCACTCCCGCCGAGCTGGCTGAGATCGAGGCCGGTACCCGGGTCGAGCAGGCCGAGGACGAGGCGGTCGCTCGGGATGCGCCTTCCATGTGGAAGGCCATCCTCCAGCCCGCCATTCTGGCCACCGCGCTTTCCCTGTTCTGCTACAACTACATCCTCTTCTTCTTCCTCACCTGGTTCCCGAGCTTCCTCGTCGACGCGCAGGGCGTGAGCCTCGCCGGGATGTCCGTTGTGAGTGCCTTGCCGTGGGTCGCCGGAACGTTCGGCTACATGGGCGGGGGCTACTTGATCGACTACATCTTCAGGCGCACCGGAAAGCAGTTCTTCTCCCGCAAGGTCGTGCTCGTGACCTGCCTGCTGATCTGCTCCGTGTGCGTGGGACTCACCGGCATGGTCGCCAGTGCCACCAGCGCCGTCACCCTCATGACCGTAGCGGTCGGGTTCCTCATGCTCGCGGCCCCCGCCTACTGGACGCTCATCAACGACGCCGCACCGAAGGAGTACGTCGGCAGTGCCGGCGGATTGATGCACGGACTGAGCAACCTCTCCGGCATCGTCGCTCCGTCCATCACAGGTGCCATCGTCGCCACCAGTACCTACACAGGTGCCTTCGTCCTCGCCGGAGGTTTTGGCGTGGTCGGCGCTCTGGTGATCTGGGCAGGGGTCCGCCAGCGCCAAGACGTCCGGCCGGAGGTGCCCGTCGCCTGACCGGCACGCGCGCAAGGACCCCGGAAGCCGCTTGAGGCGTCCGAAAACCATCGCAGAGAAAGAAAGATCGCCATGCCCTCCCGTCCCGTCGTCACCGAGATCGAAACCTTCCCCCTGGAGTTCGTGCTCCCGGACGGGGGCTACGGTGCCTCGAAGGTCATCAACCCCGCGCGCGTGGCGACCATCGTGAAGATCACCACCTCGGAGGGGGTGGTCGGCTGGGGCGAATCGTTCGGGCCGCCGCGCCAGAGCGCGCCATTCCTCGCCGAACAGGCGCAGCAACTGGCCGGACGACCTGCCGACATCCGCGAGGACCGCATCCTCGACCGGCTCTCGGTCGGATACCACTTCTCCGGAGGGGGCCTGCACATCGCGGCCGCAAGCGGGATCGACGTCGCGCTCTGGGACGCCCAGGCCCGCACGTTCGACGTTCCCGTCGGAAGCCTGCTCGGCGGCCGCATCCGGAACCGGGTCGACGCCTACGCCTCGTCGGGGTACGTCACGGCAACCCGCGATCTCGGCGAGTTCCGCGACCGGATGGCCGCCCACACAGACGAGGGCTTCACCGCGGCGAAGATCAAGATCGGCATCTCCCCGGAAGAGGACCGGGCGCGCACCGCGATCACCCGCGAACTCATGGGCGAGGACGGGCTGGTCATCGTCGACTACAACGCCAACAACACCAGGGCCACCCTCCGCCGCTCGCTCGAGCGCATCCGCGACCTCGACCCGTACTGGGTGGAAGAGCCGCTGCCGCCGGAAGACGCAGCGGGATGGCGATCACTGCACGACCTGGGTGTGCCGTTGTCCGGGGGCGAGGCGCTGTACACGAGGTACGGCTTCCGCGACCCCATCGCCGAGCAGCGGTTCGACATCGTGCAGCCGGACATCGCCAAGTGCGGCGGTTTCACCGAAGCCCAGGCGATCCGCCAACTCGCGGCCACGTGGAACCTGCACCTGTCCCCGCACTGCTGGGGCACGGGTGTCGCCCAGGCCGCCACCCTGCAACTGCTGTCGGCGGTCCCGCGGGCCCCGTTCGGCATGGCCGGCGGCCAGCCGCTGATCTTCGAGTTCGACCGCGGGGTCAACCCACTGCGCGAAGGTGTGCTCGCCACGCCGATCAAGCCCGAGAACGGCACGGTCGCCATCCCGGACGGCGCCGGTCTCGGCGTGACGGTCGACGAGGACTGGCTGCGCGCGCACCGGCTGGAGGACCACAGCGTACTGGTGCGGTCGGGAGGCGGGGACGGCTAAGAGGACCTGCGGGTGCTGCGCGCTCGTGGCCGCGGAGTTGCCCGCCGCCGCGGTGCCAGTGCAGGCGGCGGGCAAGACGTCCATCATGGCGGTCAGCGCTTCGCGCCCGCCGTGAGGATGTGGTCGGAAATGGCTTTGACGATGACGGACTTGTGCTCTTTGAGGTAGAAGTGCCCGCCGGGGAAGATCCGGAGGAAGAACTCGCCGGTCGTGTGCCCGGCCCACGCCTGGGCTTCCGAGGGGGTCACCTTCGGGTCCGCATCCCCGATGAACGCGATCACCGGGCAGGTCAAGTCGGAGCCCGGTTCGTACCGGTAGGTCTCCACGGCCCGGTAGTCGTTGCGGAGGGCGGGCAGGATCATGCGTGCCAGCTCGTCGTCGATCAGCTGCGGTTCGGTGCCGCCGAGCTCCACGACTTCGCGGAGCAGCTCCTGGTCGCTGCTGCGGTGCATCGCTTCCTCGCGGTGGCAGGTGGGCGCGCGCCTGCCAGAGGTGAACAGCCCTGCCGGAACCACGCCGATCCGCTCCAACCGCCGCGCCACCTCGAACGCGAGGGTCGCGCCCATGCTGTGCCCGAAGAAGGTCAGCGGCCGATCAGCGCAGTCCAGCAGCACCGTGGTGACGGTGTCGGCCAACACGGCCAGGTCGTCGACCAACGGGTCCTGGTGGCGGTCCTGCCGGCCGGGGTACTGGATGGCGAGCACTTCGACCGAAGGCGGCATCGCCGCCGAGAGCGGGTAGAAGTAGGTCGCCGACCCGCCCGCGTGCGGGAAGCACACCAGTCGGTTCCCGGCGGTCGGCCGCGGGTGGAACCGCCGGATCCACGTGCTGTCCTCTCGGTTGGTCATGATCTCCCTCGTCACGGAATGGTCGTCAAGAGCCGGAACGCCGCGAACCCCCTACGGCATCACGCGCGCACGTCCGGAGTGAGATGTTGCCAGCTATCGGCCGAACAGTGAACCACAAACCTGCGCCTGCGCCTGCGCCTGCGACGCGGTCGCGCATCCAGCCCGGTCGAAGGCCAGCCCCTCGCGCAGAAGTCCTATGTGGATGCGCGTGCGTCCGAACGGGCCAGCCAGGAGTCGACCTGCGTCTGGAAGTGCTCCGGATCGAGACCGCCGACGCCGTCCGGGAGAGCGGCCACGATCGGCACTCCGGTGACGCGAGGTAGCTCGGCGAGGTTGCACTCCTCGGCCAGGCCGAGCGCTTTCGGCACCGCGCCGAGCACCAGCCCCGCCGGTTCCAGGCCTCGTGAACGCAGGGTGTTCACGGTGAGTTCGGTGTGGTTGAGGGTTCCGAGTCCGACGCGGGTCACGACGTACACCTGCACCGGGTGATCCCGGGCGAGTTCGACGGCGAGGTCCGGAAGGGTGCCTCCGTCGGCGTCGAGGCGGACCAGGATGCCGCCGGCGCCCTCGACGATCACGGGGTCGTGGGTCCGGGCGAGTTCGCGAACGCGGGCGGTGTGCTCGCTGATCGGTGGGATCTCGATGCCGCGCAGTCGGGCGGCCGTGTCCGGCGCGAGCGGGTCTTCGAGCCGGGTGAACTCGGCGACCTCGCAGCCGGTCAGGCGCGCCACGACGGAGATGTCGGGTTCTTCGGTGCCGATGCCGGTCTGCACGGGCTTCACGACGACCGTTCCCGGTCCGGAGCGGGCCGCGAGCGCCGCGGTGGCCACGGTCTTGCCGACACCGGTGTCGGTGCCGGTGACGATGATGATCATGGTTGCCGTCCGTGGTCGTCGATGACGCGGGTCAGCACGTCCACCGCGTGCGCCCAGCGCTTATCGTCGAGGCCGACGTGGGTGGTGATCCGGAGCCGGGAGATCCCGTCCGGCACCGACGGTGGCCGGAAGCACCCGACCCGGACCCCGGCCGAGAGGGCTGCGGCCTGCGCGGCGACGGCGACCTGTGGGGACCGCATCGGCACCGAGAGCACAGCGCCCGCCGACCGCTGCACGCCGAGTCGGCCGGCCAGCTCACCACCACGCTCGTGGATCCGCGACGGGAAATCCGGTTGCTGACGCAGCCGGCGGAGGGAAGTCAGCGCGCCGGCGGTGGGAGCCGGTGCCAGTCCGGTGTCGAAGATGAACGGGCGGGCCCGGTTGGTGAGGTGGTCGATCAGCGCAGCGGAGCCGAGCACCGCACCACCCATCGCGCCGAGCGATTTCGACAGCGTCGCGGTCATCACCACGTGTGGGTGGTCGGCCATGCCGTAGGCGTGCACGAGTCCTCGGCCGCCGTCACCGACTACGCCGAGCCCGTGCGCCTCGTCGACGATGAGGAGCGCGTCGTGGTCGGCGCAGGCCGAGGCCAAGTCCGCGAGCGGGGCGGCGTCGCCGAGCACGGAGAAGATCGACTCGGTCAGCACGATCGGTCGCCTGCCGCCGGCCGCGGCCAACGCGGCCCGGACTGCGGCAACGTCGTTGTGCGGGACCACCTCGATCGCCGCGCGAGACAGCCGCGCGGCGTCGATCAGCGAGGCGTGCACGTGCGCGTCGGAGACGATCAGTGACTGCTTGTCCGCGAGCACGGTCACTGCGGACAGGTTGGCGTGGTATCCGGTCGAGAAAACCAGCGCCGCCTCGCGGCCGGTGAACTCGGCGAGTTCGCGCTCAAGGTCGGCGTGCAGGGTAGTGGTGCCGGTCACCAGCCGGGAGGCACCCGCCCCGGCGCCCCAGGTGAGGGCGGCGTCGGCGGCCGCTCGTCGTACCTCGGGGTGGCCGCTCAACCCCAGGTAGTCGTTGTTGGCGAGGTCGATGACGTCGTCGTCGGCCGCGGCCGCAGCGTGCGCTGCAAGCCGGAGTCCTCGCGCACGACCCGCTGTTCGGCGAACCACTCCGCCCAGGTGTTCATCCGGCCTCCGCAGCGGCCGCGATCCCAGCGCAGATGGCGGCGATGTCATCGTCGGTGCACACGTAGGGCGGCATGGTGTAGATCAGGTCGCGGAACGGACGCAGCCACACGCCTTGCGCCAGCGCGGCTTCGGTCGCCTTGACCACGTCTACCGCGTGGTCGAGCTGGACCACGCCGACTGCGCCGAGGGTGCGCACCTCGACGGCGTCGATCGCGTGCAGCGCCTGCAAGCCGGTGTTGATCCGTCGCACGTCTCGCGCCCAGCCGCCGCTGGCCAGCAGGTCAAGGCTGGCCGAGGCGACCGCGCAGGCCAGCGGGTTTCCCATGAAGGTGGGGCCGTGCATGAGAACGCCGGAATCGCTGGCGGACAGGCCACGGGCGACCCCCGCCGTGCAAACTGCGGCGGCCAGCGACAGGTAGCCGCCGGTGAGCGCCTTGCCGACGCACAACACGTCCGGCGTCACGCCAGCGGCCTCGGCGGCGAAAAGTGTGCCAGTGCGGCCGAATCCGGTGGCGATCTCGTCGAAGACCAGTACCAGCCCGTGCTCGTCGGCGATCTCGCGGAAGACCGTCAGGCAGCCGGCGGGGTAGGGGTGCATGCCGCCGGCGCCCTGCAGGAGCGGTTCCACGATCAGCCCGGCGAGCCGGTCTTCGTGCTCTGCCGCGAGCGACCGCAAGCCCGCGGCCCAGCTGTCGACGTCGCTGTCGAGTCGGGGTGGACGTTCGCCGAACACCTGCTCCGGCAGCACGCCGGCCCACATCGCGTGCATCCCGCCGTCGGGGTCGCACACGCTCATGCAGTCGAAGGTGTCGCCGTGGTAGCCGCCGCGGACGGTGAGGAACCTGGTCCGCTCCGGCTGGCCGACACCGCGCTGGTACTGCAGCGCCATCTTCATCGCCACCTCGACGCTCACCGACCCGGAGTCGGCCAGGAAGACTCGGTCGAGACCGGCGGGCGTGAGGTCGATCAGGCGCCGGGCCAGCTCGACCGCAGACTCATGGGTGAGCCCGCCGAACATCACGTGCGACATCTGGTCGAGCTGGCGGCGTACCGCCTCGTCGAGCACGGGGTGCCGGTAGCCGTGGATGGCCGACCACCACGACGCCATCCCGTCGACGACCTCGCCGACGCCATCGAGGGTGATCCGGCTGCCCGAGGCGCCGGTGACCAGACGGGTCGGCGTCGGGTCGGCCATCGATGTGTACGGGTGCCACAGGTGCTCGCGGTCGAAGGCGAGCAGTGCTTCCGGGGTCATGTCAGGCATTGGGGAGGACGTCGGTGCCCGCGCCGCGGCGCCGGATGGCTGGATCGATCGGCTCCACCCGCTCCGCCCGCTCAGACTGCTGGGCATGCTCGGCCTGCTGGGCGAGGTCCTCTTCGGAGCCCAGGACGACGAAGCCGTTGTCCCGGATCATCTCGAGGTCCGCCTTGGCGTCCTGGCCCTCCGAGGTGAGGTAGTCGCCGAGGAAGATCGAGTTGGCGATCTGCAGCGCGACCGACTGCAGCGAACGCAGGTGCATCTCGCGGCCGCCGGCGATCCGGATCTCCTTGTCCGGGCAGACGAAGCGCGCCGTCGCCAGGATCTTCACGCAGCGAGTGGGGGAGAGCTCCCAGGTGTTCTCGAACGGGGTGCCGTCGAACGGCATCAGGAAGTTGACCGGGATCGAGTCGGAGCCCAGCTCCCTGAGCGCGAACAGCGCCTCGACCAGCTGATCGTCGGTTTCACCCAGGCCGGCGATCAGGCCGGAGCAGGGGGAGATCCCCGCACCTTTCGCCTTCTCCACGGTGTCCACCCGGTCGGCGTAGGTGTGGGTCTGGACGATGTTGGCGTGGTTGCTCTCGGCGGTGTTGATGTTGTGGTTGTAGGCGTCCACACCGGCGTCCTTGAGGCGCTCGGCCTGGCCGTTCTCGAGCAGGCCCAGGCAGGCGCAGACCTCGACGCCTGGGTACTCCTCCTTCAGCGCCACGATCATCTCGGAGACCTTGTCGATGTCCCGAGTGGACGGTCCGCGGCCGGAGGAGACCAGGCACACCCGGCTGGCGCCGCCCCTGAGCCCGGCACCGGCCTGCTTGAGGGTCTCGTCCTTGGACAGCCACGAGTACTTGAGGATGGGGGCGTTGGAGCCGAGCGCCTGCGAACAGTAGTTGCAGTTCTCCGGGCACAGGCCCGACTTGAGGTTCACCAGGTAGTTGACCTTCACCGTGTTGCCGAAGTGCGCGCGGCGCAGCCGGCCGGCGGCGGCTACGACGGACATCAGCTCGGCGTCGTCGGCGCGCAGCACCGAGCGGGCGTCTTCTGGCGTGGCCGGGTTTCCGGCGAGGATCGAATCGGCGAGGTGCTGGAAGGTGGCGCTCATCGTTTCTCCGGTGTCGGCTGGTGGAGCAACCTGAACAGTGTTCACCTGAACGCTGTTCAGGCTAGACTGAGTGGGGAGATCGGTCAACGGGAAGGATCCGCGTGCGCTACCACCGGGGCGACGTCGTGGACCGCGCGATCGCGGTCCTCGACGAGTACGGGCTGGAGTCGCTGACGATGCGCCGACTGGCCGCCGAGCTCGGTGTGCAACCGAGCGCGCTCTACCACCACGTGCCGAACAAGCAAACTCTGCTGGCAGCGGTCGCCGACGAAATCCTGACCCGGGGCCGGCGACCTCGCCGGGCCCGGAAGTGGGACCGGCGCGTGGTCGAGGTCTGCGCCGAGCTCCGGGACGCGATGCTCGCCTACCGGGACGGTGCCGAGGTGGTCGTCACGGCATACACCTTCGGCCTCGGCGCCGGCGAGCCCGCCAGCCAGTTGCAGGAAGCACTGCGGGACGGCGGCCTGCCCGACGACCTCGTCGACGTCGGCACCCGCGCCCTCCTACACCTCGTCTTCGGCCACACCGTGGAGGAGCAGATGGCGCTGCAAGCTGCGAGCGCCGGCGCGATCGATCGGGCGCCCGGGGGGCCGGCCGACTTCGAGCGGGGACTCGAATTGGTGCTGGACGGCCTCCGGTCCAAGGTCAACGGCTAACCACGCCGCGAGGCGAAAGCGGAAACGCACCTCGGGTGCGCACCTCCGCTTTTGCGTTGGATGTGGGGCTCCGTTCGTGCCGCGGAGTTGGTCAAAACCGTTCCACCTGCGGAGAGCGGAGCCGGTTGCGGGTGTCCAGCACGCGGTCGGCGTAGCGCTCCAGCAGCGCCCAGTCGAGCATGTCGTGGTCGGTTAGCACGATGATCAGGTCGGACTGGGAGATCTGGTCGGCATCGAAGCCCACCAGTCGCACGTGTGGCGGAACATCGTCCGGGTCGATGAGGGGGTCGACCGCGCGAAGGTCGGCGCCGAGCCGGTCGAGGCGCTCGGCCACGGCCAATGACGGGGAGTTGCGTGCGTCGCCGGAGTTCGCCTTGTAGGTCATCCCGATCAGCAGGACGTTGCTGCTGTTCACGGATTTGCGTCGCCGGTTCAGGTGTTCCGTGGCGCGTGCGACGACATGGTCCGGCATGTGCTTGTTGACATCGTTGGCGACGTCGACCAATCGGAACTCCTGTCCCAGGGAACGCCGCACCTGCCAGGACAGGTAGGAGGCGTCGATCGGCAGGCAGTGCCCGCCGACCCCGGGCCCGGGCGAGAAGCGCATGAACCCGAACGGTTTGCTGGCCGCCGCGTCGAGAACTGACCACACGTCTACCCCGAGTCCGTGTGCGAACACCGCGAGTTCGTTGACCAACGCGATGTTGATGTGCCGGAAGGTGTTCTCCAGAAGTTTTGCCAGCTCCGCCTCCCGAGTTCCTGGCACCGGAACGGTCACATCCACCAGCTGGTCGTAGAAGTCGCGGACGACGCGCAGCGATTCCGGGTCCACGCCGGACACGATCTTGGGCGTGTTGTGGAACTTCCAGGTCGGGTTGCTCGGGTCGATGCGTTCCGGGCTGTAACCAACGTGAAAGTCGGTTCCTGCGCGCAGTCCTGAGCCGGTCTCCAGGATCGGCACGAAGATTTCCTCCGTGGTCCCGGGGTAGGTCGTGGACTCGAGCACCACGCAGCAGCCGGGCGTGATGTGCGTGGACAACGCACGGGCGGCCTCTTCTATGTAACGCAGGTCCGGTGCGCCGTCGTGCAGTGGCGTAGGAACGCACACCGAAGCGAAGTCGAAACCGCGCAGTTCTGCATGCTCGGTGGTCGGTAGGTACCGGCCCGTCGCCAGCGCGGCGGCGAGCCGCTCGTCGTCCACGTCGTCGATGAAGGACTTGCCCCTCTGGAGCAGATCGATGCGGTCCTTGTCGACGTCAAGACCGACGACGTCGAATCCCGCCTCGCAGGCGCGCATGGCGACGGGAAGGCCCACGTAGCCCTGGCCCACGATGACAACTCGTGCACCGGGCATTCCGATCACTTCTTCCGGGCTTTTCGTGCATCCATCCGTTCGCGGAAATGCAACGGCACGCTTCGTGTTCAGGGTTTGGTCATCTCGCTGCATGAGGGCTCCTAGCAGAAGTACCGGTAGAGCAGGGAACCGGCTTTCCCGGTGATGTCATCGGAGACGGATTCGTCGGTGAGCAAACCGGTGATGCCGCCGAGCAGATCGTCCACTTCGGACCGAATAGTCGACGACTCGCCTGGCGAGCTCAAGGCCACGACCTGCTTCTCGTCGTCGGCGTACTTCCGCTTGAAGTGCAGCAGCCCTGGCTGGTCGAGGTCGCTAACACCCCAGTCGACCAGCCGCAGCCCGCGCTCCACGGCCCAGCGGATCGCGGCCCAGTAGATCGCATCGTTGGGGCGCAGTCGCAGCCGGTCCTGCAATGACGAACCGAACTTGAAGTGCAGCACGCCGTTCCACTGCAGGAACACCGCAGCAGCGACGGGTTCGTCGCCCACGCGCGCTGTCATGGTCACGACCGAGTCGTCGGAATGGAACTGCTCCCAGATGTTCTCGAAGAACTCCATCGGCTGGGCCAGCATTCGGTATTTGTGCTTGCGCAGCCGGACCTGCATCCGGTGAAAGTTCCGCAGCGCTTCCACCCCGGTGTCGGCGCTGATCCGGACGCCGTTGCGCTCGGCTGCGGCTATGTTCCGGCGGGCGGTGGCGGAGATCCGTTGGTGGAGTTCGGGCAGGGGAGCGTCCAACCGTGTCGCGTGCCAGGCGAGCCGACCGGCTTCGCGCAGCCGCGGATCCCGCACGGGGGCTTCGGAACGCAAACACCGCAACGCAATTGGGATGCCCTGGTCGACGACCCCGTTGGTGAGCTGGTGCCAGACAGCCTCGTTGGGGGCGAACGGGTCCGCCCAGTCGGAGAACGGGAGGCTGCACAGTCGTTCTCCGCGGATGTCCCGCACGCGGACCCAGGCAAAGCCGCCGGCTACCGCTCCCGATGCGTCAACCGCGATGCGAGCTTCAGGGGTGAAACCGTACGTCTGGCACACCGCCTCCAGCCACGGCTGGGACGTGAATACGCTGCCCTGCGGACCAGCGGCGAGTTCGGCCCATCGCGAGTCTTTCCGCGGGTCGACGGTGACGATCTCGGGTGTGGCGCTGCGCATCAGGGCCGCCTTCGCAGGCGTTCGGGAGAGCTGGAACGGCGGTGGCTCCCGCAGCGTTCCCACCGCCGTGGACCGAGCTACTAGCAGGTCATCGACGGTGATTTCGCCGAGTTCCCGGTGCAGAACCAGGCCGCGGCGGCCGAGTTCGGTCGCGAGCTGTCGCTGGTGGTCGTCGATGGCCTCGCCGAACCGGCGCTGCCGGGTGACCACCAGCGGCGCCTTCCCCGCATCGAAGGCCAGCAGCACGGATCCGGTACCAGAGTGGCTGATCACCACGTCCGCCGACGAAAGCGCCTCCGCGAGCTGGGTGATTGGCAGGTACGGCTTGGTCTGGATCGGCAGGTCGTCCACCGCCGCCGGACCGGTCTGCCAAAGCACCTCGACCGGCAGGCCGGTCGCGCGGTGCAGCGCACCGTCCGGCTCGAGCAGCGGCACCAGCGATTCGATCATCCGGCGGAATGGGTACGCCGATGCGCCGACCGTGACCACCACGCGCAACCGGTCTCCCAGCGGGCGGCCTGCGGCCGTCGCCCGGTAGACGTCGAACTGGCTGCCGCCGTGGCGCCAGCCGTGGCCAGCAGCGTGCGGGTACTGGGTGTAGACCCGGACCCGGGGAACCCAGCGGAGGAGTCTGCCGGTCAATGACGGGCTGTTCACCCGCGCGGCGCTTTCAATGTAGTGGCACTCCACGCCGCGTGCGGCCAGGTAGGGCAGGAAACCGAGTGCGATGCCGGAACCGGTGGAGATGGCCCGGGTGATGCCCCGGTCACGCCACAGCCGGTGTGCGATCGGCAGGCACCGCAGCACTCCCGGCACGCTGCGGCATCCGACCGGCGGAACGTAAACGACGTCCCGATCCGCCAGCATCGACGTGCTCTGTTCGTTGCGGCCGGTCACCCACACCGCCGGGCCGTCCGCGGGAATCCGCTCGGACAGGCTGTGCAGCTGGGCAAGGTGACCGCCCGTGGTTGCCACGAAGAGTGTCGTCATCGGGCACCGTCCCCGCGGAGCATCGACGGCAGGGTGCGGGCCAGGATGCCGAGGTCGGTCTGCAAGCTGCAGGAACGCACATAGACCAGGTCCAGCCGGAGCATGTCCAAGGTGCCGATGGTGCTGCGGCCGCTGACCTGCCACAGCCCGGTCAGCCCGGGTTTCACCACACTCCGGTCGGCGAACTCCGGCGGGAACATCGCGGCCTCCCACTCAAGGCACGGACGTGGGCCCACCAGCGCCATGTCGCCGCGCAGCACATTGAGCAGCTGCGGCAATTCGTCGAGGCTGGTACGCCGCAGCCAAGAACCAACCGCGGTGATGCGCGGATCGCGGTCCAGCTTGAAACTGCCGTCGGCGGAGGTGTCCTCGGCGCGCAACTCGCGTGCGATCATTTCGCGCAGCGGTTCCTCGCTGCACCCCAGTCGCATGGTGCGGAACTTGTAGAGCGTGAACGGCTTTCCGCCCTGACCGACCCGGCGTTGCCGGAACAGCGCCGGGCCTCGGCTGGTGAGGCGGATGATGCCGGCGACGATGAGCATCAGCGGCGCAAGCACGGCCAACCCGACGGCTGCACCGACCACGTCGATCCCGCGCACCACGGACCGCTCCCACCGAGGTCGCCGACCGCGCGGCGTCAACGGTTCCGGTGGGCCCTCCGCCCGCACCGCCCGTGTTGGTCTCCTAGGTTGCGCGAGACCGATCGAGAGCAGGATCTTGAGTGCTGTGCTCGTCATCACCAAGCCTCCCAGACATGATCGCCAGCAGAATGAACAGCAGATCGCCGAACCCGCGGACCACCAGGTGGATGTCGATCAGCGACAGAACCAGGACCATCCACCACGCGATCTCCAGCGCCGCCGCGCACGCCCCTACCGAGCCCGGACGCGGGGCCAGCCGGCGGGCTTCGCGCAGCACCGCAACCGACAGCCAGGCGAACGCGACCAGCAGCGGAATCCCGCCGACCCAGAGGAACTGCAGGTAACCGGATTCGAGGTAAATCACGTCTCGCCAGGTCTCCGGGGCAGTGAGCACCGAGTCCGGCGAGATCCCGAGGACGAAACGTCCTTCCGCCAACTGCGGCAGGTAGAAGGTGGTGAGGTTGTCCCACCGGCCGAGCCAGCTGCGGGGCACGGCGTAGCCCTGCGCGAAGTCCGCCATGCGGCCCAGGAACGCGGGCGCGCCGACGAGTGCGGCGATCCCCACGATCGGCAGGAACCTGGCCACTTGACGCCGGGCCTGGGGGTAACGGCGCAGGATCAGCACCCCGCCCACGAGTGCGGAGATCCAGGTCGAGAACTGCCCGCTTGCGAGGACACCGGCACCGAGCAGCACGCCGAGCCCGATCCGTTCCCGCTTGCCGAGGATTCCGCGAGTGCCGCAGTACAGCAGGAGTGCCAACCCGACCATGATGTAGTCGCCGGTCGCGATCGAGGAGCCCAGCGTCGCCGTGCCGCGGTCGCTGGCCTCGTTCGCGCTCGCATGCCAGAACGCGCTCAGTAACGTCAGCACGGGTTCGACACCCAGCGTCTGCAGGATCGCCACTATCGACAACGCAGCGGTCGGCCAGACCACCAGGCGGATGCAGCGAAGCCGTTGTTGTTCGGTGTGCACGGTCAACCGGACGAGCAGGAACAGCACCGCGAGTTTGCACACCGGCAGCAGCGCCACTAGATCGGAGCCGTGAGGTTCGTTGCCCCGCAACATCATCGACACGATCGGCCAGACGGTGCTGAACACCACGAAACCGGCCAGCGCAACGTCCAGCGGCCGCAGGCGCAGCGGGATCGGGTCACCACGTAGCAGCCGCAGCCAGCCACCGACGCACGCCCCGGCCACCAGCACGGCGAACAACGCCTCGTTCGGTCGTGCTCCCGGGATCAGCGTGCCCCGGTCGATACCCGCGAGAAACGGCAAGACCAGCAGGTAGGCGTAGGTCGCGAACGCGGGTCGGTACGTGGCTGCGGCGAAAAGCGCCGCAGCCACCAGTGATCCGGCGACCAGCGGCCCGGCCACGGCGATGGACAGTCCCGCCAGCGATGCGCACAAGGCCGCCTGGGTTATCAGCAGCGTTTCCGCGCGGTCCGGAATCCGGCCGGAGATCTCGTCGCGTCGGGGCAGCAAAACGCTCATGGGCACCGTCCGATCCAGCTGATGCGAACCGCCCCGGCGTAGACGGCGATGGCCGCCAGTCCGCACGCGCCGAGGACGATCACGTACCCAGCCCGGCTGGTCTCGCCGATGCTCAGAAACCAGCGGCCGAAAGCGACGATCGGCACCATCGAGATGCAGGCGAGGAAAGCCCGCGCGATCTGCGCGCGGTCGATCCAGCGTTCAGGTCGCAACGCGGCTCGCAGACCGAAGAGCACGGTCACCGCTCCGGCCAACTCACCCGCCAGCAGGCCCGCGCACAGCACCACCAAGCGGGATTGGTCGTCCGGCACGAGCAGCGACGTGACGGTGACGGTGAGCGACGCGGCCAGCAGTGCGTAGCTGGCCAGCCGCGGGCAGCGGATGTTCAGCCGCGCGAACAGCGCATCGAGGCCGACCATGTGCACGCTCGCCGCGAACTGGGCGACTGCGATCACCGCTAGGCAGGCCGCGAGCTGGTCGATCAGCTTGTCCGAGTGCAACTGCCCGTTCGCCAGCATGCTTGCCACCGGGTGGGCGAGCACGGTGAGCAGGAGCAACGGAGGCAGGCTGGTGATCGAGGCGAGCGTCAGCGCTTGTCGCCACGACGCGGCGAAACCGCTGTGGTCCGCACGTGCAACTGCGGCTGACATCCCGGGCAGCACGACGGTCGACACTGCGCGTGCCCCCAACGCGGTCGGCACCTGCATGACCGTGTACGCGCTCTGCACCACGATGACTCCACCAGGCACAGTCGACGCGACGGCCAAGAGCACGTACAGCGCGACCGACCGTGTGAGGGGCAGGCTGATCGAACGGCGCAGCCGTCGCAGGACGGACGCCACCTCCGGGTCCGATCGCCACTGCAACGACGGACGCACCGGCAGCCCCGCCCGGGACGCGCCGAACAACTGGAGGCAAGCGTGCACCGCCACGGCGAGGGTGCTGCCCAGCCCGAGAACGACCAACGGACCAGCCGAAACCTCCGCGACATCGAGCCCCGGGCCCCAGTGCAAACCCACCACGACTACGGCGGCGACGAGCACCACGTTCTCCGCTGCGGGAGCCACGGCCGCCAGCACGAAGCGTTCACGGGCCTGCTGAGCAGCGGCTCCCAGCGCTGCCGCCGTGTAGAGCATGACCTGGGGCGCGACCAGTAGAACGAGCATTGTCGTCGTCTGCTCGGCCTGCTCCCGGAGCGTGGGTTGCGGGATGCCGAAGTTCAGGCACCACCCGAGCACCGGCGCGGCGAGCACCACGAGTCCGGCCAGCACCGCCGAGGCGATCAGCAGGAATCCGCTGACCCGGCCGAGCAGCCTGGTTGCCACGTCTGGTCCGCCGCGCGCGAGCACCTGCACCACGGTTGGGACGATCACCAAAGCGAGCGCGGGCCCCGCGATCACGCTGTAGATCAGGTTGGGAACCATGTTCGTGGCGACGAACGCGTTCGCGAAGTAGGTCGGGCCGAGCACCGCGCCAACCACGACGACCCGGATCAGCCCGGTCAGCCGGCTGATGAGGATTCCGCCGGAGACGACGGCAGAACGCCGCACCGTTCTCCTGACGGCTGGCCGGGACAGGTCGGCGCGCAGCGCGGCGCGGGCACTCACCGGTTGCTCCACCGGCGGACCAGGAGCACAGCGGTGATGGCTGCGACCAGGAGTCCGGTAAGCGCTCCGGCTGCCGTGGCGAACATGGGGCGGGGGCTGACGGGGTCGGTCACCGAGTAGGCCGGCACCACGACCTTGGGTTCGGAGCGCGCGAGTTCGGTCATGCTGAGCTGGTCGAGCTGCGACTGCAACTGCTGCTCGCGTTGCTGCAGGCTTTGCACCAGAGCCTCGGCAGAGGCCAGCGAGGGCGAGCCGGGTTCTGCGCGCTCTCGCGAGACCCGTGCGCTTGCCTCGACGAGATTCGTCCGGACATCGGCGAGCTGCCCGCGCACATAACCGTCCAGTCCGGACTCGCTGTTGGTCCGCGCGATGGCCCGGTAGCGGTCGACGATCTCCCGGGCCCGGCGCAGGGCGACGTCGGGGGTGCCGGCCCTGGACTCCACCTGCAGGACCTCGCTGCTGTCCAGCAGCGACATGGTCACCGTCTTCTCCAAGTCCTCCACCGGAAGCTGCTCCTGGGCGGCCACCGGACCGAGCACCTGCCTGCTGCGCAGCAGCACCAGTTGGGTCGTCAGACTCCGGTCCTCGCGAAGGAAACCGGTCGACTTCTCTTCGCTGATCTCGAAGAGGATCTGCGCGCGAGCCGCGTACACCGGCGGCCACACCAGTGCCCCGATGAATGCGGTGCCAGCGCCGATCAGCACGATCAGCAGGGACACGCCAAGCAGTCGCCGCTTGTTGGCCAGCAGTGCGGACCACGCCCGGTTTTCCGGCGCGGGCGGCGGAGTCAGCAGGTCTTCCTGAGGGCCGAGGAGCGGACCGATGGGCGCGGCACGGGTTGTCACCGCTGCGGCGTCCAAGCGCTGAGCGTTGACCGGCTCGCCGTTGGAGTGCTGGGTTTCGGTCAAGGTCAGACACCTCGCAATGCATCGCAAACCCGAACGACGTCGCCGTCGTCGAGCGTCGGGGAGATGGGCAGGGACAAGATCTGCGTGGCCGCCTCCTCGGCGACGGGAATCCGTTCGTCGCATCCGGCGAAAGCCGGTTGCCGGTGGCAAGGAACCGGGTAGTGCACGCCCCAACCCACGCCGGCCGCGGACAGCGCCGCACCCGCCTGTTCCCGCCGCAACGTCCGCACCACCGCGAGGTGGTGCACGTGCTCGGCAGCGGGGTCCACGGCTACCGGCTGGAAGGACGCCGGCAGCGATTCCCGGTACCGGCGCATCAGTTCGCGCCGACGCGCGTTGTCCGAATCCAGCCGCGGGAGCTTCAGGGACAGCGCTGCGGCCTGGATGCTGTCGAGCCTGCTGTTGCGGCCTGGCAGCTCATGGCGGTGCCGGTCGTGCGCGGCTCGACCGTGGTTCGCGAGGCACCGCACCCGGTCGGCCAACTCGACGTCGCTGGTGACGACGGCGCCGCCGTCGCCCAGTGCCCCGAGGTTCTTCCCGGGATAGAAGCTGAAAGCGGCGGCGCGTCCGACACTTCCGGCGGCGTGTCCGCCGTAGCGCGCTCCGTGCGCCTGTGCCGCGTCCTCGATGAACGCGAGACCGCAGCGGTCAGCGAGCGAGCTCAGCGCTGGCACATCGACCATCTGGCCGAACAGGTGGACCCCGATGATCGCAGCAGTACGTCGGTTCACCGCTGCGGCGGCCGCTACGGGATCGATCAGCAGCGTGTCGGGGCGGACATCGACGAATACCGGCCGCGCGCCGGCCGCACGCACCGCTTCCGCGGTGGCGACGAAGGTGTTCGCCGGAACGATGACGTCGTCGCCGCGTCCGATGCCCAGCGCGGTCAAGATCAGTTCGATGGCATCGGTGCCGTTGGCCACGCCGACGCAACTGCGCGACTCGCAGAACGCGGCGAACTGCGTCTCGAACCGTTCGACTTCCGGCCCGCCGACGAACCGGCCGTGTTGGAGGACCGCCTTCCACGCCACTTCCAGATCTGTCTGCAGTTCGGCGTTGATGTCCACGAGGTCCAGGAAGGGGACCGCACCGGTGTTCCCGTTCATTGGACGGCCTCTCCGTAAGCCGCCGGCCCGGCGAGCAGCTGCGCGGCTTCCATGTCATCGGAGGGGCGCTGGGCCGGAACGTCCAGCACTCGCACCGGCCGACCGGCGACCTGTGCCAGGTCCGACGCGCTGAGCACCCGGACGATCTCCAGGCCGCTGCGACCGGAGGTGTTGGGGGTTCGGCCGGTGCGCGCGCAGTCGATGAAGTGAGTGTCCTGCACGAGCAGCGGCTCGCGGAACACCACGTGCGGCGAGACGATGTCGCCGGATCGGTAGGTGATCGGCATCGCGTGCGCGTCCGCCGGATCGTCGAGGCCGTGCGAGTCGACGCCGATGTCGTAGACGCGGATCCGGTCCTCATCGGAAGTGTCGTCGTAGACCGCCATCTTCTGGTCGCCGACGACCGTCACGCGGCGGACCTTCTGCGGATTGAGCCAGCTGACGTGGACGAAGGCGTAGGTCCCGGACTTCTCCAGCTCCAGGCGCACGTGCGCCACGTCCGCGTGTCGTCCGTCGACGTGGTGATGGGCCCACGTGGTGACCGACGCCGGAGTTTCGTCCATCAGGAACGAGATGATCGAAAGGTCGTGCGGTGCGAGGTCCCAGACGACGTTCACATCCCGTTGGTAAAGACCGAGGTTCAGCCGCGCGGTGTCGATGTAGAGCACGCGTCCCAGATCGCCGGAATCGATGATCTCCTTGAGCTTCCACACGGCGGCGTTGTATTCGAAGGTGTGGCCGGTCATGAGCACCACGCCACGTTCATCAGCGGTATCGACGAGCCTTCGGGCGTCCTCGATCGAGGTCGCCAGCGGCTTTTCGACGAGGGTGTGCTTTCCTGCGAGCACGGACCGCAGCGCGATCTGTGCGTGCGAGCACGGCGGAGTTGCCACCACCACCGCGTGCACGCTGGGGAGGATCTCGTCCAAGGCGCACGCCGTGCCCGCCGCCGGAAAATTGCGGTGGGCCTCGGCCAGCCGCCCGAGATCCTGGTCGACGACCACGACCTCCACGCCGGGCAACGTGCTGAGAACGCGTACGTGCTTGGAACCCCAGTAGCCGTAACCCACTACTGCAACGCGCATGCTGTCCGTTCGAGCCATTAAAGCCTCCAGAAACCGGCTGGGGGGGTGCAACAGGGATCCGGTAAGCCATCGTTGGACTTCATGCGGAAATCCGCTTGCTTGGCAATACCAAAGTGGATGCTCCGCCGATTCGTCGCACAGCGTCAGCGCGGTTCTGCCTATCCACGAGGGGGCGAGCCTCGGGAGTGGGACGCAGTGTCGTCACCTGCGCGCCTGACGACGGGCGCGCAAGGTCACCACGATGGAGGAAGGCGAGCTATTTTCGCGGAATAGGTGCGCATATCCTGTGTGGACGAAGAAGATCCTTTTCACCGCAGCTGAAAAACGCGGCCGGATCGAGTGACGTCAGCTGTCGCTGGCAAGACGAGTACACGATTATCGGACCATCCATGTGGTGACGCGGCAGGCGGCTCTCCTGGCGGCAGGGGAGAATCGGACCATGCCGAAGATGCGAGCGCTTTTCATCGCCCTCATGATCGGTTGGGCATTCGTCGCGTGCGGAACGCACAGCCACAACGTTTCCCGGAGCACGGCCGTGGTGACTTCGTCGCCATATCTGTTCTTCGGGTGGGGCAACCCCCCTGACCCGGTTGCGGTGATGAAGGAAACCGGCATCAAGGCGTTCACCCTTGCTTTCATACTCTCCGGTAATGGCTGCGATCCCGCATGGGACGGCGAAAGGCCGCTGGACGGCGACGATGCCGCTCAGATCAAGAGAATCCGCGATGCGGGTGGTGATGTCGTCGTCTCCATGGGGGGCAGCGCCCAGGAGGGGCGAAAGCTGGGCGAGGTCTGCCCGAACGAGCAAGCCCTGGCGAACGCGTACCAGAAGGTCATCGATGCCTACCAGCTCAAAGCGATCGACATCGACATCGAGAAGGGCGAGTTCGAATCCCCTGAAGCGCAAGACCGCGAACTCGGCGCACTGAAGATCCTCAAGCAGCGCAACCCCGAACTGAAGACGATCATGGTGTTTCCCACGGAACGCTCCGGTCCGGACGACCTCGGCAAGCGGCTCATCCGACGAGCGCACGAGCTCGGCGCCAACCTCGACGTCTTCACGATCATGCCGTTCAACTTCGGGGGCACCGACATGACCCGCGACACGATCTCGGCCGCCGAAGGGCTCGTGTCGGAGATCGCCGGCACCTTCGCAATACCGAACGAAGAGGCGTACCAGAAGGCCGGCATATCGTCGAAGAACGGTGGGCTCGAGGAAACCGTGCGGTTGGAGGACTTCCACAACTTCCTGGACTACGCCAACGGCCATCACCTCGGCCGATTCACCTTCTGGGCGGTCAACCGAGACCGTCCCGGCGACCCGAGCCATGACGCGGGCAGCGGGATCCCCCAGCGCGACTGGGACTTCACCAGGATCGTAGCGCGCTACCGCTCCACCGAGCCCTGATCGGCCCGGTCCGAGAACCACAGAACTGTTTCTGCCCGTGTCACGAAGACTTGCTGATCGAACGGTCCGGGAGGTCGGATGATGTCTCTGCTCCGCCTGCACTCCGCCTTGCGCCCGCGCGTGGTCTCTGCCGTCACACGCGGCGTAGTGGAGCCCGTTCTCCGGGCCCCCTATCTGAGCACCGCCCGGTGGTTGCCGGAGTTTTTCGCGTGGCCTGAGCAAAAGCGCCGAGCTTGGCAACGGGACCGGTTGCAAGCTGTCCTGCGGCACGCGCGGGACGAGGTGCCGTACTACCGCGACGTGCTGGCCGGGCGGGACGTGGATGGGGTGGACCTCTCCGAGCTCCCCGTGATCGACAAGGCGATGATGCGGCCGTGCATGGACAACTTCTTGAGCCGGGGCTGGCGAGACATCCCGCACATCGCCAAGAAGACCGGTGGTAGTACCGGCGACCCGTTCCAGTACCCGCTCGACAAGCGCGCTTGGGTGCACGTCTACGGAGCGAACCTGTACTTCTGGGAAAGCGCCGGCTACCGCTACGGGGAGCGCCTGGTAATGGTGAGTTCCCCGCCCTCATTGCAGTCCGCGAGCGAGGGTTTGAAGACTCGCTTGCGCTCTGTACTGGAGGGGCGCGTGATCTCCGCAGCGGGATGCCACATCGACCCGGAGACGAGCCTGGAACGCGCACTTGCCGCCGGGCGGGCGCGGGGAGCGCTCTGGTACGGATACGCGAGCCATATCGCAGCGATGGCCGACGCCGTACTGGAAGCCGGTGTGCGCGTGCCGGCGCCGAAGGTGATCGTCACGACGGCTGAGCTGTTGTTCCCGACCTGGCGCGAGCGCATCGAGCAAGCCTTCGAGGCGCCGCTGCGCGACCAGTACGGGTGCAACGACGGCGGCATCATGTCGCAAGAATGTTCGCACGGCCGGCTTCACCTCGCCGAGAACGTATCGATCGTCGAGATCCTCGACGACGCCGGCCGCCGGTGTCCACCGGGCGAGGAGGGCGACGTGGTTGTGACGAACCTGCACGCGCGGACACTTCCTTTCCTGCGGTACCGGATCGGGGACCGGGCCGTACTCGGCGCGGGGACATGTCCGTGTGGCACGGAAGGCACTTTCCTGGAGCGGGTGGTCGGTCGGCATGGCGACAGCTTGCAATTGCCCAACGGCAGGCACGTTTCCATGCACCCGCTCGGGAAATGCTTCTTCGACGCCCGTCACGTGCGTCGTTACCAGTTCGTCCAGCCGGAGCCCGGTCGCATCCAGGTGCGTCTCGAGGTCGAACCGGGTTTCGACGCGGACGAGCGTTCGATGATCCTCGGCGAAGTTCGACGCGTGGTGGGCAGCGTGGTCGACGTCGACCTGACGACCGACGAGCCGATGGAACTCACCCGGGGCGGCAAGCACCGCGTAGTCGTGCGGGCCTTCGACTCGGCGTGACCTCGTTGCGCACTGCGACCGTTTCGCCACCTGCAGCGTCCGGTCGTGGCCTGCTGGCGCGCCTTCAATGAACGGTCGGGGGAGCGCTACGGGCTGGGCCAGGCCGACCGGGACCAGCGCCGACCGGGCCGCGTACTGCCCGAGATCGACGGCCGGCTTCCCCAACTCGAGGCGCTCGCCTTCCCGGCGGACTCCGGACGCGGCGAGTTCGCCTACACTCATAAACCGACCAGCAGTCGGTTTAGGGGTTGCCGACCGACAGTCGGTATGCTAGGGAGGATCATGAGCAGCCGCGGACAGGGCACGCGCGAACGCCTGGTCGGCATCGCCGCGCATCTCTTCGCCGAGCACGGCTACGAGGGCACATCGATCGAGGCCGTCCTGCGCCAGGCGGAGGTAAGCCGAGGCGCGCTCTACCACCACTTCGGCGGCAAGGAGCCCCTGTTCGAAGCCGTCCTGGAACACGTCGAGGCCGACATCGCGCGCAAGGTCACGGCAGCAGCCAACGACAAAGACCCGGTGGACGCACTGCGCGCCGGCTGCCGAGCCTGGATCCGGCTGGCCGCAGCTCCTGCCGTGCGCCGCATCGTCCTCATCGACGCCCCCGCCGTAGTCGGCTGGCAGCAGTGGCGCGAGATCGAAGAACGCTACGCCCTGGGGCTCCTCAAATCCGTCCTGCACGCCATCGCTGAGCAAGGCAGATTCCCCACCGACCGTGCCGACCTGTTCGCGCACATGCTGCTGGCCTCGATGAACGAAATCGCCCTCCTGATAGCCAGAGCAGACGGCGACGAACACATCATTCAACAAAGCGAAGCCGCCGCCGACGAACTCTTGGCCCGCCTCGTGCACGCCTGACCGCGTTCTCGATGCGGATCATGCGTCGGAGGCTGGCGCTGTCGGTTGTTGTCTATTGTGGATGGCTTTGGGGGTCAAGGGTTCCAGGGCCAGCGCCTGTCAGCCCGATGTTGGCGGAGGACCGCTGATCGGCACGTAGGTCAGCAGGTTTTTCTTGCCTGGTCGTGGATCTCGGATGATCGCCACATTGGTCGCTTTATCCGTTTTCGGTATTTTGCTGCTCACAATGGCAAATGTCCGGTGCGGTGTGACCGACCGACGACCTGGCGGTCCCCGGTTGCCCTCCGTTTTCTGAACGTTCAGCCGGAATCCCTACCCGAGTTGATGGCTGTCCCTAAGTTCTTAGCCTGACGAAGGAAGGGAACAATGGACACACCCCCCGCAGTGCGGGCTCGTGGGATCACCAAGTGTTTCGGCGATGTCGTTGCGCTCGACGGCATCGATCTGGATGTGGCGCAGGGGCAGATCCACGGGTTGGTCGGGCCGAACGGCGCCGGCAAGACCACCTTGCTCGGTCTGCTGCTGGGTCTGGCCGTCGCCGACGGCGGCACGCTGGAAATCCTCGGTACGCCGGTCGGCCGGTCGCTCGCCGCTCCGGACGCCGTCGCGGGATTCGTCGACGGGCCCGGCCTCTACCCGTCGCTCACCGCCAAGCAGAACCTCGCCGCGCTGGCCGTGCTTCGCGGCCGCGACGCGAGGACGGCGGGGATCGACGACGTGCTCGACCAGGTCGGGCTCGCCGATGTCGCCCGCGACCGGGTCCGGGGCTTCTCTCTCGGCATGCGTCAGCGCCTCGGGCTCGCCGCAGCCCTGCTCACCAAGCCCCGCCTCCTGGTGCTCGACGAGCCGTCCAACGGCCTCGACCCGGCCGGCAAGCAGCACATGCACGGCGTCCTCACCCGGCTCGCGGCCGACGGAACCTCCGTCGTGCTCTCCAGCCACCGGATGGATGACCTCGAAGCACTGTCCTCCGAGGTCACCATCGTCGCCACCGGACGGGTCGTCTTCTCTGGCCCGTTGAGCAAGCTCGCCGCCGAGAACCAGGAACTCGACTACCGGGTGCTCACCTCCGACCCGGAGGCCGCCCGCAGGCTGGCCGCCGACATAACCGGGGTCCGCGTCGCCGACGACGTCGGGACACGGCACGACACCGAGGTGCTCGTGGTGCGCGCGTTGGTGCCCGCCCTCGACGAACTGGTGGTGCGGCTTGTGCACGCGGGCATCGCGTTGCGCGAGCTCGCGCCGGTGGTGTCACCACTCGAAGCCGCGTTCCTCGCCCTCACCGAGCAGCAGGAGTCCAGCCGATGACCGCGACCGTCGCCGATGCCCCCGCTTCCGCCGCCCGCCCTGTCTCGGTGGCGCGAGGCTACCGCTTCGAGCTGGTCAAACTGCTCTCGCAATGGCGGGTGCGCCTGCTGGTCCTCGCTTGCTGGCTCGCGCCTGCGCTCTTCGTCGCCGCGGTGAGCCAGCAGAGTTCGCTGCCCGTCGACACCCTCTTCGGTCGCTGGATGAATGCCACGGGTTGGGCCGGATCGCTGGTGATGCTCGGTTTCGCGGGCACCTACGCGCTCCCGCTGCTGACCTCGCTGATCGCCGGTGACGTCTTCGCTTCTGAAGACCGGCTCGGCACCTGGCGTCACCTGCTGGTGGCGGTCCGTTCGCCGCGACGGATCTTCGTCGCGAAGGCACTGGCCAGCCTCACCGTCATCCTGGTGCTCGTGGCCGGGCTGGTCGCTTCCAGCGCGATCGGCGGGGTCGTCGCGGTCGGCAACAGGGAGCTGGTCGGGCTCGACGGCCACCTGCTGGCGCCGGCGGACGCCGCTGGGAAGGTCCTGCTCGCGTGGGTCTGCGTGCTCGCCCCGTCCCTGGCCCTCGCCGCGATCGGACTGCTCGGCTCCGTCGCATTTGGACGGTCCCCGATGGGACTGCTGCTGCCAATCGTCGTCGCCCTCGCCATGCAGCTCGTCCAGATGCTGCCGGTGCCGGCCGCGGTGCGCCTCGCCCTGCCCAGTTACGCCTTCATCGCCTGGAACGGTCTGTTCACCAGCCCGGCGCAACTCGGGCCGCTGATGATCGGCATCGTGGTCAGCCTCGTGTGGGCCGTTGCCGCGACCGCCTTGGCCTACCTGCTTTTCCTGCGACGCGACTTCACGAACCTCACTCACGACGGCTCCGGGCGCCGCGCGATCACCACCGGCCTCCTGCCGCTCGTCGGGCTGTTCGCCGTGACCGCCGCAGTCGTACCCACGGCCACCGGGGCCACCGGCTCCGGGATCGAGCAGGACAAAGTGCAGAGCTCGGTCGCCACGGCCTTCGCCCACCTCTACCGCCTGCAGACCAGGCAGCTGAACCGACCCGACGTCACCGAGGCGCAGTTGAGGGCCACCGCGGCGTGCAACAAGGGCGACGGCCAGGTCGCGCCCCAGGGGCCGGGCAATGACTGGCGCTGCGTCGTCTCCTGGCATCTCCCCGACGTCGAGGCCGCAGGGACGGCCATCTACCAGCTCGACGTCACCGCAGACGGGCGGTTCGTCGCCGACGGCGACGGACCGAAGGAAGTGAACGGCTACTTCCAGGTGCGAACCCCGGCCGGGGACGCACCGAACCCGCTCTGGCAGTTCGACGGCAACGTCGAGCTGCTACCCACCACCCCGAAGGGATAACTGCAAAATGCAGGTAACACGCCGTAGGCGGCGCATCGAGAAAGGCCTCTCCGGTCTTCTCGATCGACGCATCGGCCGCCGCATCCCCCTGGTAACGGCGGGCACCACCGTCATCGCCGTCGCCGTTGCCGGCACTGGTTTCGCCCAGACGCACCAGTTCGGCACCGACCAGGTGGGGCAGACCACCGATCAGGGTCAGGTCGTCTCCGCCGACCAGTACATCGCCCCGATCGGTGACCGCCTCGTCATCAACAACGGCAAGATCATGTCCTCCTCGGTCAGCCCGGACGGCACCCACCTCGCGGCCTCGGTCACCGACGGTGGGATGGCGCTGTCCATCGTGGACCTGAAGAACTGGAAGGTGCAGCAGCTCGTCGGCAACTCCGCGTCGGCGGACCTGCGCATCGGCGGCAACGACGTGGGTCAGGAAGGTCCCACGTACTCGCCCGACGGTTCGCAGCTGTGGCTGGGTCAGATCGACGGCTACCGCAAGTTCACCGTGAACCCGGACGGCACCGTCGGCAACCCGGCCTTCGTCTCGATCCCGGCGGACGGTCCCAAGCACGCACTGGTGGGTGAAGCGGTGTTCTCGCCCGACGGCTCGACCGTGTACTCCGCCGTCAATGGCCAGAACCGCGTGGTCGCCATCGACGCGGGGACCGGTGCCATCCGGCAGAGCTGGGCCGTGGGCAACGCCCCGCGTGACATGGTCCAGGTCGGCTCCAAGCTCTACGTCAGCAACGAGGGCGGACGCCCGGCGGCACCCGGCGACACCACGCTGAACTCCTACAACACCCAGGTCCCGGCCGACCCCTCCACCGGTGCCACCACCACCGGCACGGTCAGCGTCATCGACCTGGCGAACCCGGCCGCTGCCGCCGCGAGCATCGACGTCGGTCTGCACCCGACCGCCCTGTACGCCAAGAACGGGGCGTTGTTCGTCACCAACACCGCCACCAACGACGTGTCGGTCATCGACACCGCCAGCAACAAGGTCGTGCAGACCATCGCCACCCAGCCGTGGCCGGAGGCGTCGGTCGGCTACGAGCCCGACGCGGTGACGCTCACCGACGACGGTCACCTGCTGGTTACCCTCGGCCGCGCCAACGCGGTCGCCGTCTACCGGTACACGAGCCCGCTGGAGCCGGTCAGCTACGTCGGCCTGCTCCCGACGGACTACTTCCCCGCGGAGATCACCACCGTCGGCAACGAGGTGCTGGTCTCCAACACCCGTGGCATCGACGCCCGCCGCCCCACCGACAAAGCCGGGCACGGCACGCACGACACGACGTCGAGCCTGCAGCGGTTCACGCTGCCGGACGACGGTGCCATCAAGGGCGAGACCGGCAAGGTCTTCAGCCAGAACGGCTGGAACGGCAGCTCGATCACGTTGTCCGAGGGCAAGGGCGACGCGAAGCCGGTGCCGGTCCCGCAGCGCCTCGGCGACCCCTCGACGATCAAGCACGTCTTCCTGATCGTCAAGGAGAACCGGACCTACGACCAGGTCTTCGGTGACGACCAGCGTGGCAACGGCGACCCGGCGCTGACGCAGTTCGGCGAGAACGTGACGCCGAACCAGCACGCGATGGCCCGGCAGTTCGGGCTGTACGACAACACCTACGACATCGGCACGAACTCCGCCGAGGGGCACAACTGGCTGATGCAGGCCGACAACCCGGAGTACACCGAGTCGTCGGCCGGTGAGTACAAGCGCAGCTACGACACCGAGGACGACGCGCTCGGCCATCAGCGCACGGGCTTCATCTGGAGCGGTGCGCAGGCGGCCGGCAAGAGCGTGCGCAACTTCGGTGAGTTCCAGCAGTTCCTGACCAAGCCCGCCGGTGCGACCTGGCAGAACCTGTACTGCGACACCAAGAACATGGCGGCGACCGGTCAGGACACCGCCTACCCAATGGTCTCGTCCTCGCCGATCCCGTCGCTCAACGACGTGTCGGTGCACGGCTTCCCGAAGTTCGACACCAGCGTCCCGGACCTCTACCGGTACGAGATCTGGAAGCGCGACTTCGAGAAGAACGGACCGGCGAACCTGAACATGTTCTGGCTCTCCAGCGACCACACCGGTGGTCCGCCGAACGGGGCCGCCCAGGTCGCGGACAACGACCTCGCGGTCGGCAAGATGGTCGACACGATCTCGCACAGCCAGTACTGGAAGGACTCGGCGATCTTCGTGGTCGAGGATGACTCCCAGGCCGGTCTCGACCACGTCGACGGCCACCGCGCCCCGATCCAGATCATCAGCCCCTGGGCCAAGCACGGCGCCGTCGACAGCCACTACTACTCGCAGATCACGATGATCCGGACCATCGAGCAGATCCTCGGGGTCCACCCGATGAACCAGAAGGACAGTGCGGCCACCCCGATGCGTGGGGCGTTCACCCCGGCGCCCGACTACACGCCGTTCACCGCTTTGCCCAACCGGACCTCGCTGACCGCGGGTCTGAAGACCCAGCCTGCCTGCGGTGCGGACACCCCCGCGCCGCAGAACGTCGCGGCCGCAGCCGTGCCGTCGGACACGGTGCCGGCGGACAAGCAGCAGGTGGCGGCGCAGTGGGACGAGTGGCTGACGCAGCAGCACCTGTCCGGTCCTGACGCCAAGCCCGACTTCGCGAACCCCGCGCAGATGAACCACTTCACGTGGTACCAGGCGCACGGGTGGACGCAGCCCTACCCGGGTGAGGACAAGGTCTACGCGCCGGCCGACGTGCCGGGCGCCTACATCCCGTCGTCGGAGTCCGACGGCTGACGTGGGCTGATCGCCAAGAAAGGCCCTGGCCGGCTACACCGCCGGTCAGGGCCTTCTGCTTCGGGATCCCGGTCCAGGAGCTCCCGCCGACCACCGTCATGTGGTCAGCTCATGCCCGTCCCGCGGATGCGGCCTGCTTGAGGCGCCGCTGCCGGCGGGCACCGTAGATCATCGTCCAGGTCAGCAGCAGCGCGATCGTTCCGATGCCGAGCATCGCGGACAGCGCGACCATCACGTCGATGGGCAACACGAAGGCGAGCCCGACGCGCACCGCCGCTTCGACCAGCAGCACGACCGCCCACACCGCGGTCATGAAGATGAAGCTGCGGCGGAAACCCGGGTTCGATCCCCAAAGTCCCTCCCACGCCTCGACGTTGTCGCCGGCGGAACGGAACCGCCTCGCGGCGTGGAACATCGCCGGCTTGCCGACGAAGCAGCTGGCCAGGAAGATCAGCCCGGTTATACCGGTGCCCAGCGAATCCTTGATGACGAGAGCGCGATCGTCCCCGGAGATCAGGACGAGCGGGAGCGCGAGCAGGTAGGTCAGCAGCATGAAGCCTGCGAACGGCTCCAGCTTCCCTGCCCGGAACGCGACGAACAACAGTCGCGCCCCGGCCACTCCGGCGCCGGCGAGCAACGACACGTGCTCGCTGAAACCGTAGGAGCGCAGGCCGTAGTAGGCCGCCATCGGCAGACCCACGTCGACCAGCAGACCGCCGAAGATCTTCAGGAACTTGCGGACCGCCGAAGGCGGCTGCGTCTGGGGCTGGGGCATCGTGGGCATTTCGGTCGAGGCGGCGGTTGTCGTGCGGTACTGGGAAGTCGTCATGATCAGGCATCCAATTCTGCGTCCGGGACCCAAGATCCGTGGAATCCGGTGGGCACCCTGCGGGGCAGGTGCACGGTGGCCACCGGGGCGGCGGTGGTGTCGGTGGTGTCGAGCACGACGAGGTCGGAACCCTTGCCGGTGCGGTCGCTGATGATGGAGAGCAGCCAACCGTCGTCTTCGTTGCGGGCATCTGCCGCGGGCACGAACACGGCCTCGCCCGCGGTCCCGGCGACTTCCGTCATTGTTCTCCCTCCGGGGACGAGAGATGCCAGCAACTTCGGCGATGACTTTGACAGGTACACTTCAACATGTCAAATGAGACATGTCAAATGAGACATGTTCAGCCATACATGACTGTTTCGTCAGGTAGAGTTCGGATTCGGAGGTAACGATGTCGCTGCGCTATGCCCTGCTCGGACTGCTGGCCGACGAACCGCAGAGCGGTTACGACCTGACGCTTCGATTCGAGCGCTCCCTGAAGCGATACGCCTGGCACGCCAGGCACAGTCAGATCTATCCCGAGCTGAACAAGCTCGCCGCCGACGGCCTGATCGCTGTCGTGGCGGAAGGCGCGCGAGGACGCCGCACCTACGCGCTCACCGAAACCGGCCGGGAAGCGCTGCACAGCTGGCTCACGGACTGGTCTTCCCTCCAGCCCGTCCGAAATGAGTTCGTGCTTCGGCTCTTCCTGATGTCCACTTTGGATCCGGCGGAAGCGCTACCCCTGCTGCGCGGTGTTCACGACCACGCGAAACACGAGGTGGCCGAACTGGAAGCCAGGGTGGAGGCGGCCAGCGGACCCGGCGGGCAGTGGGAGTTCGGCCGACTAGCGGCCGAGTACGGCTTGCGCCAGTACCAGGCCATGCTCGAATGGGCGGACTGGGCTCAGGCCGAGTTGTCGAGGCTTGCGCCGGACGAGAAATCCGCCGACGCCACCCCATGAGCCCAGCCGCGCCGAACCACCGGGTAGGTCCTCGCCGCGAGCGGGACCACAGTGGACCCGTTGGGCCCGCACGATCCGCACCGGGTGGTCGAAGCACTTCGTGACCTGGCCGCCCGCGTGGCCACGCGGTGTTCCTCACCTGACGGCTGGGGACTTCCGGGCCAGCAGCACCAGGACGGTCGATGCCAGCACCGCCACCATGGCGGCGAGGATCAGCCCGGCCACTTGCACACCTCGCAGTTGGGTGATGAGGCCGCAGGCCACGACCGGCACGGAGATCGCCACGTACGCCACGACGAAGAAGCTGGAGGCGACCTCGGCCCGCTGCCTCGGCGGCGCGGCCTGGTTGACCGCCGCCAGCCCGGTGCGGAAGCTCAGCCCCTGGCCGAGTCCGGCCACCACCGCCCCGGCGATCACCAAGACCAGCGAAGGCAGCGCGAGGCCGAGAGCGAGCAGGCCCATACCCGCGATCAAACCCACGCAGCCGATGACGAGCGGGCGTGCCCTGAAGACCACCACCAGCGCGGTCTGACCGGCTGTCGATGCCGCGAACACGGCGAATACGACCAGACCGACTATCGCGTGGTCGTCGATGCGGAGCACCTCGCCGAGGAAATCCGGTGCCACCGCCGTGAACAGGCCCAGCACGGCGAAACCAGCGAAAGCCGCCAAGCCGGCCCGCACGAAGGCCGGTCGTGCCTGCGGAGGAACCCGCAGACGTTGCGGGCGCAGGCGAACGCGGCCTTCGGCCTGCACCGGCTCCGGGATGGACCACACGAGCACCATCGCGGGGATGACCAGAGCGAGATCCACCCCGAACGGCAGCCGCAGCGGTGCCACGGCGAACTGCGCGAGCAGGCCGGCCATCAGCGGGCCGCAGCCCAAGCCCCCGATGTTGGCCGATGTGGCGACCACGGTCGCGCGGCCGACCGAGCTCCGCGGCACCAGGTCAGCGAGGGTCGCCGTCGCCGTGCCCGTGAAGATTCCCGCCGACAAGCCCGAGAGTATGCGGCCCACCAGCAGCAGCCAGAGGCCGTTGGCGACGAGGAACACCACGGCGCTCAACGCGGACAGCGCAAGCCCTGCCAGCAGCACACGCCGCCGACCGATCTGGTCGGACAGGTGACCGAAGAGCAGGAGCGCGGCGATGACCCCGACCGCGTACGTCGCGAAGATCACGGTGACCATCAGCTCGGAGAAACCGAACTCGCTTCGGTAGATCGGGTACAGCGGTGTCGGCAGGGTAGTCCCGATCATGGTTACCGTGAACGCGTAGGCCACCACGGCGAAACCACCGCGTCGGCCGAATCGCGGTGAGCCACTCCTGAACAGGAGCTGGACTATCGGGCGTGTGAACGTCATCGCTGGATACCATCCTTCGGTGGCGCCGGCAGCCCCAGGTTGGCGTTGACGGCAACCGGAGCCAAGCGCCTGCATCCCACCTCCCCCATCGCCACGCCCCGACATCTCCAGGGTGGGGGAAAAAGCCGATGCCCGCGAGGTCGACCGCGGGTGCGGCGCGAATGGGTTCGCTAGCGCAGCACGGCGGCGAACTGCTTGGCCATTCAGTCCAAGCACACCGCTGCCGGCTCGACCGGTGCGGGCGTGACGATGCCCGCTTCGTGGGGTATCCGGGTGTCTCGCTCGGCTCGATGTCGATCGTTGCCAACGGACCTGGTGCATCTGTTTGTCTGGTTTGGTTTCCTGGGGAAACTCTCAGCTTCGGTGCGCGAAGATCACAAGCCGCAGCCGAAGTCGCAGCCGAGGGGACCTGGCTGTTCTGGCAAAAGTGATCATTGGAGAAGGGACCGACGATGCACCGCTTTTTGGCGTCGGCAGCGCGAGGCCGTGATCGGGCTACCACGGTTGAGACCGCGATTCATCAGCCAGGCTATCCGCGTGGAATCGTCGTCGCTCTCGCGCTGTGGGGGTTCGCCTACGCCTGCTACCGGGCGTATTACGCAGCGGGCGGCACCGTCGGCATGATCGGTGAGCCGGTCTCCAGCGCCCAGTTCCGCGCTATCAACGCCGTCGGTGCCGCGATCATCTTGTTCGCTGCCGTGCTGCTGAACGAGCCGTGGTTCTTGGTCGAAGGCCTGCTCTGGGCGGCGCTTGGCGTCACGTTCGTCGCGACGTCGCGACGTCGCGCGTGGCTGATGTCGGCCATCGTCGGATGCCTGCTGCTGACGGTCGTCGGCGTGCTCAGCGGGCTGGGCGTGATCGGCTCGTTCCGCTTCGGCTGATGCTGCACGGCGTGCCACGGTTGGTCCTCCTGCCCGGGTCGGTTGACTGCTCCCCGCCTGAAGGACTCTGTTGCCTAATTCGGGGGTGTAGTGATCGTGTACTGGCTGGTGCGGATTGATCGTCTCGGTGGACGATGGTCCAGTGCGGCCGGTCTCTGTCCCGGCGGCGGGAGGGATCATGTGATGTCAGTCCAGCCGCGTCCGTGGCCGGAGGTTCCTGAGCAGGCCGTGGCAGTGGCTCGGGCGGCGAGGGACCTGTGGGACTTGCGAGACCACTGTGCTGGAATAAGGAATCCCCGGCCACCGCGACTCCTACCTCAGCGCTGAAGAGCGCGATTCGCACGAGGTCATCACCCCGTGCTGCTCCCGGTCGCGCACGCCACGGCTGGTCCTGGACCTCTGACCGGCGACACCGACGCCAACACCCGTTACCTACCACATCGGAGGACCGATGACTGCTCCCTCCAACAAAGAACTCCGGGTCGGCGGCAACGCCGTCGTCGTGGGCGGCGCCCGCGGCATCGGCCTGGCCGCGGTCGGTCTCGCTGCCGACCGCGTCGACTCGATGACGGTGCTCGACCTTCCCGAGCACGCCCCGGAGGTGGCCGAGGCGTTCCCGGGCGCGGCCTACCACCAAGCTGACGTCCTCGACCGGGAGTCGCTTGAGAAGGGGTTCGCCGCCGCTGCTGAGAACGGCCCGGTCACGGGTGTTTTCGTCCCAGCCGGCATTACGCTACAGACCCCGCTACTTGAGGTCAGCTTCGAAGAAGCCGAGCGGTGTCTGCTGGTCAACGTGCTGGGCTCGGTCAACACGATCCAGGCCGCCGCACCTCATCTCGCGCCCGGCGCCTCGATCGTCCTCTGCGCCTCGGTGGCCGCCTACACCGGCGGTGGGTACGTCGGGGGTCCCGTGTACGGGGCCTCCAAAGGCGCGGTGATCAGCCTGACGAAGGGCGCGGCGCGCGAACTGGCGTCCCGGCAGATCCGGGTGAACTGCGTCGCTCCCGGCTGCACCACGACGGCGATGCTCGGCGACGACCCCGAGATCCACGCCGAGCTCGCCGAGCGGGCACTCGTCGGGCGTTTGGCGCGGCCCGAGGAGATCGCCGACGCCGTCCTCTACCTGTGGTCGTCCGCGTCGTCGTTCATGACCGGCGCGGTCCTCGACGTGAACGGCGGGATCCGGCTCTGACCGGGACCGCGCACTCGTACAGGGAGCACCTACGGAGCCGTAGCTCGGATGATCCCCTCGTCGGACCGACCTTTCTGCGCGATGGACCCGTCGCACCCCTGCCTGGGCCGTGTGCACAGTGACCACCGGGGTGCGGGCGGCAGCATGCTCGTGGGCGTCTCGCCGACCTGTTTTGGGGCTCCCGTCAGTTCATGTTGTGGGGTGCGCTCACCTCCGGTCGATCGCTCCTCACGGGGCTTCGTCGACGTGGTTGTCGAAGATGAACATGTGGCCTGCGTAGTGGGTGATCACGTACTCGGCACCGGAGTTGGGCAGCACCAGCTGTGGGGTGACTCCGCATGCCCAGAACATCGGGACCGTGCCGGGTTCGAGCCGTGGTGGTGGTCCGAAGTCCGGTGTGGACAGGTCCGCGATGCCGAGGCCTGCTGGGTCTCCGATGTGCACTGGGGACCCGTGACCGGTGGGGTAACGGGAGGTGACCTCCACCGCGCGCGCCACCAGATGGCTCGGGAGCGCCCGCATGCTCACCACGAGCGGACCCGACAGGCGGCCGGCCGGGTGGGTGGGCCGGTCGGTCACATACACCGGTGGTGCCATCGAATCCGCCGCGTATGGCACCGGGACTCCTGCGGTGCGCAACGGCCCCTCCCAGGTGTGGCTGCAGCCCAGGAGGAAGCCGACGGAGTCGTCCCGCCAGTATGCGGTGATGTCAGTCGGTTCGGCGACGAGTTCGCCGCGTTGCCACACCCGGTAGCGTGGCAGCGTGGTGCGCAGGTCGGCTTCGGTCCGGCCGAGCCGGATGACCGGGTCTGCCGGGTCGGTCACCGCGATCACCGGACAAGGCTTGGGATTCCGGTTGCAGTACAACAGGAAGTCGAAGGCCAGCTCCCGTGGGACGACGGCGAGGTTGGCCTGCTGGTAGCCGTCGAGGACTCCGGCGGTGGGGCCGGTCCAGCTGCCGGCGGCGATCAACCGACGGAGCTCCCGCGGGCTGGCGGGGGCACTCATGCGGCGAGCTCCGATCGTGCGGTTTCGCGCACCGGGAGCAGGGAGAGCAGCGCGATGGCGCACGCGCCGATGAGCAGCCAGCCGGGGGCGAGGAGGTTGTCGGTGGTCGAGATCAGCCAGGTGGCGGCGTAGGGCATCAGGCCGCCGCCGAGGATGGTGCCGATGTTGAAGCTCAGCGACAGACCGGTGTAGCGCACGCGGGTGGGGAACTGCTCGGCGTAGGTGGGGTAGCCGACGGACTGGACGATGGGGAAGGGGATCGCGGCTACCATCATCGCGAGGAACGCGAGCCAGATGTTGTTGTGGTTCATCACCAGCATCATCGGCGTCACCAGGACCATGTAACCGACGAATCCGATGGTGAGGACGAACTTTCGGCCCTTGCGGTCGGACAGGCCGCCGTAGAGGGGCATCAGCAGTCCCATGCTGAGGTTGACGGCCACGATGATCCAGAAGACCGCGGTCTGGCTGTAGCCGAGGTTCTTGGTCAGGTAGATGTTCATGAACACCAGGCCGACCCAGTAGCCGGCGTTCTGTCCGAACGACAGCCCGACGACCTTGGCCACCGCCGGCAAGTGTCCGGTCAGGACTTCCCGCAGCGGTGCCTTGGCCAGTTCCTGGTTCTCCTTGGCGGATTCGAACGCGTGGGTGTCTTCGATCTTCTTCCGCAGCACCAGCGACAGCACGATCAGCGGGATCGAGCACAGGAACGGGATTCGCCAGCCCCAGGCCGACATCTGTTCTGGCGTCAGCACACTCGACACCACACCTGCGACGGTGGCTGCTGCTGCACCGCCCATTGCGACGCCCATCGGGGTGAAGCCGCCGAAGAAGCCACGTCGGCCGGTCGGTGCGGATTCGGCGACGTATGCGGCTGCGCCGGTGACCTCGCCGCCGGCGAAGAATCCTTGCAGCAGGCGGACGACGAGCAATGCGATCGGTGCGAGCAGCCCGGCGGAGGCGTGCGTGGGAAGCAGACCGGTGATTGCGGTGGCGCTGCCCATGCCGATGACGGTGAGCAGCAGGACTGCCTTGCGGCCGATCCGGTCACCGAGCCGTCCGAGGAGGATTCCGCCGAGTGGGCGGACCAGGAACGAGCTGCCGAACACGGCCAGGGTGGACAGCAGCGCCGCCGTTGGGTTGTTGCCGGGGAAGAACAGCGGGCTGATGGTGACCGCGAGGTATCCGTAGACCCCGAACTCGTAGTACTCGATTGCGGTTCCGGTCATCGCGGCGATCGCGGCTTTGCGCGTGGTCTGTTGGCTGGTGCCGACTTGTGGGGTGTGGACTCCGGTGGAGGTGGACATCGATCACTCCAGCGTTTTCAGGGGGTGCTCGGGCCGATCAGGAATTGATTCGGCGAGCTGTGCCGGTGCCGTGAGCGGAGATGGCTATCGCTCGACGACCGAGGAAGGACTGGTTGGATACTTTCGTGCCCTAGCGACGTGCTTCGATCCTGGCACCCGCGCGTCGCGGCGCCTGCGGGATCAAGATTTGGTTGTAATTCGTTGCCGGGAAGCCAATTTCATGGTGCGACCTCCGCTGGAAATGGGTTGGAAGCGCAACCCGATACCTGGTGGAGCCTGCGCCACCAGGTCCAGATCGCGCTCGACGACCGCGCCGATCACCGGATATCCGCCGGTGACCGGATGGTCTGCCAGGAACACGATGGGTTCGCCTGAGGGCGGCACCTGGATCGCGCCGCGCACCATGCCCTCGCTGGCCAGGTGGATTTTGCCGATTTGCAGGGGATCGCCCTGCAGCCGGACCCCGACCCGATTCGAATCTGCGGAGACCCGCCACCGGGTGGTGGTGAGCCGTTGTCGATCGGACCGGTCGAAGAGTTCGTGTCGCGGACCCCACCGGAATCGCACGATCGTGGTGGCCTGTGGGAGTCGGCTGATCGCCAACTCGACGGGAACCTGCGGGCAAGGGTTGGCCGCACCGATGGCGAACTCATCACCAGCGCGAAGCGGGTGCGGTCCGTGTCCGGCCAGCACATCGTGCCCGGCACCGCCGAGCACGGGTTCGACCAGCAGACCACCGGAGATCGCGAGGTAGGTGCGCAGGCCGACGTTGGGGCGTCCCAGCGACAGCACGTCTCCGGCGGTGAGCCGGAAGCGCGTCGGATCCGCCACCGGGCGGCCGTTGACCAGAGCGGGCACCGGCGCGCCGGTTAGCGCGACCACCCGGGCCGCGTCGAGCCGGATGCTCAACCCGCCGAAGGTGCATTCCAGGGCTGGGGTTCCGGGGAAATTGCCGACCAACCGGTTGGCCAGTGCGAAGCTGGCCCGGTCGGCGGCACCGGATGGGCTCACCCCGAGGTGCGCGTAACCGGTCCGTCCCTGGTCCTGCACGGTGGTGAGGGGGCCTGGCGAGATGACGGACAACCGCGCGGTGCCGTTCTTGGGTGGGGCCGGCGTGGATCGGGCAGCTGTCAACACGTCGTCACCACCCGGAAGGCCACTCGATCGCCGACTTCCAGCCGGTTCGGCGGGTTGTTGTCGGGGTTCCACAACCGCTGTTCGGTGTGACCGATCAGGTGCCAGCCACCCGGCGTACCGCCCGGGTACACGACGGTCTGGTTGCCGGCGATCGCCACATACCCGGCCTCGATCCGGGTGCGCGGGCTGGTTCGGCGCGGTAGCGCCAGGACGTCTGGGCAGCCGTCGATGTAGGCGAATCCCGGTGCGAAGCCGAAGAATCCGACGACGTGTTCTGCAGCGGCGTGTTCGCGAGTGACGTCAGCGACGCCGAGGCCGAGAGCATCGGCGACCTCGGTGAGGTCCGGGCCGCCGTAGTGCACTGGGATCTCGATCGTCCGGGGACGTCGGCCGGGCCCCGGGCGATCGAGAGCCTCTTCCAGCAGTGAAACCAAAGCGCTGCCCAGCGCGTCTGTCCAGGCGCAGTCGATCGCGGTGACCAGGACGGTCTTCGCGGCCGGGACGACCTCGGCGACCTGTGCTGCCCACGGCTGATCGTGGACGGCCGCGGCGATCGAGGTGGCGCCGCCGGAGGGCAGTTCCACCAGCCAGCCGCGGTCGCCGGCGCGCAGCAGGCGGGCCGTGGTCGGCGCGGGGATGCGCTGGAGCATTGTCACCTCATCGAATGGGGACCAGTGAAACGTCTGCGGCGCGCAGCGCGGCGGTGACCGCGGCGGCGATTTCCACGGCACCTGCAGTGTCGCTGTGGAGGCACAGCGTGCCCGGGGACAGCTCGACGTTCTCCCCGGTCACTGCGGTCACCTTGCCTTCCGTGGCCATCCGCACCGCACGTGTGGCGGCTCCCTCGGGATCGGTCACCAGCGCGCCAGGTTGGCCGCGCGGCACCAGCAGCCCTTCGGCTGTGTAGCCGCGGTCGATGAAGCCTTCGGCCAGCGGCCGGATCCCGGCTTCCTCCGCCTGCCGCCATGTCTCCGTGCCGGGCTGGCACAACAGCGGGATCGATCGGTCGAATGAGGCGACTGCCTCCACGATCGCGGCCGCGTGCTCGCGGTGACGAGCCGAGGCGTTGTACAAGGCTCCGTGCGCCTTGACGTAGCCGATTCGACCGCCTGCGAGTTCGGCGAATACCCGCAGCGCGCCCATCTGGTACAGCAGGTCGTTGACCAGGCTCGCTCGCGGCACGTCCAGGAACCTCCGGCCGAAACCGGCGAGGTCCCGGTAGGACACCTGGGCGCCGATGGCCACACCGCGCCGCACCGCCAGTTCGCAGGTGCGGCGCAGGATGTCGGGGTCGCCGGCGTGGAAACCGCAGGCCACGTTGGCCGCGCTGACCAGCCCGAGGAGTGCTTCGTCGTCGGTGAACTGCCAGACGCCGAAGCCTTCCCCGATGTCGGTGTTGACCGCGATCTCGGTCATGCCGCGATTCGGTCGGTCAGCCAGCGGCGGAAGCGGTCGGCGTGCACGACGGGATCGATGAGCAGCAGTGGTGTGCCCGGTTCGTTGCCCGGCTCGATGCGCACGTGCACGAACCACGGGCCCGGCTCGGCCAGCGTTCGCTGCAGCGCGTTGCCCAGTTCGGTGGTGTCCGCGGCCCGCAGGACCTTCAGCCTCACCGATTCCGCGATCGCGCCCAGGTCCAGTTTCTCCGCCTGGGTGGGGATACCGGCCGTCGATGCGTAGACCCCGTTGTCCAGCAAAAGGATCACGAGGTTGTCCGGGGCGAGGTAGCCGGCGGTGGCCGCCGCGCCGAGGTTCATCAGTAGCGACCCGTCCCCGTCGATCACCACGCTGCGCGACACCTTGGTGCCGGCGATTCCCAGCGCGACGCCGGTGCCCACGGACACCGTGAGTCCCATGGCGTCCAGCAGGTAGAGGTGGTTGTCCCGGTCGGCCACGGCGGCCAGTTCCCGGCTGGTGGCCGCGCAGGTCGCGGTCACCGGGAGGTCGGGGGTCCGTTCGGTGATCACGCGCAGGGCTTCGATGCGCTTCATGCGCGGCTCTCCTTGTCGTTGAAGTCGAAGAATTCCATCAGGACCACGACGGGGCGGTAGGTCATCCGGGCGTGCTTGCCGGCCTCGGTCACGGTCGCCTGCCAGTCCTCCGGGGAGTTGCGCCGGTCGAGCCCGAAGACGGGGATGTTCGCGGCACGCAGCATGTCGGGCACTGGAGCGGAGATCGAGTGGATCATCGAGTTGTACTCGCCGAGCCCGCCGCGGGTGTTGGCCAGGATGAGCACCGGCAGGTGGTAGGACGTGGCGAAGGTGGTCAGCGCGGTGAGCGCGTTGCCGAACCCGTTGTCCTGCATCACGATCACGCCGAACTTGCCGGCCAGCGGGAGCGCGCCGATGACGCCGACGGCCTCTTCCTCCCGCGACACGGGGAAAACACGGGTGTCCGGGCCGGCGTTGTCGATGAGTCCGTTGATGATTGCGGCGATGCTGTTGCTGGGCACGTAGGCCACGGCGTCGGGGTCCATCCCGAGCACCGCTTCGACCACGTTCTTGTGGCGTTGTTGCGTCGTCGTACTCATGCAGCTGCTTTCTCTCGAGTTCGGGGGTGGGCGTGGTCGCGGACCGGCGACCGCGGAACTGGTGCGACCTGCGTCAGGTCGGCCGCCGTTACAGTGCGGCGATGATGCGCCGGAGGCCTTCGGCCAGGTCTTCCAGCGGGCACGCGTAGGACACGCGGAACGAGTGCGTCCCGCCGTGCGGGTCGAAGGCGGTCCCGGGAACCACGGCGACGTGGTGTTCTTCGAGCAGGCGCACCGCGAGTTCTTCGGCCGGTTCGGCGGTTTCCGGGTCGTAGCTGAGGTAGAGGTAGAAGGCGCCGTCGGGGGAGGCCACGCGCAACTTGTCGGTACCGGAGATCACCTGCAGCGCTGCGTTGCGCCGGGCCTCGAAGGACTGGCGCATGGATTCGGCCTCGTCGCGGGCCGAGCGCAGCGCCGCAGCGCCGCCGTCCTGGATGAATGTGGTGGAGCAGACGGTGGTGTACTGCCGGACCCGCAGGGCGGGTGCGATCAGCTCGGCCGGACCGGCCAGCCAGCCCAACCGCCAGCCGTCCATCGCGAACGCCTTGGCGAACCCGCCGACCGACAGCGTGCGCGGGCGGAGTTGTTCGTAGGACGCGGGGGAGGCGTGGTCGACATCGTAGGTGAGGTCGGCGTAGATCTCGTCGGACAGCAGCAGGGCGTCGGTGGGACGCAGCATCTCAGCGATGGCGTCCAAGTCGGACTTGCTGGCCACGGTTCCGGTCGGGTTGTTCGGCGTGCACAGCACGACCATGCGGGTGCGGTCGCTGATCGCGGCGCTCAGCGCCTCCAGGTCGAGTTGGTAACCGTTGGCGGCGTCGAGCGGCACCTCGACCGGTGTGGCACCGGCCAACCGGATGCAGGACTGGTAGTGGGCCCAGGCCGGTACGGGCACCACGACCTCATCACCGGGCCCGCAGAACGCCATGATCGCGAGGAACACCGCTTCGTTGGCGCCTACGGTGACGATGATCTCGCCGTTGGGCTGGTACTGGGTGTGGCGTTTGTCCGCGAGGTATTCGGAGATCGCGGCGCGCAGGTCCGCGGTGCCGGCGTTCGGCGCGTAATGCACCTTGCCGCTCTCCAACGCGTCGATCGTCGCCTGCTTGGCCACGGCCGGGCTGTCGAAGTCGGGGCGGCCGATCTCGAAGTGGTAGATCTTGTGCCCGTCGGCTTCCAGCTTCGCGGCGCGGTCGAAGATCGCCCTGATCGGCGAAGGCTTGATGGCCGCCAAGCGGTCTGCCGGGCGGGCGAATGCGTGGGTCATCGGGGTTGCTCCAGGACGGATTCGGGGTGTTCGGCCCGGTCGTGCCAGGCGCTGCGCAGGCCCTGCTGGCCACCGTCGATGTGGGCGTGGATCTGGTCGGCGAGCGCGGTGGCGTCGCCGTCGGCGAGCGCGGCGACCATCGCCTTGTGCTCGGCCTGCACGCGGTCGAGCGCGTGGGTGCTGTGCACGTAGAACCGGGAGTAGGGCTCCAGCTGGTGGTAGAGCCGGGAGATCACTTCGTAGCGCATCGGCAATCCGGCCAGCCTGTACATGTCGAGGTGGAACGCGAAGTTCACCCTTGACCAGCCTTCGCTGCCGAGCTCGTCGATGCGGTCCATCTGCTCGGTCATCGACCGCAGCCGGTCGACGTCCGAGCGCGAGCAGCGCTGCACCACGTGCTCGGCGAAGCTGGGCTCGACGAGCTTTCGCAGGTCGTAGACCTCGTCGATCTCGGCGAGGTCCAGTTCGGTGACGAAGGTGCCGCGCCCGGGCGGGCTTTGCACCAGGCCCTCGCCGACCAGGGTCCGGATGGCTTCCCGCAGCGGGATCCGGCTGACCCCGAAGCGGGCCGCGAGCTCCTCGTGGACCAGCCGGTGTCCGGGCGGGAAGACACCGTTGACGATGGCCGCGCGCAGCTCGTCGGCTATGTCGTTGGGGTTGCGCGGGGAACCTCTCCGCAGGGTGTGGTCAGCAGCCATGCGGACTGTATACAGTGAATACGTGATCGGGGACAAGGGTTAGCGCCCGGTTTTCCCGTTGTTTACGTGTCGAGGATTTGGAGAAGCGCGCATGGTCGACGTCGACCGGGCACGGCTGCTGCAGGCCGTGCCGACTGAGCTGTTCATCGGTGGCAAGTGGGTCTCGTCGCGCAGCGGAGAGACCTTCGAGGTGGTCGATCCGGCCAGTGAAGAACTCCTGCTCCGGGTCGCTGACGCGGGCCCAGCGGACGGAATCGCGGCACTGGACGCGGCCGTCGACGCCGCCGCGGACTGGGCCGCCACGCCACCTCAGGCCCGAGCCGATGTCCTGCGCGCCGCCTACGACGCGCTGATCGAGCGCCGGGAAGAGATCGCTGCGCTGATCACCCTGGAGATGGGCAAGCCGCTCGCCGAAGCCCGCGGCGAGGTGGACTACGGGGCGGGCTTCTTCCGCTGGTTCTCCGAAAGCGCGACCCGCCTGCACCTCGACGGCGGCTACGGCGTCGAGCCGGGTGGCCAGTACCGGATCGTCACGACGAAGCGACCGGTCGGCCCGACGTTGCTCGTCACGCCCTGGAACTTCCCGCTGGCCATGGGCACCCGCAAGATCGGTGCCGCCCTCGCCGCGGGCTGCACCGTGGTCATCAAACCCGCCGAGCAGACCCCGCTGACGACGTTGCTGCTGGCGGAGGTGCTGCGCGAGGCTGGGCTGCCTGACGGAGTGGTCAACGTGGTCACCACGACGGACGCGGCCGGACTCGTGCAGCCGGTGATGGCAGATCCCCGGCTGCGCAAGATCTCCTTCACCGGCTCGACCCGGGTCGGCAAGCTGCTGCTCGGCCAGGCCGCCGACCACGTCCTGCGGAGCTCGATGGAGCTCGGCGGCAACGCTCCGCTGCTGGTCTTCGACGACGCCGACGTCGACACCGCAGTGGAGGGTGCCGTGGTGGCCAAGCTCCGCAACGGCGGCGAATCCTGCGTCGCCGCGAACAGGATCCACGTGCAGTCCGGGGTGGTCGAGGAGTTCACACGCAAGCTCACCGAGCACATGGCGTCGTTCCGCGCCGGGCCTGGACTGGACCCGGCGAGCACGTTGGGCCCGCTGATCGACGACCGGCAGCGGGCCAAGGTCGCCGGACTCGTCGACGACGCGGTCGCCAAGGGCGCCGAACTGCTGCTTGGCGGCGAAGTGCCAACGGGGAAGGGCTACTTCTACCCGCCGACGGTGCTGCGAGGCGTTCCGCACGAAGCGGAGCTGCGCACCGAGGAGATCTTCGGGCCCGTGGCGGCGATCTACCCGTTCGACACCGAGGACGAGGCGATTGCTGCCGCCAACGACACTCCGTTCGGTCTGGCGTCGTACCTGTTCAGCCAGAACCTGTCCCGTGCGATGCGGGTCGCCGAAGCGCTGGACAGCGGGATGACCGGGATCAACCGAGGAGTGATCAGCAACCCGGCGGCGCCGTTCGGCGGCATCAAGGAATCCGGCTTGGGGCGCGAAGGCAGCAGCCACGGCATCGAGGAGTACCTCGAAACCAAGTACATCGGCCTCGGTCTCTGAAAAGGCGCGATAACCGGGCTCGGCACCAGACTGTCCAGTCGAGATGCTGCTGGAACAACGACGAGCCCTGGATAGCGGTACGAGTCGTGAGCGGCAGCACGAGCCGGGATTGGTGGGCTGCGTCGTGAAGCGAACGGCCTGTTCGCCTCGGTAGACGGCACGAACGGTCCGTTCGCTTCATTCACCTGGCCATCGGGCGGCCGCCGCGGGTGGGCGGGCAGGCCATCGTGCGGCGGCACTGCCATCAGTACGCGGTGCTGGGATTCGATGCCGACACCGAGTTGACCGGCCGGGCCGGTATTGATGCCGATGTGCTGGACTCCGGATGCTGCGGTCTCGCCGGCAACTTCGGGTTCGAACGCGGCCACTACGAGGTGCAGTCTTCCTCGGTGTCGGCAAAATAGTGCTCCTCCGATCGAGGTTCACCGAACTCCTCGGAGCTCCACCGAAAAGGTGGGGGCTAGACGGTCGCTTGGGGCGTGAGTATCCGTTTCTGCACGGGGTCTTGGTATGGCAACGGGTGGTGTGGTTGTGGGCAGGACACGCCTCTCAGCTATGGCGCCGACTTCCTCAGCCAGCACGGTGCAGTACGCGGCCGCATACGCCTCCCGCACGTAAAGTGATGCCGCCGGGTTGATATCCGTTCCTGGCGCATCAATGTCGACCAAGGCCGTGCCCGCGTCGGAGCGAGTGGCTCGCCGTGTGCACAGGAGCCAGGCTGCCAAGGGGCTTCCGGGCGGGCCCACTTCGACTTCAACCCGGCCTCGGTGTTCTGGTTCGTTCGTGTGGCGTAGAAGTGCGAGTTCCTGCGCGGCGACGCCGCCCGCCGCCTCCGCTTTGAGGACGATGTCCTCCCAATTGCCGTCGAACAGGACGCAGTCGTCCGATTGAGTGAGCGGCAACACGGTTCTCACCGCCAAAGATCGAAAACTATTCAGTCTATGGCTACCCCGTCTGGGGCAAAGTGATTCACCTGTCAGCGCGCGGAGTCTTCGCTGTTCCAGGGAATCAATCCCTGATCAGAGAATGATGGCGGCGGACCAGGGGACGCTGAGTATGGCTACGTGTTCGGCGATCTGAACGGTTTGCGGAATCTTCGAGGAGACGGCCCCACCCGCGGCCCAGCGATCAGCGCAGCGCCGGGCCGCCTCGACGGTCGACGCCGGTTTGAGATGCGGCTGAGGGCGTCGGTCGTAGAGTGGAGACGTGGGCAAGTCGTCGCCCGGAACGCCGTGTGGCCATCCGGCGGATGTCGCGAGTTTCGTCGGGCGTCGGCAGGAGATCGCTCAGGTCAGGTCGCTGTTGATGGCGTCGCGGCTGACGACGCTGACCGGTGTGGGCGGAGTGGGCGGAGTGGGCAAGTCCCGGTTGGCCTTGCGAGTGGCCAGGGGAGTGCAACGGGCGTTCCGTGACGGGGTGTGCCTGGTCGAGTTAGCCAAACTGCAATCGCCCACGGCTACCACGGTCGCGGTGGAGTTGGGGTTGCGTGAGCAGCCCGTGCGCGGCCCCGAGGCCGTTTTGACGGAGTTCCTGTCTGACAAGCTACTGCTGCTGGTGTTGGACAACTGTGAACATGTGGTGGGCTACATCGCCACCCGGCAAGGCGACAATTCCGCGGCGCTGGCCATGCTGGAGGAATGCCAGGAGCTTGATACAGAAGACGCCCCACCGCAGTGCCGACGACGATTTCGGGGGTGAGGAGCATGCGTGCCGGGCGGCAGGCGGGAAACTTGCCGGGTGAGAGCAGCAGCTTCGTCGGTCGCCAACACGAGGTGGCCGGGGGCAAACGGGCACTGTCCAGGGCGCGGTTGGTGACCATCACGGGGCCTCCCGGGGTAGGCAAGTCGCGCGTGGGCCTGCGCGTTGCCGCACAGGTGCGCCGAAGATTTCCTGACGGGGTGTGGCTGGTGAGACTGGCGGAGCTGGACGACGGCGCACTCCTGCCACACACCGTGATGAGCATCCTCGGAGTCGGCGACTGGTCGTTGGGACGGCCGATCGACGCATTGTCGGAGTACTTGGCGTCTCGGCGGTTGCTGCTCGTTCTGGACAACTGCGAGCATCTCGTTCAGGACTGCGCGGATCTGGTGAACGCGCTGCTCAGGAAGGCGCCCAGGTTGCGCATCCTGATCACCAGCCGCCAGGTGCTGGGCTCCGACGGCGAGCACGTGGTAACGATCCCGCCGTTGCCGGTTCCGGAGAGCGCCGCAGAGATGTTCTCGATGGAGCCGGCGCAGGACTGCGCATCGGTGGAATTGTTCGCCGAGCGTGCTGCGGAACTGGCCCCGGGCTTCACCGTGGACGTTGCCAACTGCGACGCGGTGGCCGAGATTTGCGGTCGGTTGGAGGGGCTACCGCTGGCGATCGAGCTGGTGGCGAAATGGCTCCGGACGATGTCGGTCGAAGAGATCCTCGCAGCGTTGGACGAATGGCCTGAGACCGGCGTGGCCGGGTTACCTGGGCCTGGCGTCCAAACGGGGCGCCACCACGAGACGTTGCCGGCGATCTTCGACTGGAGCTTCGAACTGTGCAGCCCGGCCGAGCGGAGGCTGTGGGCGCGGTCCTCGGTGTTCGCGGATTTCGACCTGGAGACGGCGGAAGCAGTTTGCTCCGACGAGGTGCTGCTGCCAGAGGACGTGCTGGAGCTGGTCGTCGGGCTGATGGACAAGTCCATCCTCAGCCGGCAGGACCGTGCCGGGCGCACGCGTTACCGGTTGCTCGACCCGACCCGTCAGTACGGGAGGCAGCGGCTTCACGAGTCAGGGGAGGGAGACCTCCTGCGGCGGCGGCATCGGGACCACTACAGCTGGTTGGCCGAGCGGGCCGAGGCGAAGTGGTTCGGTCCCGAGCAGGTTGCCTGGAATGAACGCATGTACTCCGAGCATGCGAACCTGCGAATGGCACTGGAGTTCTGCCTCACCGAGCCCGGCGAGGCACGGACCGGCTTGAGGTTGGCCGGGGCGCTGTGGTTCTGCTGGGTCGGCGGCGGTCGGGTCGCGGAGGGTCGCTACTGGTTGGATCACCTGCTTGCACGAGCGACGGAACCGAGCGAGGAGAGGGCGAAGGCGTTGTGGACCAACGCCTGGATCGCCACCTTGCAGGGGGATGTCGGCCCTGCGCTGATCATGCTCGACGAATGTCGTGATCTGGCACGCAGCATTGGAGACGACGTGGAGCTGACCTCCGCATTGTGCGTGTCCGGCTACACCGAGCACGTGCGCGACAACCAGCGACGTGCGGTGGCGTACCTGGAAGAAGCCCTGGCGAGGGAGGACGCCGAGGGACAGCCCAGCGCAGTGACCGTGGTGAGCCGCCCAATTCTGGCCAGTACTGTGCTGCTTCTCGGTGACTGCGAGCGGGCTCGTGCTCTCTGCGAAGAGTGCCTGGCGATGCGTGACTCGTACAGCGTTCCCTGGTCGAGCTCCTGGGCGCTGTGGGTGCTGGGCGTCGCGGCCTGGACGGAAGGCAACGCACAGCAAGCCAGCTCATACGCTCGAGAATGCCTGCGGCTCAAGCAGCAGCTCAACGACCTGGTCGGAATGGCCATAGCCATCGAGCTGCTCGCCTGGTCCGCGGTCAACCAGGACGCTGAATGCGCCGCTCGGTTGCTGGGGGCCAGCCACACCTTGTGGCGCGAGATAGGCAGGCCGCTGTTCGGCTTCGCGCCGTACGTGGCCCGGCATCGGGCAGCCGAGGAACAGGCCCGCAAAGTCCTCGGCCCGCAGGCGTTCGACGCTGCTTTCGAGGACGGGATCAACCTCACCCACCACCAGGCCATATCCTATGCGCTCGGGGAAAGCCGTGATCGCGTGTCCTGACGGAACCATCATCGCCTGCCCTGCAAGGGGTTTCCCGAATCACATGTCATTCCCCGGCGGATTGGGGAAATCCCGGCACACTCGGGCGCCATTGGTCAGGCCCCAGCGCGGGCACTGACCCACGGTCACCGGGCTGAGCAGGATGCGGTGCTCGCGGTTGCACGCCAGCTACTTGGTCGCCTGACCTCCACAATAGGTCTCTGCCGGCCCCAGACTCCCACCTGTGGTAGGCGCGCATTCAGCCATTAAGACTCTTGCCCTCCCGCCCGGCCACCCATACCGTGGCTTACGGATATGCACTGGGGTGACAAACGCGGATCCGCCCTGGGGCGGATGGGGGTATTTGGACAGTTCGTCAAAAACTGCGTTGCCCGTGAACGAGCACGGTAACGGACCTGGTGGAAACGACAGTGTTCCGCCTGGTACCGGCTCGATACGTTGACACATTCCGCGCACCGCCGTACTGGGTCATATTCGTCACGACACGAGTGATTCGCGACGTCCTAAAAGCGTCTGCACGGGCTCAATGTTATTTCTCGCAGCAAGCCGTTGTGGTTGAGGAAGGTACATGTTCACACAGGTAGATCTCCGGACGCGGTTCGGCGAGCGGGGCTATGGCGGACTCTATTCGTCGGAAAGCCTGGTAGCCGTTCTGGAAGAAGTGGAGACCGCGTTCCTGAAGGCCCGGGCCGATGACGCGTTCATGGACAAGTTCAGGGACGTGCTCCGCAGCTTCGCCGGCCGGGCGACACCCGTGATGTACGCCGAGCGGCTGTCGGAAAGGTACGGAAGACGGATCTTCCTCAAGCGGGAGGATTTGCTGCACGGAGGTGCGCACAAGACCAACAGCACGATTGGTCAGCTGCTGCTGGCCAAGTACATGGGCAAAACGCGGATTATCGCCGAGACCGGGGCGGGCCAGCACGGCGTCGCTACGGCGATGACCGGAGCCAAGCTCGGCCTGCCGGTCGAGGTCTACATGGGTGCCGTGGACATCGAGCGGCAGCAGACCAACGTCAAGCGCATGGAACTGTTCGGCGCCCAGGTCCACCCGGTCACCAACGGCGGCGCCACGTTGAAGGACGCCATCAACGAGGCGATGCGCGACTGGATCACCAACGTGGGCAGTACCTACCACTGCTTCGGCACCGCTGCGGGGCCGTACCCGTACCCGTCGATGGTCAAGTTCTTCCAGTCGGTCATCGGCAACGAGTCCAGGGCTCAGATGGTGGAGATGACCGGCGCGATGCCGAGCGCCGTCTTCGCGTGCATCGGCGGTGGAAGCAATGCCATCGGCATGTTCTCGGCATTCGAGGACGACCCTGACGTGCTCTTGTTCGGCGCCGAGCCCGCGGGTGCCAGCGAGGACCCCGACCGGCACGCCGCGACCCTCACCCGAGGAACCCCTGGCGTGTTCCACGGCATGCATTCGCTCTTCCTGCAGAACAGCGAGGGGCAGATCACCAACACCCACTCGATCGCGGCGGGCTTGGACTACCCGGGGGTCGGGCCGGAGCTTGCGGCGATGCAGGACTCCGGCCGCGCCACGTTCGAGGCTGTTTCCGACGAGGAGACGGTGAACGTGTTCGCCGAACTTTCCGAGTTGGAGGGGATCATCCCGGCGTTCGAGTCGGCGCACGCGCTGGCTCTGGCGTTGCGCAAGGCCGACGAACTCGACCCGGAGGCGACCATCCTGGTCTGCGTGTCCGGCCGGGGCGACAAGGACCTGGAAGAGTACTGGAACTACCGAGGGATTTGAGCAGATGAACCGATTCGACACCGCTTTCCAGCAGCCCGGCCGGAAGTCTTTCATTCCATTCTTCACTCTGGGCGACCCGACCCGCGCGGAAAGCATGCGGCTCATCCGCGCGGCGGTCGACGCGGGTGCGGACGCGGTCGAGCTGGGCTTCCCCTTCTCCGATCCAGTCACCGACGGACCGATCAACCAGAGATCGATGCGGCGGTCGCTGTCGTCCGGGATGACCTACAACGGCTGCGTGGAAATGATCCGGGAGATCCGGGCGCTCTACCCAGACCTGCCGATCGGGCTCCTGCTGTACTGCAACCTACTGTTCAAGCGGGGCGAGCGGGCGTACGCCGAGTTCGCCGAAATCGGCGTCGATGCCGTGGTCTGCTCGGACCTGCCACTGGAGGAGTCTGGCAGGCACTGTGAACTCCTGGGTGCCCACGACGTCGGGTGCATCCAGATGATCGCCCCGAACACGCCGACCGAGCGGGCGGCGCGGTTGATCGACAGGTCAAGCGCGTTCACGTACGTCATCAGCCGGTTCGGCACCACCGGGCCGAGCGTGCGGTTCGAGGACGACGCGGTGCACCGCGTGGCCCGCCTGCGCGAACTGTCGGACAAGCCGCTCGTGGTGGGTTTCGGGATCAGCCGCAAGGAGCACGTGGCTGACTTCTGGAACGCGGGAGCCGACGGCGTGATCGTCGGCAGTTACTTCAGCCTTCTTGTGGAGCGGAACCTGGACGACCTGGGCGTCGCGCGCAAGGAGATCGACGAGTTCGTGCGCGCGGCGAGGAGCTAAGGACTGCCTCGAAAGTGGTTCGCGTAGCGGTGCGGGTTGAGTCCCACACTGCAAGCGGCTGACGCCGCTTGTAAAACATGACCGAAAACACCAGCCACCTGGGGCGTCCCGCTCCGGGGACGCGGTGAGACCGGAAGCGCGCCTGTCGTGGTAAGCGGCGGGGTGGAGGAAATCGCAGCGGTGGACCAGCCGCAGGAGGGGCTCTCGCCGACATGCGCCGATCCGACTGGCTACGTCTGCTAATCCTGAGCGCGTTGTGGGGAGCTTCATTCATCTTCCTGAGGGTGCTGGCACCCGTCCTCGGGGCGGCGACCACCGCAGGGCTGCGCATGGGAATCGGTGGGCTGGCTTTCCTGCCATACTTCGCCGTGATCCGCTTCCACCCGCGGTTGCGCACGCACTGGATGCATTACCTGGTGGTGGGGCTGTTCAACGTGGCCGCGCCGATGATGCTGTTCTCCTACGCTTCGATGTACATCCCGGCGTCGTACTCGGTCGTCATCAACTCCAGCACACCGTTGTTCGGCACGCTGCTCTCGGCGGTCTTCCTGAACCAGCGGCTCACCGTACGCGGTATCGCCGGGCTCACCATGGGTATGTTCGGGGTTGCGCTCGTCGCGGGTGGGGGCTCGGAGCCCCAGGGCGCGCTGTTCTGGACGGGCATCGGCGCTTGTCTCACCGCCGCAGTGTGTTACGCCCTGTCCGGGGTCTACGTGAAGCGCTTCGCGTCGCACCTGAAACCTATCGGCACTGCGGGGTGCTCCCAGTTGCTGGCGGGCTTGCTGGTGTTGCCGTTCTGGGTGACGAATCTTCCGCAGGTCGAGATCACCGTCGCGATGGTGCTCAACGTGCTCGCACTGGCCGTGCCGTGCACGACTATAGGCTTCGTTCTCTACTTCCGGCTGATCGCCGACGTCGGCCCGTCGCGGGCGATGATGGTGGCCCTGCTGACACCGTTGTTCGGCGTGTTGTGGGGTGTGGTGTTCCTGGGTGAACGTTTGACGGTTTCCCTGATCGGGGGGTGTGCGCTCATCATCGTCTCGGCCGCTATGGTGCTGATCCGCACTGGCGACAAGGCGCAAACGAAGCAGCCGGTGAAATCCGCCCTCCACTAGCTAGGTGCTGGTCACCCTATGCTTCAAGGACAGCGTCAACGCATCGCCGCCGACCGCACCAGATCCTGCCCATGAGGGCTGCCGTGACCAGCCAGACCGACTTCGACGACCGCGTCCGCCCGAATGGACACGTATTGATGACCATACGGGCACAGTCATGATCAAACGCTGTCGTCCCTGGCGGCAAAAGAGTCAGAATTTGCCACGAAACTTGCGATTAACGACATTTGCTCCGATTGGCGGCAGAATCAAAAACCCAGGTGCAACATCCAGGGTGGACCGATTTCTGCAGGCCGAAACGGAGAATGTTACCGGATGCGGAGGGTGAGGAGCACCTAAGACCATTCTCTTTATGTCGTGCAGGCCCGCCTTGTCGCCCCGTTGCTTGCGTGTGAATCGGCGATTAATGGCACTCATTTTCTCTGAAGAATAATTGCGCGAAGCAGCGTGCTGTCGTCGCCGCAGCTTTCCCCGAAACAACTCGTGCGCCGTCGTGAAGACCCCCGGTCAGCAGCCGCCCCGGATACCGTTCCCGAACGAATCGGAGGCGGCGGCAACAACGGTTCCCCGCTCCCACAAGCCGCCCGGCGCCGGCTCCTCACGTTTATTCTTGTCAGCCCTCCGGGATCGTCGTGAACACCCTAGTACTCCAACGGTAGTTTAAATTACTGTTGGAGTACTAGGTAACAGGAGTCCAGATGGAATTCGCATATTCGGCACGTCTTGCGGAGCTCAAGCGGCGCGCCGGGGATCTGACGAAGCAATTAATGTCCTACGAGGACGAATGCGAGCGGAACGGCAGTCTCTCGGAAGAGAGTCGGTACCGCGTCAAGGCTCTCGTACTGGACAGCGGCCTCGCGGCGATGAACGCCCCGGTCGACTTAGGTGGCGCCGGCCTGTCCTGGCTGGAGCAGATCGTTGTCGAAGAGGAGCTGGGCCAGCTGACCAACGGGCTATGGGCGGCAGTCTGGCGTCCCACGGCGGCGGCACTGCTCGCGAGCACGGCGGCCCAGCGCGAGCAGTACCTGATTCCGGAAGTCCGTGGGCTCAGGTTCGGCGGTCGCGCCATCACCGAGCCTGCGGGCGGCTCTGATCTGCGCCGTATCGCGACCACCGCTGTCCGCACCACCAAGGGTTACCGGATCAATGGTGAGAAGTGGTTCGTCACACTCGGAGACGTCGCCGATTACTTCGTGCTGCTCGCCGTGGCCCAGCCGGACAACGCACCAACCATGTTCCTGGTGGACAAGGACCTCCCTGGTGTGGAGTGCGTCGAGGTGCCCCGCTACACGCACCAGTTCGCGTTTGCGCACCCGCACTTCAGGTTCACCGATGTGGAAGTCGGTGAGGACGCGGTGCTCGGAGCCGTTGGCGATGGCCTCAGGCTCAGCCAGGCCACGTTCTCCGAAGAGCGCATCGTCTTGGCAGCCCACGCGGTGGGCGCCGCTGAACGGGCACTGGCTCTCGCGTCGGACTGGGCCCGTGAGCGCGTTCAGGGTGGTGACCGGATCATTCGGCACCAGCTCGTCCAGAGCATGCTGGCCGACTCCGCCATCGACGTCGCTGTCAATCGCACCTTCGTCCACCGCCTGGCGTGGGACGTCGACCGCCGGAGCGACCTGAAGACCCTCAACGCCAAGATCGCGATGGCGAAGATCGCCGCAACCGAGGCAGCGGGCAGGGTCGCCGACCGAGCGGTCCAGATCTTCGGAGGGCGCGGCTACCTGAGGGAGAACCCGGTAGAGCGCATCTACCGCGATGTGCGGCTGGACCGGATCTGGATGGGCACGTCCGAGGTGCAGCGACTGGTCGTCGCCAACGAGATCGACAAGCGTGGCATCTCCACGCTCGTGCACTTCTCCGGGGCGGACCGCTCATGAACACCACGTTGGTGGATCTGCCACCGACCCGCGAAGCGCACCAGGTGCTCGATCCGTTCCACGGCGTGACCTACCTGGCCACCCAGTCCGTGCAAGCGTTCCACGCGATCGGTCTGACGGGCCCTTGGGACGGCTACTTCGGTGGCCGGGCAGCACCGCTGGGCCCGGTCGGACCGGCAGTGGTGAGCGCCGTCTTCTACCACTTCAAACCATCGATGGTGGCGGCCGAGATGACCGGCTTGTGGGAGAAGGCAACTCCGACACAGGCCCTCCACGCACGTCTGACCGGTGTGGACGCCGCTCTCCGAGCGCTGCTGGACGGTGTGCTGACGGAACGGCGGGTGGCGGAGGCGGCAGCACTGGCGGTGGCGGGAGCAACGGCGTGCTCCGTGCCAGCTCGCCCGCTCTGCGCCGCGAACCAGGCACTGGACCTGCCCGACGAGCCGCACCTGGCACTGTGGCAGGCGGTGACGACGATACGCGAGTTTCGCGGCGACGGTCATGCGGCCGCGCTGGCCGAAGCCAGGCTCGGTGGTGTCGAGGCGCTGATCACCGCGACGGCCTCGGGGATCGAACGACGTGCCAGCATCCAGGCGCGCCGGGGATGGACCGACACGGAATGGGCTGCCGGCGAGCACCGGCTGACCCAACGGGGGCTTCTCACCGCCGACGGGTCGCTGACGAAACTGGGTAGCGAGACCAGACAGGCTGTGGAGCAACGCACGGACCAGCTCGCGGAGGTTCCGTGGCGAGCGCTCGGCGTCACGGCGACCAACCGATTGCTGGAACTGATGCGCCCGCTCACGGCACAGGTGGTGTCCGGGCTGCGCTCGGCCAGCAAGAGAGCTGGCAGAAATGGTTGACCTGACCAGGGAGCGCCCCAGCGCGAGCGAAGTCTCTGATCGGATCGCTCTACGCGAACTCGTCGACAGCTACGCGTACGTTCTGGACAACCGGCTCCAGAAGAAGTTCGGAACCTTGTTCTGCGCGGAAGGCCGACTCGTGGTGCCGCACCCGGCCGGCGGCGATCGTCCCAAGCTCGTGTTCGACGGCGGCGACGGGTGGGCGAGGGCGTTCGCGCTTCTGGCGCCCTTCACCGCCACCGTCCACTTCGTCGGCAACCACCTGGTGTCGATCGGTGGCGACGATGCGACCGGGGAGACCTACTGCCTCGCACACGAACTCTACGACCACGACGGAGTGGGCAGGATGATCGTGCGCTGCGTCCGTTACACGGACACTTACCTGCGGGTCGCGGGTAAGTGGTTCTTCCACACCCGTGAGTTGACCATCGCCTGGATCAGCGACCAGGCACTGATCCCTCCTCCGTCCGTACTGGTCCGGAGAGGGTGATGGCCACGACAGCCGTCGCCGTGCTTCCGGTGGTCCAGCTTATTGCGTCGGCGCCCGCCCACACCTCGCACCCGGCATCCGCAACGGAAGAAGGACACGATGCTCTGGAACGACATGTTCGTCAGCGGCACTGGCCGGTACCTGCCGCCCCGCGCCAGCGCCACCGACCTCGTTGGTGACGGCACGATCGACCGCCAAGCGCTCGAGATGTCCGACTTCGAGTCCTTTACCGCCTCGGACGGGTTCACCGCCGCGGAGATGGCCGCAAGTGCGGCGACCGACGCCCTCCGCCGCTCCGGGCACGATGGCGCCGACATCGCAACGGTGATCCACGCCGTCTTCGATGACCAGGAGCACTACGCTCCCGCCTGTTACGTGCAGCGGGTTGTGGGTGCCTCCCGGGCGCTCGCGGTCGAGGCGGGCGCGGGCAGCTGCGGTGGTGCTGCGGGACTCGTGCTGGCCGCCTCGCACTTAGCCGCCGATCCCTCCGCCACCTCCGCGCTGGTTACGGCGGCGGGCCGGTTCGTCGCGCCGCGCTGGCCGAGGTGGCTGCCCGGGCTGGGGCACTTCCTGGCCGATGGCGCCGCTGCCGCGGTGCTGAGCAGGGGAGCCGGGCAGGCCCGGCTGGTCGCCACCTCCTGCACTGCGGTGCCCGAACTCGAAGACCTGGCCACGCCCACCATTCCCGCGGAGGACGGAAGCCGCATGATGACACCGGCGGAGACGGTCGGCGTCATGCCCCACCTCGGCATGCTCCAAGCAGCCGCTCGCACCGCGGTCGAGCAGGTCCTCCAGGAAGCCGGTGTGTCGCTCGACAAGGTCTCCCGGTTCGCGGTCACCGGATTGGGGTTGGCGCAGCTGACCGTTCTCCTCCTCGATCCCCTGGGCATACCCAGCGACCGGACCAGTTGGCCGCTGCACCGGACACTGGGCCATGTCGGCCCGTGCGACCAGCTACTCGGCCTGGACCACTTCCTCCGGGAAGAGTCCCTCGAGCCGTCTGACACCGTCCTCGTGATCGGGATCGGTGCCGGCTTCCGCTTCATCTGCGCGCTTCTGGAGATCACGGGATGACGGGCGTCTTCACCGACGAAAGGGACACATGATGCTGGAACCGGATCTCACCGAACTGGTCGACTTCGCCCGCCGCAATTCGCCCTACTATCGGGCCCTCTACGCCGGTGTTGCCACCGACGGGCCGATCCGGGCGGAGGACTTGCCGATCATCGACCACGCCGGTTTCTGGAAAGCGAATACGGTGAAGGACAACCGGGTGCTGACGGCTCGCCACGACGACGGTGTCGTGTTCAAAACGGGTGGGACCGTCAACAACCCCAAACTGACCGTGTACACCAGGGCGGAACTGCACGCCATGGCCCGGCTGCAGGGAGACGGGTACGCGGCGGCAGGCCTGCGGACCGGCGACCGGGTTGCCAACCTCTTCTACGCCGGGGAGTTGTACGCCAGTTTCCTGTTCAACGTCCTTTGCCTGCAAGAGACGTGCGTTCCCGTGGTGCACCTGCCGATCGCGGGAAGCCCGTCGCCTGAGGTCATGGCGGACCTGATCATCGAGCAGGAAGCGACCGTGCTGCTGGCCACGCCCACCACGGTCGGCCAGGTCGCGTCGCGGCTGACCGCGCGAGGCGACTCGGCGCCTGCGGTCCACCTCTTCCTCTTCGGCGGGGAGGCGTTCTACGACGATCAGCGCAGATTGATTGCCGACGCGTTCCCCAACGCCGTTGTGCGCTCGCTGGGGTACGCGTCGGTGGATGCCGGTGTGCTGGCCGCGCCCGTCCAGGACGAGCCGGACGCGCGCGTGCATCGCGTCCACCGGCTCCAAAAACTGATGGAGATCGTCGACGACGAAACCGGCGATCCGATCAGGGAACCAGGTCGCCCAGGCAGGCTGCTGGCCACGGACCTCGTCCGGCGGCTGATGCCCCTCATCCGGTATCCGGTCGGTGACCGCGCCGCGTGGATCGACTACGACGATCGCCGGTTCCGCCTGCTGGGCCGTTCCGACGATGGAGCCAGGGTCGGTCCGGTCACCGTCTACCTGGAGGACCTGCGTTTGGTGATCGAGGAACTGGCCGGCGACCAGCCCATCGCGGGATTCCAGGCGGTGCAACGTCGACGGGACTCCAAGGACGAACTCGTGCTGCGGATCGGTGGACAGATCAACGATCCGCGGCCGCTTGCCGAAGCGATATCCGCGCGGTTTGACGAGTTACGCCCGATGTTCGGCGAACACGTGCGCGCCGGACTGATTAACCCGCTGGTGGTCGAGTTCGTACCGGCAGACATGATCAAGGTGAACCCCCGCAGCGGCAAGATTGTCCGGCTGCTCGACGAGCGGGTGGACCCATAGGGCGAAACCCCTGGACAGGCAGTTTCCTGCTCGTCGGCAAAGAAAACTCGACACGGTGAAAATACGGAAGGTGAACTTCCGGCGACCGTTGGAGAAAAATCGTGCATTCGGATTTCAGAGGTCCTGATTCGCTCTCAGCGGGGACGGCGGGTTTCGGTGCGGAGGCCGTGAGCCGCAACCTGGGCATTCTCGCCGAGCGTGAACAAGCGGTACTCCGGGCCGCGACCGTGCTGGTGGCCGGCTGCGGCAGCGTGGGTGGTGCCGTGGTCGAACCGCTGGCGCGAATGGGCGTCACCCGTTTCCGGCTCGCCGACCCGGACAGATTCGACGTGTCGAACCTCAACCGGCAGGCGTGCGTGGTCGCTGATGTCGGCCTGCCGAAACCCGAGGTGCTCGCCCGCCGGGTAGTCGCGATCAGTCCCACCGCCGAGGTGCGCACCTACCCGGACGGTCTCACCCTGGAAAACCTCGACGAGGCGCTCGACGGCGCGCACGTCGCCTTCGACGCGATCGATCCCGCGATGTCCGCGTGGGTCAAGTACCAGCTGCACGAACGCGCCGCCCGTCGCGGCATTCCCGTCGTCGCCGGAGTCGACTGGGGCGGAAAACCGGCCGTGTTCGTCTTCGACTACCGCCGCAACCCGCTGCCGTTCCACGGGAAGGCGACAGCGGAAGCGCACCGGGAGAACCGTCTGTGGGACTCCGTGCGCTGGTTCGGCAGGACGCACTTCCCCAGCGACTACCTCCCCATCATGTCCGACCGGCTGGCCAACGGCGGTACCTGGCCGCAGATTTCCTACTGCGTGATGGGTCTCGGCGCGCTCGGCAGCAGGGTTGTGCTCAACTTGCTGATGAACCGACGGGTGAAATCCGTAGTGACGGTGGACTTCCATGCTGCGGCCATGCCGAGAGCCGCGGCGTTAGCCCACCGGGCGCGTATGCCGCTGGAACTCGCCCGAACTCTGTGGACCATTCGCCAAGTGACGAGAAAAGGCGGTTCCCAGCCAGTGCGGAGCGGGCAACGGGAGCGCGAACTGCCCCCGGAACTCACCGCCGTGCTGGACGGCGCCCGTCTCGCTCCCTCCACGTACAACTCCCAGCCGTGGCGTTTCGAAATCGTCGACAACCACACCGTCCGGCTCGCGCTAAACGGGGCACGCTGGCCGACAGCGCATCCGGACCAGCTGGGCTGGGCCGAGAACCTCGGATGCGCGCTGGGAGCTCTTTCGTACCTCGCGCACGGCGAATGGGAGGCGCACGAGGGTGAGCTCACGGACCAGAACTGGTCCGCAGGCCGATTCCGCCTCGATCGCCTGCGTGACGACTTCTTGACCCGCCAGGGCGTTTTGGGGGCACGTTCGACGTACCGAGGCGACATGCTGTCCACCCCGATCGACCGCACGACCCTGAAGCAGGTCGAAAAACTGTGTACCGACCGGAATGTCAGCCTGGAGACGATGAGGGGCTCGCAAGCTCGAAGCAGTCTCCTCGGCCGGACCGCATGCGATAGGTCCACGTTGATCGGCAACGAGGACGAACTGTGGGCGTGGGTGCGCAAGCGGGCCGATACCGAGTTCGGCCTCAGTTGGTTCGGCAAACCTCACGACCTGCTCGGAATCTCCGGTGTCGCCGGACATCTTGCATCGGCTCTGGCGGGATCTGCGATCCCGGACGTGGCCAAACGCCACGTACTGGCAGGGGTTGTCGAGCACGGGCGTGCCCGGCAGTTGCGCAATTGCGGCGCGGTACTCGTGCTGCGTGGCCCTCGTCAGACCGTAGCCGACCGCATCAGCGCGGGCGAGACGTTGATGCAACTGTGGCTGTCCCTGGTTGAGCAGGGATACGCGGCTCAGCCGTTGCTGGGAGAATTCGGCGGACTCGGGACCCCTTCGACCAGAGACGCCTCCGGCGACAACGCCGTGCTGGCGGTCCTGCGTGTCGGCAAGGGAACCAGACCACCGACCACGCGGGTGGCGCGCTGTCCGCTGGCGACGTCGGTGAAGTGGGTCGAATAGCAAACTCCCGCTGAACTCAGGCCTCGGGAGTCCGCGCACCCGCGAACTGAACGGCACCAGCTCTGCAGCGGATCCTGGAGCAGGGGGCGCCTCTCGCAGCGGAGTCCTGAGTGCCACGCCAGCGTGTCGGGAGCAGGAGCGTATTATTGATCCGGGTGGCAAATGTGTGATGTTAGGCGGCGTAGCGAACTTCGGGTTTGCCGAAGTAGGAGCGAACTCGGTCGGGCAGCTTCTGGAGCCGGTGGAGGAAGGAGCGGACCGCTTGTTTTAACTCGGCGCGGGTTTTGGGGGCTGTGCTGGTGGAAACGGTGCGTTTGAGGTCGGCATTGAGTAGCTCGTCGGGGTTGAGTTCGGGGCTGTATCCCGGCAGGAAGTGCATCGCGATCGCCTCAGCGTGCTTGGTGATCCATTGCTGGATAGTCTTGCGGCGGTGGACGGGGTGTCCGTCAACGATCAGGTGGACCTTGCGGTCCAGATGGCGGGTCAGCCGGTCCAGGAACGACAGGAACACCTTGCCGTTGAACGAGCCGGTGTAGACGGTGAAGTACAGCTCGCCTTTGTTCCCGATCGCGCACATCGCGTTCACGCTGAATCGTTTGCCCGTTTTGCCCACCACCGGTGTCTGGCCCGCCGGTGCCCAGGTGCGGGCCACGGTGGCGTCGGAGCGGATCCCGGTCTGATCCAGCCACAGGATCAGTGCGCCCTCGCGGCGGGCGCGGGCGGCGATGGCCAGGTAGTCCTCCTCCAGCCATCGGCGTACGGACTCGGGGTCCTGTTCGTAGGCCTTGCGGATCGGTTTCTGCGGCGACAATCCCCAGGAACGCAGGTAGTTGCCGACGGTGCGCAGGTTCAACACGATGCCGTGGCGCACCCGGATCAGCTCGGCCACTGTCTTGCGGGTCCACACCAGGCCGGCCAGCCCGAACGTGGCCGGGGTGTGCTCGGCCACCGCATACCGCAGCTTGCGCTGCCGGCGGGCACTCAACGCTTTCTGCTCGCCGGACTTGCGACCCCGGCGACGCCCGGTGAGACCCTTCGAGCCACGTTTCCGCCACGCCTGCACCCATCTGGACACCGACTGCGGGGCCACCGCGAACACCCGGGCCGCCTCGACCTGACTCATCCCACCATGAACAGCAGCGACCACCCTGCGCCGCAAATCCTCCTGCGCCTCAGGCGACAACCTCCGCGCGTCCCGCACACCAGCGATCATGCCAGAACAACGAAGATCACACCTATAAGTTCCCGATCAATAACCGACTGCCACGGTCACGATTGCGTCATGCTGGAGGCTGGGATTGTGCGGCCGAGACGTCAGCCTGGTCGAGAAGCCACGACACTGTCACGTCGATGACCTCGCGCTCCACGTCCCGGAAGCCGTGTCCGCCGCCTCGTACGCGGTGCCAGTCCGTGCGCGGCCGCCGGGCTGCCACCTCATGGGCCACCTCGTAGGAGACGTGCTCATCCACGTCGCCATGCACGACGAGCGCGGGGATGTCGCTGGCGAGAAAGGCAGCTCGCGGGTCGAGCTCCGCGAATTCTTCGAAGAGCCGCGCGCCCAGTTCGAACCGTCCCTCGATATCGAGAAAACCCCGCTGTTGCAAGGAGCTCAGGTCGTAGTAGAGCTGCCGCCCGCGCGGCAGCTCCGGTTCCAGGAAGGTCCGCCGTAGGTCGAGCACTGGCTGCCACAGCGCCACCGAGTCGATGGGCAACTCGCCCAAGGAGAGCGTGGTGCTCACTGCACCGAAGCTCGACGCCACCACCGAAACCGGGCGTCCCACGGACTCCACGGCCGCCCGCAAGTCCAACCGTTCTCCCGCGATCGTCATGTCGCGTGGCCTGCCCTCGCTGCGGCCGTGCCCGCGGAAAGAGAAACGCAGCACCGAGAATCCCGCGGCCGCCAGCCGATCCGCCAGGATCGGGAACAGTTCTTGCTCTGCGAGGTCAGCGGTGATGCCGTGGGCCAGCACCACAGCATCCGCACCGCCCTGATGCCAGGCGGTCTCAAGGCGGACACCGTCAGACGTGATGATCACAGGTGAACCTCGGTCCCGAGTCGACCGATCGCTGCAACCACCCTCGTGCAGGCAAGCATGGAGAAGTCTTCTGTGGTCGCGATTCCTGCGATGCCCGCCTGTCGCATGCTGAGCCCCGCTGCCACTGCAGTAACCTCCTCGTCGAGAACGCGGATCAGACACCGAGACTGAACGGCGTATCCCCCGTGGATCAAGCCCCTGGTCGAATTTTGTCCTGCAGGACTAATATGTATTAGCACCTTGACAGAAGCGCGTTGATGGGACGGGTCACGTACTCGCGTGCATCATCGAAGCTGGCATCCGTGCTGAGGACTGGGTTCCGGATTGAGGTGCAGTGGTCTACCGGGGCTGCCGCGGGCAAGGGGTTCGCGTTGATCAGTACCGCGAACGCATTCGTCACGCACAGGTAGACGGAGTGGTTCACCGAAGGAATGTAGTGCGGGAGCCCCTGGATTTGTCCGTGGGGAGGAAGCACGTGACGTCCAGCATGAGGCGTCCAGCGGTAACCCACCTACGCTTACTTGTGATCGATGGTTGTTTAAAATGATCTTTATGCGGTTGGCGTACCGGTGCCGGGCTTACCCGGACTCCGGACAGCTGGCCCGGTTGGGTCGTACGTTCGGGTGTGTGCGCCTGGTGTGGAACAAGACCCTCGCCGTACGCCACCGTACCTACCATGGTGAGGGCCGCCGGATCTCGTACAAGGAGACCGACGCGGCCTTGACGCAGTGGAAGAAGGCCGAGGTGCTGGCCACTCTGACGTCTACGCCGTCGGCGACGCGCCGGAATCGGCCCGGCTACCAGCTGGGCAACCTCGACTTGATCACTGTGCGACCAGCCACAAGGATGTTCTTCGCCGCGTTGATGTCCCGGTCCTGCCGGGGCCATGTGCCGCTGGTAGCGGGCCAAGTTGCGAGCCTGTGTGGGGTGCCGCGGCGATCCACCGGCCTGGTGTCGGGCTAAGATGTTCATGAACGCGGGCTTGCTGATCGCGGCGTTCAACTGGGATCACGAGCAACGCGGTGGCCTGGCTCGCCACCCCAGAAGCGGGCTACGTCAACGGCACGGTGATCGACGTCGACGGAGGCCTCACCAGGGCCTGGCACTCCACGACCGAACCAGGGCATCATGGTTCGCCCGCCGGGCCCCGCTGGGTGGGGATGAGGTCCCGGAGGTACTCGCGGTGTCGGGCGGGTAGTGCCCTGCCACCTGGTCGTGGTGTTCGTTTGGGGTCCACTGTGGGCGGTGGGATGAACACCGGTCGCCGGTCTCGTATCTCGGTTTCCCACCGCTGGTTGTGCAGGGTCCGGTGATGATAACCGCAGAGCATCACCATGTTGCCCAGCTCGGTGCTTCCACCATCGACCCAGTGGGCGATGTGATGTGCTTCCGGGGTTCCCGGCGGCCGGTCGCACCCCGGAAACGCACACACCCCGTCCCGCTGCAGCAACGCCGCCCGCAGATGCGTCGGCGCGGTCCGCTTCGCCCGGCCCACCTCCAGCGGGAGGCCATCCCCGCCGAGAACCATCGGCAGCACCTCGGCGTCGCAGGCGATGCGGCGGGCGTTCTCGGCGGTGATAGCGCGTTCGGTGTTAAGGGTGCCGGGCAACCCTGTTTCGGCGGCGACGAACCCGAGCCCTCGCTTGAGGTCCTCGAAGTCGATGGAGATGGTGATGTGCGGCCGCTGTCCACCCGAACGCGGAACCCCGTCATGATCCAGCGCCAGGTCCAGGATGGCGGCGAAGCCGTCGGCGTTGCGCTGCCCCACCGTGCGCGGATCCTTCTCCCCCTCCACCTCCGGCCGCGGTGCGGCCAGCGGTTGCATCAGCGCGGCGAACTTCGCCCCGGCCTCGCGGTCGAGGCGGGCTTTGATGACCGTCATTCCGTCCCGGGCAACCGTGTAGTGCAGCTCCCGCGACTCATGCTGGTCTTCCTCGTCGTCGTAGGCACCGTCCTGATCCAGCAGATAGCGGATGCGCTCGGCGAGCTTCTCCAGCTCACGAGGCGTCATCATCCGCGCATACCCGGCCAGGGTTGATTCGACCTTACCGACCTGATGACAGCGGGCATACTCCGGCAGGCGGCGGACCCCGTCCACGATCACCCGCGCATGCTCCAACCCGATCGCACCCTCTGCCAAAGCCGCAGCAGTCTCAGGCAGGTCGGCGGGCATGACCTCGCCATACAAGCTCTGCCGGTCCTCAACATTGCGGGCGACCTTGACGCGGGTTTTCGCATCACGCGCATCGATGTTGAGCAACCCCTGCAACCACACCTGCGCCGACCGGAACCCCAACTCGGCATACCCACCACGGTGGTCGGCTTCGGCGATGCACTGCAACTGCTCCATCATCAACACCCGCATCGCCTCCTCCAGTTCACGGATACGGGCGGCGAGTTCGGCATCCGTGCACGACACCGCCGACCGGGCACTGGTGGTGCCGACGGCCGGATCCTGGGTGTTCAACAGCGGTGTCATACCAAATATTCTCCCGCATTAGAACACCAGTTCGCACGTCATTTATGGTCGCTTGATCAGGTGAAACACCCGGCCCGAAACCCAAAAACCCAAGCCGCGGAAACGAAAACACCGGAAACCACGACACAGCACCGAAAACCAGGGCACGTCGAAGGCGCCACCCAACCACCACCACACCACCAGCACGAGCGTCGTGAGCGGTTTCAGGCGCTATAGCCCCGAAAATCACGCACGGGCCACCTCGGAACGCAGCGATCACCACCACCCACACCCCCTAGCTAGGGCGGTGTCGAGGATCGCCAGGCCGCGATCGATCTCGGCGTCGGTGGCGGTCAGCGGCGGGGCGATGCGGAACGTCCCGCCCATGCCGGGCAGCTGCACGATGTTCATGTGCAGGCCGAGCTCAGCGCAGCGCCTGGTGACGGCGGCGCCGAGCTTGTCGGCGTCCTCGCCACCCGGCCCGTCGACCAGCTCCAGCCCGATCAGCAGACCGCGCCCGCGCACGTCGCCGATCACCGGATACCGCCCGGCGAGCTCCTCCAGACCGCCGCGCAACCGCACGCCCAGCTCGCGGGCGCGCGCGTCGAGGCGGTCGCGGCTCAGCACGTCCAAGACGGTGTTGCCAACGGCCGCTGGAAGCGGGTCGTTGACGTGCGTGGTGAAGAACAAGAACCCGCGGTCGTGGGCTTCCTGCTCGATCTCGGTGCTGGTCAGCACGGCCGCGAGGGGCAACCCGGCGCCGAGGGTCTTGGACAGGGTGAGGATGTCCGGGACGACGCCGTCGCGCTCGAAGGCGTACCAGTCACCGGTGCGGCACAGCCCGGTCTGGGCCTCGTCCAGGATCAGCAGCATGCCCCGCTCGCGGCACTTGTCCCGCAGCGCCGCCAGGTAGCCAGGCGGGAGGTCGACGACGCCACCCGAGCTCAGCACGGGCTCGACAAGGCAGGCCGCGAGGCTGCCGACCGACTGGGCGTCGATCAAGTCGAAGCCGAGGTCGAGCTGCCGGTGCCAGTCCAGGTTCCCGTCGGCGTCGACGATGCCGGGCCGGAACCGGTCGGGCACCGGCAGGGCGAAGTTCCCCGGGACGGCGGGCCCGTACCCGACTCGCCCGGCGCTGTAGGTGGCGTTCGCCGCTGCCTGGGTCATGCCGTGCCAGGACCGGGCGAACGAGACGACCTCGTGCCCGCCGGTGACGAGCTTGGCCATCCGCAACGCGGCCTCGTTCGCCTCGGCACCGGTGGTCAAGAACATGGCCTTGTCCAGCGGCTCCGGCAACGTCGCCGCTAGCCGCTGGGCGAGGTCGAGCACCGGGCGGCTCAGCATCCCGCTGTAGAGGTGGTCGAGCCGGGCGACCTGCTCGCGAACGGTCGTGACGATCTCCGGGTGGGCGTGTCCGAGAATCGCGCTCATCTGCCCTGAGGTGAAGTCGAGCAGCTCGCGCCCGTCCTCGGTGAACACCGAACTGCCCTCGGCGCGGGCGATGATCCCGGGGCTGAAGGCACCGCGACCCGAGTAGCGGACCAGGTGGCGTTCTGGTGCGGTGCGCGCGATGTCGTCCAGCATGGGCCCGACGCTACGAAGGATGCAGGTTTGCGTCCATCACACGATTTCGACGATGCTGTTCGATGGAGCCGCACAATGGTGGCATGCTCAACCCGTGGCGCCTGCGCCTGCTCAGCCTGCTCGACAGCCTCGGCACCGTCCGCGCGGTGGCCGAGACGCTGCACCTGAGCCCGTCAACGGTGTCCCAGCAGCTCGCGGTGCTCGAGACCGAGACGCGCAGCCGGCTCCTGGAGCGGTCCGGGCGTCGGGTGCGGCTGACCCGGACCGGAATCGCCCTCGCTCGCCGAGGCCGCGAGATCCTGGACCAGATGGCCGAGGCGGAGGCCGAGCTGCGCGCCCTCAACGACGAGCCGATCGGCACCGTCCGGCTCGGGGTGTTCCAGAGCGCGATATACACGCTCGCCGTACCGGCGGCGGCCCGGCTGGCGGACTCGCATCCGCACCTGCACGTGGAGCTGATCGAGTCCGAACCGCACGAGAGCGGGGCCGCGCTGCGCACCGGCGAGGTGGACGTGATCGTCACGACCACGGACTACGTCAAGTTCCCGTGGGACCGGGACCTCGAAGTCGTCCCGCTGGGGACCGACCCGGTGGTGCTGGTCCTGCCGCCGGACCATCCGCTCGCGCGGCGCCGGGTGATCGATCTCGCCGCGTGCGCGGAGGAGACCTGGGCGTGCGACCGGCCGGGCTCGTACATGGCCGAGCTGACCCAGCGGCTATGCCGCGAGTCCGGCTTCGAACCCCGGGTGGCCTGCTGGTTCAGCAACTACCTGCTGCTGCTCCAGCACGTCGAGTCCGGCCGGTCGGTGGCGATGCTGCCCGCGCTGGCCGTCCCACCCGAAATCCCGGTCGTCACCCGCGAGCTCAGCACGCCGGTGCACCGCAACGTCGCGATCGTGCGGCGCCGGGTGGCAGCGCTGCGCGTGGCCGTGGACGCCGTCGTCGAGACGCTGCTCGACCACCCGGACATCCCGGCCCTGTCCGCACCCGGCGCCGCCGGACACCGGTGATGTCCGCTTCGGCAACGCATGGCCCTCGGGGTGCTCGTCGCGGCGGCCGAGGACCATCGCGGCGGCACCGGAGCCCGGGGTGAGGGGGCGAACTGGGTGAGCACCTCGTCCCGGGTGGCGTCCGGGCGCGTCCGATGTCCCGGGTGCGGATCTGTTGCTGGACCTCATCGAGCTCGGCCATCCCGTGGTTGCAGCCGCCGTTGCGCGGGATGAACTTCAGCGGGGGCTGCTGGGATGAAATCTGTTTGGTCGTTGACCAGATGGATCGAATGCACTCGCCATACCTTGCGGCCCAACGAGTCCTGAATGTGCCGACTGCGTCCTCTCAGCAGCCCGGCCCTCCGTCCGCGACAACGACCTACATCCGGGCCGGCCTCGACGAAGTCGCCGCCGCGTTGGCAGCTTAGACCGGCGAACCGCACCCCCTCGCCTCCAACACCGCAAACCGACGGGAGGTGACGAGTAAGTGATGTTTGGCCGCGTCCACGTGCTGCGTGACGTGGCCTTCGGTGGAGGCTGAAGCCTCGGCGTTCGCGCGTTTCCTTTCAGCCACGGGCTTTGCTGCGTTCGATGGCTTCTGCGAGAAGTCCAGTCGCTCGCGAGACCAGGGAGCGGCTGGACGCTCGACTGCGTTCGGTGGGCCTATCCGTGGGGCGGGTCATCGTCGATGGCTGTGGACTGTGGCACCGGCGAAGCGGGACCCGGCGTGGGCCGGATCCCGCTGTCGTCACCGGTCAGTCACCTGAGCAGGGTACCGGGGCGAACTCGACATCCGGTGTGCTGAACGGCCGACGCCGGTGCTGCTGTTGGTGCGCCGGGTAAATCGCGACGAAGTACTCCGACCAGCCTCCCATCCGAACCCGCAGCAGGTCCGGGTCCGCGCAGGTGATCGTGAGCAGGTTGGAGCCTGCTCCCGCGGGCGAAGGCCCGGATCACGTCGGTGAGCGCCGCCAACGGGAAGTCCTCCCGGATGTTGAAGTCGGTCGGCGCTACGTTCCACATCGCCGCGCTGCCTTCCCCGCTGAACCCGTCCAGCGCCGCGGAGAAGGGGGCTTCTCGGTAGTCCACCGGCTGGTCGACCGGGCTGGGCGCCGGACTCAGGTCCGAGGCGATGGGCTGCCCGAGCAGCCGCCCGTCCGCCGAGGCTCCGCACATCGCGCCGATCTCGACGCAGTTCTCCTACGAGCCGGCGCCACCGACGTCGTCTCCGCCCGCAGCGAGGAAGGCATCGCCGCAGGCCGCGAGCTCACCGGCGGCCACGGCACGCACGTAGTCCTGGAAGCCGTCGGCACCATGCCCGCCTACGAGCAGGCAGTCGGCGTCGCTCGCCCCGGCGGCGTCATCAGCCGCGTCGGCGTCCCGCAGTACGAGGACGCACCGATCGGATTATCACAGCCCACTGATCACCGCTTCTTGGCCGACGCGGCATTCCTCTCGCCTGCTATCGCGGTGGACACCCGTTCCTGTGCGGAGGGCACCCGATCCAGCTCGATTCCGAAGTACTCGCGGTACGTCTTCAGCAGTGCCTCGTCGGTGTCGAGCCGCCGCAGGGTGCGCCGCCCGTTGTCCTCCTCGACCAGCACGTTCCCTCGCAGCGTTTGCTTCCCCCGCTCGGTGCGTGCGATGGAAATCGGCGCAGCCGCGAACGGCGAGCGCGGGGACGTGCGATACCACCACAGGGACGCGTTTCCGTATTCCACGTCGCGGCCCCTGGTTTCCAGCCGGTACAGCAAATTATTGTTTATCGATACGTCGATATCGCCGTCGGGCGCGGCGGTCAGCAGGTAGGTGCCGTGCGGATCGGGTTGCGGGTCGCGCAGGTCGATCCGCAGTGGGTGCCTGCTGTTGTTTCCCTGGCCAACGTCGACGAGACAGGACACCTGGTCCTGCCCGGACAGCGGAACTGTGACCCTCAGCGCCATGTGGCCGATGCTCTTGTCGAGCACCGAGTTCCGGTAGATCTGGCCGTGCAGCAGTTCCACCCGGTAACCGAACGCGCCCAACAGCATGCCGAACGCGGAGTTGAGCTCCATGCAGCACCCGCCCCGCTGCTGCTCCACGATCTTCCGCACGGCGTCGAGCGTATGCGGCACCGGTTCCCCCGTGTATACCGCGATTGTCTCGAACGGGATCGACAACACGTGGCGTTCCTGGAGGTGCCGTAGCGTCTCCAGGTCCGGGCGTTCCGGGCAGTCAGCGCCGATTCGCGCCAGGTAGGCGTCGACGTAGTGGTCAGCGAGGGCTGGCAGCATATCGTGGTGTCCTCTGTGCTCGGCGGTCATCTTGGCAGTCGTCACAGGGCCTCCGCGTCGTGGTCGAAAAGCCAGTCGAGGGTGTCGCCGATCGGCTGGGCATCGGGACGCTGCCGGGATTCGGAGGCGCCCCGGTGGAAGTTGCGCCCCATATCACCGGAGAGCTGTTGGACCTTCATCGCCCGCGGGCGGCGCACCTGCTCGTAGGTCCGCAACGCCACCGAGACGTCGTCTCCGTGGCGTGCCAGTGCACCGGCCAGGGCAACGGCGTCTTCGATGCCCTGACCCGCGCCCTGAGCCGTGAAAGGCAGCATCGGGTGCGCGGCATCGCCCGCCAGCGCGGTCCGGGCGGTGGTCCAGGCCGGGCCGTCCTCGCGGACGTGCAGGCCCCAGCGGGTGACCGTTTCCGCGGCCTCGACCAGGGGATGCACGTTGTCCCAGTCGGCGAAGGCGTCGAGCACATCCTGGGCCTTTCCCGGCTCCGACCAGGACTCCGCTCCCCACTCCTCGGCGGAAAGGGTCGCGACGAAGTTGACCAGCCTGCCGCCGGCCACCGGGTAGCACACGAAATGCCTGCCCTCCCCGGTCCAGACGATCGACCGGGGCTCGGTGAACGAGGCAGGCAACCCGCTGGCGTCGACTAGGCCGCGGTAGACGCTGAAACCCGAGTACACGGGCTGGTCGTCCACCCTGGCCCGGCGCACCGCAGACCGGATGCCGTCGGCGCCGACCAGCACATCGGCGCCGACGGCAGTGCCGTCGGCGAACCGGCACTGCACGGCCGAGTCATTCTCGGCCACCGACTCGCAGGCCTTGCCCAGCTCGACCACGCCGTCGGGAAGCAGGGACGCTAGCAGCGCGTGCAGGTCGAAGCGGGCGAGCAGGTAGTACGGCGCGCCGTACCGGTTCTCGCAGTCGTCCAGCGGGACGCGGCCCCGCACCTGACCGGTGCGCCCGTCACGCATCTCGATGGCGGTCGAACGCACCGCCACGGCCGCCAGGCCGTCCGCCAGCCCGAGGCGGTGCAGCAGGCGCACCGCGTTCGGGGCGAGCTGGATGCCCGCACCGATGTCGCCGAAGGCGTTCGCCGTCTCGTACACCGCGACGCCGATGCCCGCCCGCCGTAGCGCCGCCGCGTGGGCGAGCCCGGTGATGCCCGCCCCCACGACCGCGACCTCCAGTGGTCTCGTGTCGCTCATCGTCACTTTTCCAAGCAAAACTCGTTGATCGGGTAGCCCACGTGCCGGTCCTGCGTGGGGAGGTAGCCGAGAACCGTGTCTCCCGGCTTGAGCTCAGTGCTGTTGAGCACCACACCCGCCGGGCCGAGCACGCGCACGTGCCAGTCGTCCTGCAGGATCAGGTTGACCGTCTGCCCGTCCGGAGCCACCGCGTCCACGGAGATCAGCGGGCGGCTCTCGATCTTGACGCGGCCCACGGTGACCATCCGGGTCCGGCCCGAGGTGTCCACCGCCATGACCTTGCTGCCGGACTTCAGCTCGCTCAGGTAGTGGGTGCGGCCTTCCGCGGAGAGGGTGTACGAGTGGATGGCGCCCGCGTTGACCCGGAACGGCCGGGTGGGCATGTAGGGCAGCGGATGGGTCTCGCTGACGCACAGGATCATGCCCTTGGAGTGCGAGCCGACCAGGATGCCCTCGTCCTTGCGGAAGTAGGTGCAGGTGTCGACGCAGGCCCGCTCGCCCATGCCGACGTGCTCGGTCGTCGTGACGGTCAGCTCGACGAGGTCCAGCGCGGGACTGCCGTCCGCCGCTGCGGCCTTCAGCGCCGTCGTGTCACCCACCGCCGCGGGCGCCAGCATGACGCCGTCCGAGCCATGCTCCAGCACGCCGAAGATGATTTCAGCCTCGGTCACGTCCTGGGCGATGGTGACCAGCTTCCCGGACGAGCCCGCGGCGGCGGCGATCACGATCTCCAGCGGAATCTTCGTGGGATCGCGGAAGTACAGCAGGCTCCACTGGTTGCTCCGTGCCGACCGGCACGCCTCGTCCAGCGTCGCGGCGTCGGTGATCTCGACGTACTGCCCGAACTCAATTTCGGGATGCGCCGCGGCGAGCTCGTCGAGCTGCCCGTGCTCGTCGGGGACGACGATCACCACGTCGGCCTGGCCGAAATCGTCCGGCAAGCTCTTTCCGGTCGGGAACAGGATCTTCCGCACCGTCGGCGGCAACCCGTCGAAATCGGCGGCGGAGTCCGATAGGATTCCATCCACCTTGATGTGGAGCGCCTCTTCCAGAACGGCGGACTTGGTCGGGCAGGTACGCACGTCGACCCAGGTGAGCTTCATGAAATTTGCATCCTCGGATGTGCAGGGAATTGTCTAAGGACTCGGGCGGAAGAATTCGAGTCGGCTTACGCCATGTCCCGCTGGGCGGCGATCAGCTCGGTCGGAGCGGCTGGCACGATGTCGCCGTGCACCCGCTGCGCAAGCTTCCGGGTGAGATTTCCGGGATGCGGAGCCTGGAAAATGTTGCGGCCCATGGCCAGCCCTGCCGCGCCGCCCCGCATCGCCCCATCGACGAGCTCCAGCAGGTCTTTCTCGTCAGCGGTGCGCAGCCCGCCGGCCACCACGATCGGAATCGGCGACGTGGAGGTGATCCGGCCCATTGCATCGTCCGAGCCGACGTAGTAGGTCTTCACCATGTCGGCTCCGAGCTCGGCCGCCACCGTCACGGCGTGCACCACGATCTCGGGGTCCCGCGGATCGGTGATCCGCGGACCGCGGGGGTACATCATGGCCAGAAGCGGAACGTTCCAGCGGTCGCAGGACTCGGCCACCGCCGCCAGATCCCCGAGCTGCCGCGCCTCCTCGCGGGAACCGATGTTCACGTGCACGCTGACCGAGTCGGCGCCCAGTCGCAGCGCCTCCTCGACCGTCCCGACGAGCACCTTGTGGTCCGGGTCTGGCGCGTGCACGGTGCTCGCGCTGAGGTGCACGATCAGAGACAGTTGCTTGAACCAGGCCGGGTCGACGAAACGCACGTTTCCTTTGTGGAGGACCACGGCGTCCGCGCCATTCGCGGCGAGCTGGCCGACGAGATTGTTCAGGCTGTCCCCGCGACCCGCACAGGGGCCATCGGTGAGTGGATGGTCGAGCGGGACGATCAACGTCCTTTGTGGATTATTTCGAAAAAGTCGATTGAGGCGTAAACGACGCGCCGGTGACAAATGGCGGAAGTATTGCTTCATTCAGCCATCCTATTGCGGTTGTCCGGGAAATGGTTACTGGCCGGATGAACTTATGAGATGACGAGTTGCCGCGTCAACGGTATTGCACCTGCGGGAAAGATGTTTAAACAGAAAGGGAAAAAAATAAATTGATTTCTCAACTACTATTGACTGTGGGTTAATTTCGGTGGTAGCTCTGCTTGAAGTTGCATTTCGCCCAATTTGCGGCGATTTATCCGGCAAGCCTGCAAGCAGGTCCCCGAGCCCAGCACCAACCGAGCGCTCGCCCCCGGGCCCGGCCCGCAGCCGGCGCTCCCGAGCTAGTACGGCAGCAGCCATTCGCTAGCTGACCTGGGTGATGTCGATGTTGCGGGCGAGTCTGGTGCGTTTGTGGAACCAGCGTGGTCGTGCTTGGTGCTTGCGACGCCAGTTCACCCAGTGGGTTTTGTGTTCGGGTGGCTGGGGTGTGGTGTTGGCGATCAGGTGCTTGATCTCGGGGATGGTGAGCGGGATCAGGCCGGGGTCGGTGGGTGGGGGCTGGTCCGGGTGTGCTGGTTCGGGGGCTTGGCTGTCGGTGCGGTCGCGCAGCAATGCGGCGGTGACGGCGCAGACAGCGAGGGCGGCGCAGACGAGCACGGTGTGCCGGGCGATCGCGGTGTAGAGCCTGGCCTGGGACCCAGCACGCCCGGTTCAGCAGCCGCTGCGTCCGGTCCGGGGTCCGGTCCCCGACATGCTGAGCAACCGTCCACCCGTTCCGCTTCGGCATCTCGCTCATCACCGCCCGCACATACTTACGGGCCTGCACGAACGGCTCAATCCGCCGGAAACACCAGCGCAGCCCCTCCAGTAACTCACCCAGCTTCCGCTCAGCCAGCCGAGCACCTATCCTGGGCGCCGCAGCCGCCTGCGATCCTGTTGTCCTCACAAAAACATGATCAACAGGCGGCTGCTCCCCATCGCCACAGGCCCCCAGTCATGGGAGTCCGAGGGTGGATTGGCACCTGGGGCCTGAAGACATCGTGAAGAAGGTATGAACCCGGGTTGGGCATGCTGGTATCTAGGAAGCAAAGCCGACGCTTGGGAGTGCGGACATGATGGCAAACGATCACGGCACGGTGCTCGCCACCATGGTCTTCAACCTGGTAGCCCCGGCGGGTGTGATCGCGCCGGTTGGCGTGGAACTGCGGTACGACAGCCGCAACCCGTACGAGGTCTGCATGAAGTTCAACGTGGGCAAGGCCGGTCAGGTGGATTGGGTGATCGCCCGTGACCTGCTGGCCGACGGGCTGGTCGCCGAGGCAGGCGAAGGTGACGTGCGAATCCGCCCTCGACTGGACGATCCGGGGTTGGTCCTGATCGCGTTGAGCTCGCCGTCAGGGCAGGCCACCTTCGAAGTGAATGCTGATCAGCTTGTGGAGTTCTTGAACGACACCTACGACGTGGTCGCACCCGGTGACGAACACCGGTGGATGAACGTCGACGAGGCGCTGAGCCGGCTGCTCTCGCGCAACCTGTAATGGCTCGGTTCTCCCGAAGCACCGGACGCCAGGCGGCCAGCCTCGCCCGCCCGGGCGGTCGCCGACCGCCAGGGCGCCTACTCCCTCGCCCAACGACTCGAACCCGCCCGCGAGCGCGCAGCGTGTGACCGAGGAAAGGGCCCGGCGATCTCTCGGTCCGCTCGCCGGTTCGTCGTGCGAGCAACAGCTGGCAGTCACTGGAGATATCCGGTCTGGCAACAATCGACTCGATGTCCGACCGGGTTAAACAGGTTCATTCGCGTCACGGCCAAGCCGAGTCCGTGCCGGACTCCGCTAGCGCATTCGGACGATGTGCCTTGCTGATCTGGGAGGGATCATGCGGCCGGCAAGCTGTGGGGCCGATCTACGCCAAGAGCGGCCAAACTGCCATCGGCTCCGCAGATGGAGACTTCGCCAACAACGGGGGTGTCTACGCGACAGTCGGCGCCAATTGGCGTGACCTGCGCGACGATGGCATGCCCACGTTCGTAAGGGTGGAGTTCTTCTTCCTCGTAGAGGGCAAGTGGGAAAGCGCGGGCAGCAGCGAGTCCGCCCGAACCAACACTCACGCCAGCGGGCCCCTGTCCCGCAGGCTGAGGCATGAAGCGACCGCAGCACGCGCCGCGATTCACGTGTGCGTCGACCGCAACGCTCTCCCGGACTTCTGCTCGCGCGACGCGATCGTGTCGTTCAACTACTGACCCGATTTCTGCAGGAGCGGCGGTTCCTGGCGGAGCGCCCGTCCAGGGCATCCCGCGAGCACGGATCGTTCCTGGAGGACTTGCGCAGCCCAAGGTGGGCCGCCTCGGCATCACGAGCAACGTGGTGCCGCCCGGCCCAATCGCCACCCAGATGACCGCCGGACACGCTTACGACACAAGCGAAATCCCGGCAGGTCGTCTGGGCACTCCACGACCGAACCAGGGCATCATGGTTCGCCCGCCGGGCCCCGTGGTGCGGGGATGAGGTCCCGGAGGTACTCGCGGTGCTGGGCGGGTAGTGCCCTGCCGCCTGGCCGTGGTGTTCGTTTGTGGTCCACTGTAGACGGTGAGATGAACACCGGTCGCCGGTCCCGTATCTCGGTTTCCCATCGCTGGTTGTGCGCGCCGCCCTGCGTAAAGGTGCGGAGAACCTCACCGACGAACAACGCGACATCATCAACCAGCTACGCCGGACACGCTACCGGCTCTGGCGTGCCTGGGAACTCAAAGAAGAATTCCGCGACGTCTACCGCGTCATCGACCCCGACGAGGCCCGCGCCTACCTCAAATCCTGGTGTACTCGAGCGCTCCGCAGCCGCATCCCTTCCATGCGAAACCTGGTCCAGCGCATCCGAAACCACTTCGACGCCATCATCGCCGCCATCGAACTCGGTCTCTCGAACTCCTTACTGGAAGGCATCAACAGCAAAATCCGCGTCATCCAACGCCGCGGCTACGGACATAGCCCCGAATCACTGTCCACAATGATCTACCTCTGCCTCAGCGGAATCACCATCACACTACCCACAGAAAGGTGAGGAGAGGGACACCAGTTCGCACGTCATTTATGGTCACTTGATCAGGTGAAACACCCGGCCCGAAACCCAAAAACCCAATCCGCGGAAACGAAAACACCGGAAACCCGACACAGAAACAGCACTGAAAACCAGGGCACGCCGAAGGCGCCACCCAACCACCACCACACCACCAGCACGAGCATCGTGAGCGGTTTCAGGCGCTATAGACCCGAAAATCACGCACGGGCCACCTCGGAACGCAGCGATCACCACCACCCACACCCGCTAGGTGAATGGCCGACCGAGACGAATCCGGCACCCGCCAGCGAAAAGTGACTACCAGTCAAACCCGGCTACGGATCAACCCAAAACCGAACGGCTAACAGCCCCAGGCCACCCGGATTCCGCCGCTCGGCAACGCAAAAGCCCGCGCCAGCCCCCACACTCCACCCACTACGGGGATGGCCCACCTACAACCAAACCCCCAAAAGCCCCGACCCCGGCAAAAAGACCAACCAAGAAGCCGAAACCCACCGGCAATCCCCCCGCCCCCCTTTGCCGGCGCCGTTGTCGCCGACGACGGCCAGCACCTCGCCGCGGACGACCTCGAAGTTGGCGCCGTCGATGGCGGTCACCCGGCCGCAGGTCAGCAGCGCGTCGCTGGTCGGCACCGCCTCCCCGTCGGCGAACAGCTTCGCCACGGCCGTGAGCATGGTGAGCATGGTGAGCATGGTGAGGGTGACGATGAACGCCGGCAGCCGCACCTGCGTCACCAGCGTTCCGGCCACCGCGCCGATGGCTGGTTGATGCCGCCGGTAAGGATGATCAGGATCTGGCCGTCTCACTCGGACAGGGCAGCGCCCCGCAGCAGATCAATCTGCTGCGGGGCGCAGGAGGCAGGCAGATCCTCCGGAGGACCCGATACCCGCCCGCGGATGCGGAAGCCGTCATATTGCTGGGTCGGCTTGGTGGTTGATCGAGGGTCAAGCAGCCAGGAGGCGCGGTACAAGACGCTCTTGCCCGAAACCTAGGGCGTCACGCTCGGGAAGCGCGTCGGGTGAGAACCAGCGGAAATCGATGGCTTTCCCACGAGGACATGGGTCACCCGACATGACGCAGGTGTAAGTGAGGGCGACGGCATGTTTGCGGGCGTCGAAGAACTCGCCGGTGTCAGGATCGGGAAAGTATTCCACCACTTCCTTCAGATTCAGCGTGTCGAGGTCGAGTGAAACCCGGTCACCCAGCGCCCAATCGAAGACCCGCTCGACGGCGTTCGGCAGCGGTTCGCCGTGCTGGACTCCGCCGCCCACGAGGCACCATCGACGGCGGTCCCAGAAGGTGTCGCGGAGTATTAGTCCCACCAAGCGCTCTGGCCCCGGGTGGATCGGCAACACGTCGATGCACAGAATCGGGATCTTCTTGGTGATCTCGTCGTATTCGGCCTCGGGAATCCACTTCCCTTTGGCGGAAGAACTGCTGCTCATAACATCATTCCTCGATGAGTGGTCTTACCGGACGCCATACCGCGGGGACTCCAACGTCCACCGAAGACACCGGAACGAGGGTGGCCGGACCCTGTTGGTTGAGCAGTGGCCCGATGGGGATTTCCTGCTCTGACGGGTCCGCCTCGGCTCGCGTGTTCCGGATCCGGTGCTCGATGGCGGCTTTGATCTCGTCAGTCCTCAGCTTCAACGGGCCGACCCAGCAGGGCAGGTGCTGCTCGGTCTTGGCTTCGTCGCAAGGGAGTTTTTCGACCCAGCAGCCGCTCGGGGCTAAATACGTGTACCGCTCGGCTTCGGCAGGATGCATCAGTACGACCCCGACGGCCGGGACGGCGGCCTGCGCGATCTTCTCCGCGTCCCGGACGGACACCACATTGTCGCCGAGGAGGACCTGGACCTCAGGCGATGTGACAAGTCGAAGACCCGTGAGGAGCGCGTCTCCTGGTCCATTCGGCTGACGCTGGATGACGATCTCTGCCGGGAGGTCGCCCAGCACTTGGCAGAGGGGCAGCGCGTTCTCCGGGGCGGCGACGATCACGATCCTCCCATCTGAGACGCGCAACGCTGTCCGGGCGAGCCGGCGGATGAGAGGTTCGCCATCAATGATGATCAACGGCTTGAAGTAAGGCGGTGTGATGTCCTTGAGTCTGCTACCGCGTCCGGCGGCAAGGATTACGACATCCATACCGTGCTGGTCTCCTTGATCAACTCTGTCTTGGTCTGGTCGCGGAAATGCACTAGTTTCCACGCGCTTCCTTCGGTGACCTTGACGCCCAGGTCGTAGTTGTCGTCGACGTACACGCCGCCCGCAGGGGAAATCCCGTCAAGCGCTTTCCGTTTGCCCATGCTGTCCAGATCGGTTCCGGCCAGGAACGCGCTCAATGACGGATCAGCGGAGTCAAGAGTTCTCTGGACGACTTCGCGCGTGCCGGAGGTGATGAACTTGACGGTCCATCCGCAGGCATGCAACGTGCGGGCGGCTTGAGTGCCCGCGAGTGTTGTGACCCTGCTCCTGCTGAGTAAGTCGAGGTGAGCCTGGGTTTTTTGATCGTGGATGGCTTGGGCGCGCCCGAGATCTCCCCCGCAGCGCTCGGGGAGCCAAGTGTGCCATGTACTGCCCCAGAGTTGGTCGGGCAACTCAATGCCGACCTCGGCATAGGCTCGCCGTACGATCTTCTCCCGGGTGTCGACCAGTACCCCGTCGATGTCGAACACCACTACAGCCGACATGTCGCCGCTCCAATCAAGCTGTCCACGCATTCCTCCAGAAGGTGCTTCGCCTTTCTTGCTGAGACGTAAACCATCGAACGAAGGAGGTGCACGATTCCGAAGTACAGAGCGGCCATCAAGTCATCGTGTGCTAGTCTCGTCATCGAAATGACCATATCGAGTGGAACGTTGTCGGGTGCTGGTAGTTCGTAGGTCACCCGCTCGTATCCCACGCAGGACTGGAAAATTCGGCCGATATCCAGGGCGATCACGTCGGGAAGGCCTGGGGTCGATGGGATGGGATCGATCAAGATCATCGATCCGTCGCGAGTGAAAAGAACGTTGTCGAATATCGGATCCCCATGCGTGAGACCCCGGGAAAGCCGATCCCATTCTATTCGGGCGCGCAGTCGATCGAATACATCTCTCCTGCGTCCGGTCAACGGTGCCGTGATGGGGGACAGTCGATCGGCATGAGCCGATTCGTCGAATTCGACTTCTGGCGCCTCGCGCCAAAAACTGGCTTGCAGCAGCCGGACGATGGATGTCGCAAGCTTCCGGCCGTCCAGCAGTTCAAGAGGGATCGTGTCGAGCCGGTCCATGGTGTATCCCCACTGCGAGCTGTTCCGGAAAACACTGCGGACCTCCGGTAGGGCTTGATTGCTGTGTCCTAGAATCCATTCACCTTGAGCGACAACGCGGCTGCCAAGCGTGGTGTTCGGCGGGCCGTACTTAACTACCTGATCTTCGGATGCCGGTGTGATGTCCGCGCCCGATCGGCCCCGCTGGTCCGGCACACGGTAATGCAGTTCCGGTCCTGGTGAGCTTGATAACCCGTAGGCCTCCATAATTCTTCGTACTGATGCTGACTCGTGTGCTGCGGTGTTCAATTACGACTCCGTGCTTGCGGAAGCAGATGTCCGAGATTCGCTGAGGATTTTCTGTTCGGTCGCGGGTAAGTAGGTCGGCGTTGCGTATCCGAGTCGCCGAAGTTTCAGTCCTGGTTCCAGTCTGCTGCCCGGTGTCTGTCTTTTCGACTATTTCAAAATTTCGGGCGGTCGCCAGCAAGGTCTTGTCTTGATACCCCTCTGCGCTCGTTCCGTTGCCCTTTCGTACTCGGATCGTCGATGGGTCAGCAGCCGAAGGAACGCCTGATGACGAGGTCGGCACTGGTCGCTTTGCGGTTTCCCTGGCGATGTGCTGCCGTAAGAGCGGTGGAGCCGTATACGCGGATGCGGGCCCAGGCTTTGGCGTCTTTTCCAGGGCGGGGTGTCAATGGCGTCTGAATTTTGACCACTTTTCGGCCAGCTGAATGCTGACCCCTTTGTCCGGTCTGTTGATGTTTAGTCTTCGGTTGTGCTGGCTGTGGGGACGCGAACAGCAGGGATGGGCCGGCGAAGCCGAAGGACTCCGGGTCAGCCTCGCCGCCGCCAAGGATAAACTCGCCAACTGGGCAGCAGTATGCGCGCAGCAGGTGAGGTCGAACGCTTCCATGATCTCCCTGTCAGACTTGGTCACGGGATCCCTCCGGAACAGGGTCGGCATCGACCGGCAATCAGAGCTAACCCCGCCGGAGGGATCCCGTGACGCATTGCTGTTCAGGCTCAGGCGTGTCCGAGAGATCACACGTCCGCCCACCCGGAAATTTCATGTCCGCCGATCCGGACCGAACTGTCCACCCACCAGGATTTTTCGCGTCCGCCGACAGTTGCTGCGGTCCATCCGGCTACTTCTTGCGGGTCGTTTGGTTACGGGTTTCCTTCTCTGGTGCTGGACGGTCGGTGTGCCCGGTATTCGAGGGCCGCACCGACCGTGTCCAGAACGCCCGGGGCTGCTTCCCGGTCAGTCGTTGAGCAGGTCGATTGCCACCTCGGCCATGAGCTGTACGCCGAGGGTGCAGTCCTCGGGCAGTGACCACTCGTCAGGGGAGTGCGAGATACCGTCACGTTGGCTACGGACGAACACCATCGCGGTCGGGCAGATCGTGGCGAGTTGCTGCGCGTCGTGCCCGGCGCCGGACCAGAGCCTGCGCCCTGGCAGGCCGTGAGCCTCGATCCGGCCGGCCACCCGGTCCACCATCGCTGGATCGAACGTCGCGGGCGCGGTTCGGGACATTCGCTCGCAGGTGGTCAGCTCGCAGCCGTAGGTCAGGGCGACGTCTTCGGCGAGATGGCGGATTGCGCTTTCGGCCTTCGCGAGCACTGCCTCCTCCGGGGCGCGCAGGTCGACTGTCAGGGTTGCCGCTGCCGGCACGACGTTGACCTGTTGCGGGAGGGTGTTCATCGCACCGACTGCCACGGTGAGGCCCGGATGATCCTCGGTGAGGGCGTGCAGGCGTAGCCGCAGCGCCGCCATGGCCAGTCCGGCGTCCCGGCGCATTTCCATCGGGGTCGCGCCGGCGTGTGCTGCGGCACCGGTGAGCGTAATCCGGATCCACGAGGTGCCAACGACTCCGGTGACCGCGGCTACGGGAAGATTTTCCCGTAGCAACACCGGCCCCTGCTCGATATGTGTTTCCAGATATGCGTGCGGCGGGCGGTCGACCAGGAGTGGCGCGGCGCCGAGCAGACCGTGCACGCGCAGTTCGTGCTCGACGGTTCTCCCTTCGGAGTCGGGGATGGCCAATGCGGCATCCGGTTCGAGCAGTCCGCATGCGACGGACGAACCGAGCAGGTCGCGGCCGAAACGCGTGCCTTCCTCGTCGGTGAACACCGCGACGGCGAGCGACCGGCGCGGCCGGGGGCCGGCCGCCACCGCGCGCAGCACTTCTACGGCGCCGAGCACACCTAGGCAGCCGTCGAACCGGCCGGCGTTGACCACGCTGTCCACATGCGAGCCGAGCAGGACCGGGGACAGGCCGGGGTCGGTGCCCGGCAGGATCGCGATGGTGTTGCCGATGGCATCGTGGTTGATTTCGCAGCCGGTCTCGGCCAGCCAGGACTCCACCAGACGCCGGCCCTGCGCGTCCGCCTCGGTAACCGCCAGCCTGGTGACCCCACCGCCGCTTACCCTGCCGACGATGGACAGTTCGGCCAACCGTTGCCAGAGGGACTCGCCGTCGATCTCCGGCACGGTGGAGCGGCGGTACGTCCCGGTCATGAGACCACCAGCAGTTCGGGCGCGGCCCTGGTGGTGAGCAGCTCAGCGCCGCCTTCTCGGATGACGATGTTCTCTTCGTGCACCATCATCCTGCCGGGCGCGAACTCCATGCCTGGCTCGATCGCCAGCACGGTGCCCGCTTCCAATACCGTTTCGTCGTCCGGGTGGATGCTCGGTGGTTCGGTGAGCTGGAGGCCCAGCCCGTGCCCGAGCCTGCCCACGTTGTTGCCCGCCGAGCCGGCCGCGGCCAGTTCATCGGCCATCACCTTCCACAGGTCGCACACTCGGATCCCTGGACGGGCGGCCGCGATGCCGACTTCGGTGGCGTGCCACACGGCTTCGTAGGCTCGGCGCACCGCGTCGTCGGCCGTGCCGATCGCCCAGTTGCGGTCGAAGTCGCAGAAGTAGCCGTCGAAGACCGTGCCCGTGTCGATGATGAGCACGTCACCGGTGTCCAGTGCCCGGTCGGTGGGCCCCATGATGATGTTGTCATAGCCGCCAGGACCGGACACGCCGATCAGGTAGGGACTGGTGTCGGCGCCCCGCGCGATCAGGTCGGCACGCATCCGCTGCACCACGGCGCGTTCGGTGTCACCTGCCCGGATCAGTTCGGGTACTCGGGCATAGGCGTCCGAGGCGAGTTGGCAGACGAAGCGGATCTTGTCGATCTCCAGCTCGGACTTGACGTGCCGGCAGTACCGGATCACCGCAGAGCCATCTGTGATGGTCACGCCCGCTCGGGAGGCGATTTCCGGCAGTTGTCCTGCAGGCATCCGCAGCTGCAGCTCGGGGCCCAGCTCGGCGCCGACGGTGCCGCCCGCGCCGGCCAGCTCGCGCAGGGTGCCGGCGAGCAGACTGACCCCGTCATCACCGGGGTTCGGCGCGGGCCACGTGCGCACGTCGGTGACCCAGGTGGCGCGCATGCCCGGCTCGCCGATCTCGGGGATCACCGCGACCGGGGCGCCTGCTGCAGGCACCACCACGTACCAGGGTCGGGTCGGGCTCTCCCAGAACTGGGTGTCGAAGCCGGTGAAGTAGCGCACCTGCTGGGGTGCGGTCACCAACAGGGCGTCCAGGCCGTGCTCGCGCATCGCGTGCTGTGCCCTGGCAGCCCGCTGTTCGAACTCGGCGGCGGGGAAGCCCCGCGGCGGGGTTTTCACAGAAATGGCGGTCATAGCGCCTCCTCACTTTCCGGTGTCGGTCGGTACCGAGCTGGCTTGGTGCAGGTCGTGGTGGCGGGTTTCCGGCGCCATGAGCACCGACACGATCAGTCCGAGGACACAGATCAGACCGGCCAGCAGCATGGTGGCGCCGATACCCATGTGGCCCAGCAGAATCGGAGTGACGAACGTGCCGACGCCGGCGCCGATCCTGCTGACCGTGGTTCCCAGGCCCACGGCGGTGGCCCGGATGGCGGTGGGAAAGAGCTCGTTGGGATAGATCCATTGCAGGATCGTCGGACCGCCGATGGCGAGCGCGTAGAGCACGAACAGCGTCACGATCACCGGGGTCGGAGCGGTGGGCATCAGGCCGAGGAGCAGCAGCGCGACGGTGGCCACAGCGAACGGCCAGATCAGCAATGTTCGCCGGTTGAGCCGGTTGGCCACCAGTGTTGCGATCACGCAGCCGACCAGGAAGAACACGCCGATGGCGGCCGAGCCGAGGTTGGCCTGCCTCGGGTCGTCGAGATTGAGCGCGCTGAGCAGAGCGGGGCCGAAGGCGTAGATGGCGTAGACGGGCCAGAGCGAGCAGGCCCAGAACACCGCGACGAAGACGGTCCGGCGCAGATAGCCCTTGGAGATCAAACCGCGCAGGCTGGTCTGGCCCGGTTCGGCGGGCAACTCGTCCAGCTCCGCGTCCGGTCCGAGTGCTTTGCGCAGCGCGGCCTTGGCTTCCTCGGTGCGCCCCTTGGACAGCAGCCAGCGGGGCGACTCGGGTGTGCCGAAGCGGGCCACCATCAGCACGGCTGCGGGGATCGCGGGAGACAGCAGCATCCACCGCCAGGCGTCGGGACCGAGCTGGAGAAGCGCCTCGCCGACCAGGTACGCGATGGTGTTGCCTGCCGCCCACATGGTCGTCAGCCAGCCGAGCATGCTGCCTCGGTGCCGGCGCGGGGTGAACTCCGCGAGCAGCGAGGTGGCGATCGGGTAGTCAGCCCCGATGGCCAGCCCCACCACGAAGCGCAGAATGAGCAGCCACACCGGGCCGTCCACGAAGAACTGGGCCACCGAACCGACGACGATCGCCGCCAGATCGATGGTGTACATGGCCTGTCGGCCGACCAGATCTGTCACGTAACCGAAGACCAGGCCGCCGAGGAACATTCCCAGCAGCGCGGATGCGGCGAGCAGGCCCTGCCAGACCGGGCTCAGGTCCCACAGGGGCACCACCTGTGTGAGGGCCAGCCCGATGATGCCGAGCACATAACCGTCCAGGAGGGGGCCGCCGGCGGAGTAGAGGGTCAACCTGCGGTGAAACCAGGTCAGTGGCGCGTCGTCCACGCTTGTCTTTGATGTTGGTCGGCCGGCATCCCGGTGATATCGGGTCGCTTCGGCTTGTCCTGTGTCGTGCTGTCGCATGCCACCGCCCTGTCTGTGTGTGGGGTCCGACACATGCCGCAGGACCTTAAGGTTGTTCAACAAAGACTGTCAACGCCTCGCATAGTCCCAGGAATGTGTTGAGCATTGTTGAACAAGCTAGCTATAGTGCGAGCATGGCTGAAGGCATAGACCTGACGGGCACGACCGCCGACCGTGCGGCGGAGGAGTTGCGTGAAGGCATCGTCACGGGCGCATTGCCGCCCGGCACCCCGCTGCGCGAGGTCATCCTGGCGGCCGAGCTCGGCGTTTCTCGCAACACGCTCCGCGAAGCGCTGCGCCTGCTCACCATGGAAGGGCTGGTGAGCCAGCGGCTGCACAAGGGCGCGGTGGTGAACACCATGTCCGCCGAGCGGATCCAGGACATCTACCTGGTGCGGCGAACTCTCGAATTGCGCGCGGTGGAGGAGAGTGGCGCCGCGACACCGGCCGCGCTGGCCGCCATCGATGGTGCGGTGCGGGCAGAAGAGCGAGCCGAACAAACCGGGAACTGGCGGGAAGTGGGCACTGCGAGCCTGCGTTTCCACTGCGCGATCGTGGCCACGCTGGGCAGCCCGATGCTGGACGCGATGTTCCGGGGCGTCACCGCCCAGCAGCGACTGGCATTCGCCGTGGTGGCAGAAGAACGACGGATCCAGCAGCCCTGGGTGTCGCGGGACCGGGAGATCTGCGATCTCATCCACGCCGGCTACCGCGCAGCCGCCGGAAGAGCGCTGCGGGAATACCTGGAGGACTCGGAACGCGTGGTACTCGGCCTGGTCGGCGAAGACGCCAACGCGACCGTGGACACGATCAGCAAGGAGGCATGATGGGGTCCTACCCTGCCGCATACCAGCCCGGTGCGAACGCCACGTTCGCTGCCGACCGGGACCTCTACGGGCGCATCGGCAACGCCTCACCGGATCAGCGGATTCAGGTCGAGTCGTTCATCATTCCGCCGCGCTCCGGGCGGGCCTGGGAAGTACCGGCCGGCTCTGTCTGCCGGATCATTGCCGTCGACGGCCCGCAGGTCGGCGACCTCAACGTGTGGCACCGGCACAACCCGCGTGAGCGGATGTGGGCGTCGCGGACCCGCCAGCTGCAGCGTGCGCACGTGTCCACCTACGACCGCATCTGGTCCACGCTGCCTTACCTGCGGCCACTGCTCACCATCACAGGGGACAGCCTCGAGGGCTACGGCCTGGATGAGCACGGTGGCCGCGTTCATGACCTACTCGGCACCCGGTGCGACCCGTACGTCAACCGGTTGCTCACCGGGGAGGACTTCGATTTCCACTGTCACTCCAACCTCACCCGCGCGGTGCTGCCCTACGGGCTGACCGAGCTGGACGTGCACGACGTGCTGAACGTCTTCCAGTGCACGGGGCTCAACGACGAGGACCGCTACTTCATGAAGGCAAGCCCAGCACGGCGTGGCGACTTCCTGGAGTTCTTCGCCGAGGTCGATCTACTGTGTGCACTGTCCACCTGCCCCGGCGGCGACTTGAGCATTCCCTTGTGGGGTCCGGACGCGGGCGATTCCAGCGAGGTATGCCGCCCGCTCGGTATCGGGGTGTACCGGCTGGACCCGGCCCTGCTCGACGGTTGGACACCACCCGAACCGGCTCTGTATCGCAACATGCACGGCCTGACCCTGCCCTCCGTCGCCCAGTCGCAGGGCGACGGCTCGTGGTGGGTGCGCGACTCTCCCACGACCGGCGCTCCGGCCGAGCCCCTGGACACCGCAGCGACCGACTTCCACCGAACGCTGCCCGGCTACCAGCCCACACCACTGCAGGATTTGCCCGAGCTCGCCGAAAAGTACGGCGTCGGCCGGCTCTGGGCGAAGGTGGAATCCACCAGACTGGGCATGCCGTCGTTCAAAATGCTCGGCGCGTCATGGGCATGCTGCCGTGCACTTGCCGACCGCGTCGGTGCCCCACCGATCCCGGACGAGCTGCGGCCGCGGGTGACGGGGAGGTTCACGCTGGTCGCGGCCACCGACGGCAACCACGGCCACGCGGTCGCCCGCACCGCCCGCTGGCTCGGCGTAGCCTGCCGGATCTACCTCCCCGAGTCGATCGGCGCCGAGCGGGCCGCGGCGATCAAAGAAGAGGGCGCGGACGTCATAGTGGTGCAGGGCAGCTACGACGACGCGATCGCGCTGGCAGCAACACAGGAAAACGACAACACACTGGTCATCTCCGACACCGCATGGCCGGGCTACGAACAAGTGCCGCGTACGGTGATCGACGGCTACGCCACATTGTTCGGTGAGATCGAAGCACAGCTCCCGGACGGAGAGCTGCCCGATCTCGTGATCGTGCAGGTTGGCGTAGGCGCACTGGCAACGGCCGTCGCGCGCTGGCTTTCCCGGTTGCCGGGACGCCGCCCCCGCCTGTTGGCAGTGGAACCCACCGACGCGGGTTGCCTGCTGCGCTCGCTGCGGGCAGGCGCGCCGACGGAGGCCCCGGCACCACATCGCTCCGGAATGGACGGCCTGAACTGCGGCAATGTCTCGCCGATCGCCTGGCCGACGCTGGCCGCCGGGATCGACGCGGCACTCGCGGTAGACGACGCTGCGGGCGCAGCGGCGGTGGCATCGCTGCACAGTTCCGGGGTGAGCACCGCGATGACTGGCGCCGCGGGCATCGCCGGTCTGGATCGTCTGACCAGCGACGAGTCGCTCGACCTGCTCCGCCGCCACCTGGACGTCTCGGCGAACACTCGAGTGCTCGCTCTGGTCACCGAGGGGGCTACTTCGGCAGGGTGACCATGAGGTCAATTCCGCCCTCGGCACATGCGGTTGTATCTAGCTGGCGTGCGGGGTGTTGTCGTGCTCGGTGGCCCAGGCTGCGATTTGGGAGCGTGAGGTGAAGCCGAGTTTGACGAGAATGTTCTCGACGTGGGCTTCGGCGGTGCGCTGGGAGATGACCAGGTTGCTGGCGATTTGCTTGTTGCTCATGCCTTGGCGCACGAGTTCGGCGATTTCCCGCTCGCGTCGGCTAAGGCGTGCGCGCGGCTCTTGCCGGGGAGCGGGCTCGGTGCGTGGCGGTTTGCCGCGGGCGTAGGCGATGGCTTGTTCGAGGCTGACGTCCGCGCCTTGGGCGTAGCGGTGACGGTACTGGTCGTCGCCGAGAGCGTGGCGGGTCCGTTGTTCGCATTCGTCGTGGTAGTGGCTGAAGAAGGTCAGCAGTGGTGCGCCGGCTTCGCGGCGGATGGTTTCGGCGGTGCCGAACAGCTGGGCGGCGTCGTCGTGGCGGTTTTCGCTTGTGGCTACCCATGCGAGCGTTTCGGCGCACAGTCCGGTGCAGTGGTGGTCGTTGAATTCCTGCAGGAGGTCGAGGCTTTCGCGGGCGAGTGTGGCGGCTCGTTGCGGCTGGCCTTGCCGCCAGGCCTCGACGCCGAGGCCCCAGAGGGCGTAGGAGCAGCGCCAGCTTTCGCCGTATTTGCGTGAGAGCGCGAGAAGTTCCTCGTATGCGGCGGTGACGCGTTCTGAGTCGCCGTGCAGCGAGGCGCTGGTGCCGAGGACGACTAGGTCGGTGGAAAACCATGGCAGGTTCCCGGAAAACCGCAGCCGGGGGATCACTTCTTCACAGAACTTAATCGAATTTGAGAGGTCGCCTTGCAGTGCCGCGTTGAGGGCTTCGGCAACCCGGAGCAGTGCGGCCGTGTCCGCGTCGTGATCGGCGGTGAGCGTGCGGGCCTCGCTGATGAGAGTGGATGCTGCGGGAACATCGCTTTGCAGAAGGGCGAGGTAGCTGGCACTAATGAGCAAACGCAGCCGGTAGCCGTCTTTCTCGGTGCCATGCTGAAGGATTCGGTCGCACCAGCGGCGGCCTTCGCTGGTGAGTCCGCTGACGCGCCAGTAGTCGTGGAGGGCGTCGGCGATGCGCGTTCCGGCGACGGTACCTGTCGGCTCGTTCAGGCAGAATTCGAGTGCGGTGCGAATGTTGGCGTGTTCGGTTCGCAGGCGTGCAAACCAACGGGCTTGATCGGGACCGAACCAGTGCTGCTGCATCTGCTCGGCCAGGTTCAGGCACCAGTCCCGGTGTCGTTGGCGAACCGGCGTCTCCTGGCCGGAATGTCGCAGCATGTCGCGGCCATACTGCCGGATGGTCTCCAGCAGCCGGTACCGGGCCTGGCCGCCACGGTCATCGCGGATGAGGATCGACTTGTCCACCAGTCCTGCCAGTGCGTCTAGAACGCTGGTTTGGGTTAGGTTTTCGTCCGCGCAGACCGCCTCGGCGCCGTCGAGATCGAAGCTGTCGGCGAAGACAGAGGTACGTGCCCACAGCTCTTTCTCGTTGCTGGAGCACAGATCGCAACTCCATTCGATCAGGGCGCGCAGCGTCTGATGTCGCGGCAGCGCGGCCCTGTTGCCGGTAGTGAGCAGGCTGAACCGGTCGTCCAGCCGTCGCAGGACTTGCTCGGGGGACAGCACTTTCAGGCTCACCGCCGCCAGTTCGATTGCCAGGGGAATGCCGTCCAGTCGTCGGCAGATTCCGGAGGCGACATGTCCGTTGCGGTCATCGAGGACGAAGTCCGGCAGGACCGCTTTCGCACGATCCGTAAACAGCTCGATAGCTTCGTAACCGGCCAACGCACTGGGCCTAACACCGCTGTCGGCATCCGGGCATTGCAGGGCGGAGACCGGCAGGATGGACTCGCCGGCGATGCCGAGCACCTGGCGGCTGGTGACCAGGATCCGCAGTTCAGGACACCGTTCGAGCAGGGCCGCCACGGTGAGCGCGCAGGTGTGAAGCACATGTTCGCAGTTATCGAGCACCAGCAGCAGACGCCGGTCCGCGACATGCTCGGCTACTGTCTCGGCGGTCCAGCGTGTGGACTGATCGTGGATGCCCAGTGCGGACACGATCGCTTGTGGAACGAGCCCCTCGTCTTCCAGGCCCGCGAGTTCGACCAGCCAGACACCGTCGGGGAAGGCTCGCCGCATGTTCCACGCGGCGCGCGAGGCCAGCCTGGTCTTGCCCACGCCGCCCACGCCGGTCAGGCTGACCAGCCGGGAGGAGGACAGCGCCTGCCTGACCTGGCTCAGCTCTTTGCGCCGGCCGATGAAGCTGGTGAGCTCGGTCGGCCATTTTCCCTGCAAGCGCGGCGCGGACACGTCGGTCATAGCAGTTCCAGGCTAGCTCGGGGGCTCGTGAGAAACCCGCCGCAAGTACGCAGGTGATCTACGGTCTGGTCAGCCGTGCACGTGCAGCGGTTTGCCGGCCAGGGCGAGGTGGGCCTCGCCGAGGGCTTTGGTCTGGGTGGGGTGACGTGCACGAATTGTAGATTAGCTGGGCTTCGCCGACGAGTTCGCCGACGCGGTCGCCGACCAGGTGCAGTCCAAGGACCGGGCCGTCGGCGGCGCGCACGAGCCGCACGCGCACGAGCCGCAAACGAACCCTGCCAAGGTGTGACGGCGTTGTTTCAGCCGTCGGACTTGGACTCCGTCCGGCCTGCCCAGATCCCGCGCGCATGCTTGAGGTGTCGCCTCATGACTTCGACCGCGTCTTCGGTCCGGCCCGCTTCGACGGCGTCGAGGAGTTCGTCGTGTTCCCGGATGGATGCCACCAATACCTGTGTGCCGGCCAAACGGTCGAGACCGTAGAGCCGTGTCTGGTCGCGGAGTTGGCCGACGATATCCACCAGCCGAGGGTTGTCGAGGTGCGCCAGCAGGGCCAGGTGGAGCTGTCGGTCGATGCCGAGGTAGCCGATCAAGTCGTCGGCGAGAACGGCTTTCCGAGCCCGATCGGCGAGATCACGCAGGGCCGTGAAATCGTCGACGAGGACGTGCGCGGTGATCTCGCGGACGGCGCCGACTTCCAGCATGAGCCGGATCTGCAGAATCTGGTCCAGATCGGCATCGGTGAGCACGCGGACGCGAAAGCCGCGATTGCGCACCATTTCGATCAGCCCTTCCTTGGTCAGGTCGAGCAACGCCTCGCGGACGGGTGTGATCGAAACCTGCAGCTGCTCCGCGATCTGGCCGATCGCGTAGAGCGTTCCGGGCTGGAGTTCTCCGGACACGATCTGCGCGCGGATCACATCAGCCGCGTCGCCGCGCAGACTCTGGCGTCGAAGCCCCGTGGACGGTGTGGTCGCCGCGCCGGGATCGGACATGCGAACCCTCTCCTAATGTCAACCTTCGCCGCACAGCCTAGTCCGGTTTGAAACCTGATGTGTAAGGTATCGCTGCCTTTGCTGCTTACACGGCGCGATGGAAGGCGGTTATCAGCAGGACACGTCCGTCATCGAAGTGCAGGCGTGGCGGCAGCGAAGTTCCCCGCCGCGACTTCCCGCAGCGCGTGGCGGACCGCCTCGATGGCCTCGGGCATGTACACGCGCTCGCGGATCTCCGCCTGCTCAACACCTGCTCGGTGCCGGTCACGGTTCCATCCTCCAGGTTGACACCTCATAAGTGTTCGCCCCTGCTGGGTATCGCCCCTGGCCCGGACACTGGTCTGCCGGCAGCTGGCAGTCTCACCGGTCTTCCCGCTCACCAGGTGCGCGCGGTGATCGAGGCGATGGCCATCGACTGGCAACCGCTGGACTGCAAGGACCGTATGTGGCCCAAGTCGACCACGGACATGGATCGAGTCGAACGGGCAATCATCCTGCCTTTTTCCCTCGTTCGCCCCGCTGTGGTGTACTGCTGAAGTACCAGGAAAGTTTAAGCTTCCAAACTGTATCGCTCGGCGAGTCACCTAATGTTAATGGGAGCGCTATTCAGAAGTCGGAAATTGATCTTCGCCGCTGGGCGGCGGCGTAGGCGTCGAGGCGAGTTCTGCGTAAACCTATGAGAATACGCTGGACCAAATTTCCTGCGGCAACTGGCTGATTATCAGCGAAGGTGGGTTCGGCGGGACTCTCGGGAGTCCGAAAAGGCAACTTCTTCTTAGTTGCTCCAATCACAGAAAGATCCTTATATGGTCTCGGATACTATTCCTTACGGGCATCTTCTTTTTGCGCACGGCCATGCCGCGGAGGCGGAACGGTTGACTGCATTGGCGGCGGCGTTCGACCCTGACACCATTCACCGGCTCGAGAACCTCGGCATCCAGCCCGACTGGAACTGTTTGGAGATCGGTGCGGGCGTCGGTACGATTGCCGGCTGGCTGGCAACCCAATGTCCTAGCGGCCGTGTCGTTGCCACGGATCTCGACACCAGCCTGATTTCAGACGAAGGGTGTCCCCCGAATTTGCAGATTATCGAGCACGATGCGACTGTCGATGATTTCCCCGAGGGTACCTTCAATCTGATTCATTCCAGGTTTGTGTTCGAGCACCTCGAAGAGCGTGACGCCGTGCTCGCCAAGGCCGTCCGCTGGCTGGCCCCAGGTGGCTGGCTTCTCCTGGAGGACACCGGACCGTTCCCGTTCGATTCATCGCCGAATGAGTTGTACCGCAGGGTCAGCAAGGCCGTGCTGTCGATCGCCACCAAGCGAATGGGAAGCGACTACGAATGGTCGCGAGCGTTCCCGTCTCAGTTGCGCGCGAACGGGCTGGTCCACACTGGTGTCCACGCCTCGAGTCATGGTGTTGGAGCCACTCCGATGGGCCGTGCGTGGCGCCTGACTGCCGAACACATCGCGGCCGACCTGAATACAGACTTCGGGATCACCGCAACCGAGCTCGCGGCTTTTGCCGACCAGATCGAGAGCCCCTCGTTCGATGACCTGTGCATCGCGAGCATCGCAGCCTGGGGGCAGAAACCTCCTGTGGCAGGTTTGCCCAGCCAGCGATCCTCTGGGTGAGCGGGGCCAGCATGTCGACGCGGCAACTCGAAGAGAGTCGTCGCTACCGGCACTCCGAACGCTAATCCGCGAGGCCCGGCCGGGGCAGATGTGGTGGAACCCGCAACTCGGTTCGCTGCTTCCGGCAGCCTCGGTTCCGTCGACACGGTCCAAAGTGGAATGTCTGGCGCCTGGAGCCGGACCTTTCAAACTGGACGCCATCCTTGCCGATGCCCCACCTCGAGTTTGCCGCTCGGTGCTGGTCTCCGCGCCCGTGGACACCGCGCAGACACTGGGCCGAATCCAGTCCTCGCGGAACCATCCACCCACGTTCCTATCTCGTCACATCTTGAGAGCAGGCAAATGGACCTTGAACTGAAGGATCGAGTAATACTCGTGACTGGGGCATCTGCCGGCATCGGACGGGCAACTGCCGAACTGCTCGCAGTGGAGGGAGCCACCGTTGTTGGCGTGAGCCGCAAACCGGGGCCGAGCGACCCGGATCGACAGATCGATCACGTCATCGCAGATGTGACCGACCCGCAAGCAGGTGATCGCATCGTCGAAACAGTACTGCAACGCCATGGCCGCCTCGATGGACTGGTCAACAACGCCGGTGGGTTGGACCTCCGAAGCGGCTTCCTCGACATCACCGAGGAACAGTGGCTAGACATGTTCGACTTGAACTTCCATGCCGCGCGGCGCATGAGCAAAGCTGCACTACCGGCACTTCTCGCATCTGGTAACAGTGCGATCGTCAATGTCTCCAGCTCTTCTGCGCATTTGGGCACAATGCTTAATCCCGACTACGCGGCAGCCAAGCTGGCACTGTTGTCCCTGTCAAAAACCTTGGCTGCCGAGTTCACCAGCAAAGGAGTCAGATCAAACGTGGTCACTCCTGGATTGACCAGGACGGCAATCTATGAGAGCCCCGGCGGTTTCGGGGAGAAAGTGGCAAAACTCCGCGGGATCGAATTTGCTGGCATTGTCGACTACATGGCCACTTCGGTTCGTCCGCAACTGACGAAACGGGTAAGCGAACCCGAGGACGTCGCTCGCGTGATTGCCTATCTTGTCTCCCCATTGGCAAGCCAAGTTACAGGTGCGGAATGGGTAATTGATTCCGGCGTACTCATGCAGGTCTGAGCAGGCGGCAAGGTCGCTGCGGGGTTTCTCTTTGGCGGTCCAGGCCAGCAGGATCTGCTGGCCTGGACCGTCGCCTTCCAACCGGCCCGGCTGTGCGATCCAGGTTATGCGCCGTCCATCCCGGCGTGGGGCATGGTCGAGGCGCGTTCGATGACGACGGGCTGGGTGTCGATGGTGCGGTCGGCGGTTGGCCGGCCGGCGAGTTGGTCGAGGACGGCGTCGACGGCGGCGGCGCCGAGGGCTTGCAGGGGCATGCCGATGGTGGTCAGTGGGGGCGCGAGGTAGTCAGCGAGGGGTAAGTCGTCGTAGGCGATGATCGACAGGTCCTCGGGCATCCGCCGTCCAGCGGTGCGCACCGCGTGCATGGCGCCAACGGCCTGGCTGAGGGTGCTGGTGTAGAGCGCGGTGATATCGGGGTGCGCCTTGAGTAGCCGGGCGGCGGCGTCGGCGCCGCCCGACTCACTGAATTCGCCCCGCTCGACCAGACCGGGGTCGAGACCAAGTGCGCGCGTCTGATCGACGAATCCCGCGTAGCGGGCCCGGGCCGGCTCGAGGTCGACAGGCCCGCTGACCATGCCGATGGCGTGGTGGCCGAGCTGGTGTAGGTGGCGTACCGCGGTAGCACTGGCCGCGGCGAGGTCCATGCCCACGTTACGACCAGATCCGGGAACTTCACGGTTGACGAACACGTGCGGAACCCGCGCCAGGGATCCGATCAGCGGGTGGCGAGGGCGGGCGGAGGCGATGAGCAACCCGTCGACGCGGCCGGTCTCGACCAGTTCGGTGAACGACTTGCCGGCCTGGTCGTCGGTGGTGTCCTCGGCGAGCAGGACGACATACCCGTGCTGGCGAGCCTGCCGGTAGGCGCCGCGGATGATTCGCGAGTAGACGGGGTTGGTCAGGTCGGGGATGAGCAGGGCCAGTGCGCGGGCCTCGGCGCCGGCCAGGGCTCGGGCTCCGGCGTGTGGGCGGTAGCCGAGCTTGGCGGCGGTGTCCCAGACTCGCTGGTGGGTCTCGGGGCGCACGTTGAGGGTGGGGTCGTTGTTGAGTACCCGCGAGGCCACCGACTTGGTCACTCCGGAGGCGGTCGCGACGTCGATCAGCCGCACTCGCTGGTCGCGTCCGCTGGCTCCATCTTGTGCCGGCAAAAGAACCCCCCGGGTGTCGTCTGCGGTCATCCTAGCAGAAAACCGGTTTCCGGTAGGAATTTTCCGTTTTCGGGGGTTGACTCGACGTCGGAAAGGAGGCACTGTCTGCGTCAGAAAACCGATTTTCTAAACGGGAGTGGCGCATGGCGAAGGTGACTGCGATCCGGACAGACTTCTACCGAGTGCCGCTGCCGGTAGTGCTGACCGATGCCAAGCATGGGGAGATGACCCATTTCGAGCTGGTGACGGTGCGGGTCGAGGACTCCGACGGAGCGTCCGGGGTGGGTTACACCTACGCGGTCAACTCGGGTGCCGAGGCGTTCGCGGTGCTGGTGGACCGTTATCTGGCGCCGCTGGTGCGTGGCGCGGACGTAGACCGTACCGAGCAGATCTGGCAGCAGATGTGGTGGGCGCTGCACTACGCGGGCCGCGGCGGGCACGCTACCTCGGCGATTTCCGCGGTGGACATCGCGCTGTGGGACCTGCGGGCCCGGCGGGCGAAGCAGCCGCTGTGGCGGTACCTGGGCGGCTACGACCCGCGGGTACCCGTGTATGCCGGGGGCATCGACCTGGAGTTCCCGGTCGAGGAGCTGCTCGCGCAGGCCGATCGGTTCTGCAAGGCCGGGTTTCGCGCTATCAAGATGAAGGTTGGTCGGCCGCACTGGCGTGAGGACGTCGAGCGGGTGGCGCGGGTGCGCGAGCACCTCGGCGACGAATTCCCGCTAATGGTCGACGCCAACATGGGCTGGACCGTGGACCAGGCGATCAAGGTCGCCCGCGCGCTAGCGGAATTCGACCTGGTCTGGCTGGAGGAGCCGACCATTCCCGACGACGTGGCCGGCAACGCCCGGGTGTTGCGCGACGGCGGGCTGGCGGTGGCCAACGGGGAGAACCTGCACACGCTCTACGAGTTCGCGCAGCTGATCGACGCGGGGGCGGTGAGCTTCCCGGAACCGGACGTGTGCAACATCGGCGGGGTGACGGTGTTCCGCAAGGTCGCGGCGCTGGCGGAAGCTCACAACCTGCCGCTGACCTCGCACGGCGCGCATGACCTGACCGTGCATTTGATGGCCGCCACGCCCAACCGCAGTTACATGGAGGCCCACGGGTTCGGACTCGACCGCTACCTGGCCGAGCCGCTGGAGATCGTCGACGGGGTGGCTGTTGCGCCGGATCGGCCCGGACACGGGCTGACCCTCGACTTCGACGCGCTGCGTCCGCACCGGATTGGCGGGAGCCAGGCATGACCGACCAGAACCTCAGCGCGCCAGTGGTGGTCACCGACTCCGACCACCCCAACCTCGACCCAGAGCACAGCGTGCTCGACCCCGCCGGAATCAGGCTGCGCCGCGCGCAGTGTCGCACCGCCGAGGACGTGATCGCACATTGTGGCGGGGCCCAAGTCCTGGTCAACCAGTACGCCCCGATCACCGCCGAGGTGCTCGACGCCCTGCCCGGCGTACGCCTCGTGGTCCGCTACGGCGTCGGGGTGGAAACCGTCGACGTCGACGCCGCCACCCGCCGTGGGGTATGGGTGGCGAACGTGCCCGACTACGGCACCACTGAGGTCGCCGACCACACGATGGCCCTGGCCATGGCGCTGCTGCGTGGCGTCACCGGATACGACCGCTCGGTCCGCGCCGGCGTCTGGGATTACCAGGTCGCCCGACCGCTGCATCGGCTGGACACCCGCACCTTCGGCGTCGTCGGCTGCGGCACGATCGGCCAGGCCGTAGCCGCCCGCGCCGCCGCGTTCGGGATGCGGGTGCTCGGCTTCGAGGCCGCGCAGGACCGGTCCCTGGCTGGTACGCCGATCACCCGGGTCGACCTGGACGAGTTGTTCGCGTCCAGCGATGTGATTTCGCTGCACGCCACCCTGGACTCCCGCTCCGCGCGGCTGATCGACGCCCGGGCGCTGGCGTCGATGCGGGACTCCGCGGTGCTGGTGAACACCGCCCGCGGCGGCCTGGTCGACACACCGGCGCTGCTGGCAGCGCTTGATGCCGGCCAGATCGCCGGGGCCGCGCTGGACGTGCTCGACAGCGAGCCCATCGACCCTGCCGTCCGCGACGCGTTGGCTCGGCACGAGCGGGTGGTGCTGTCCCCGCATGCCGCCTGGTACTCCGAGGAGTCGTTCGTGCGGCTCAAGACGGAGGTTGCCCGTGAGGCGGTACGGGTGCTGGCCGGCCAGTCACCGCGCTGCCCAGTGAATAGCCCCGTGGTCGGCGGCGTGACCGAGGCGAGTCCGACGGAGGTGCCCCGATGATGGCACTGACCTGGGCTGGCGGCAGCGAGGTCGCCATCGCCGACGTTCCCGAACCCGCGCCCGGCCCAGGCCAGGCGCTCGTCGAGGTCAGCTACACCGGGCTGTGCGGGACCGACCTGCACATCTGCGCCGGCGAGCATCCCCGAGCCAAGCCCGGGCTGGTGATCGGCCACGAGATCGCCGGCACCGTGGCGGAGCCTGTTGCCGGGCTGGCGGCCGGCACCGCGGTGGTGGTCGATCCGCTGATCGCCTGTGGGGCGTGCCGTGCCTGCCGGGCCGGGCGCTCGCAGACCTGTGAGCGGCTGCGGCTGGTGGGGATCGATGTCCCCGGCGGGGCGACCCGCCTGGTCGCGGTCGACGCCGACCGGTTGATCCCGGTCACCTCTCCGGCCGATCTGCGGCATCTCGCCTTCGCCGAGCCGCTCGCGGTCGCGGTGCGCGCCGTGCGTCGTTCCGGGCTGCAGCTGGGCCAGGACGTGGTGGTTATCGGTGGCGGCCCGATCGGCGTCGCGGTCGCGCTGTGCGCCCGCAACGCCGGCGCCGGGCAGGTCGTGCTCGCCGAGCCTTTCCCCACCCGCCGCGAGTTCGCCGCCTCGCTGGGTATTAAGACGGTCGCGGACGCGGTCGGGCTGCGCGCCGAGGTGGTGTTTGACGCCGCCGCGCACCCCGCCGTGGCCGCTGTGGTCACCGACGTGGCCGTGCCCGGCGGGACCGTGGTCGTCGTGGGGGTTTACGGCAACCCACCCGAACTCGACCTGCAGGCGGTCACCTTCGCTGAGCTGTCCGTGGTGGGAACCCGGGTGTATTCCCGTCAGGACATCGCGGTGGCCACCGAGCTGATCGTCTCCGGCCGGTTCGATCCCGAACCATTCCTGACCCGCACGGTCACCCTCGACCAGGCGCCGGGGGCGTTAGGCGAGCTGCGGCGCGGTGTCGGGGTGAAGGTCCTCGTGGAGGGCACGTCATGAGCGCCGACCCGAAGACCGCGCAGACGATGAGAGCGCTGCGCAAGCCGGCGAGGGGCGTCCACGCTCTGGTCCTCGAGCGGGTGCCCACGCCGCGGCCGCGGCCCGGCTGGGTGGTGCTGGACGTGCGGCTAGCCGGGATTTGCGGCACCGACCTGCACATCGTGGCCGACGAGTTCGCCAGTTGGCCGCCGGTCACATTGGGGCACGAATTCACCGGGACGATCCGCGAACTCGGTGATGGGGTCGCCGGTTGGACGGTGGGCCAGCGGGTGGTGTGCGAGCCTCACGCGCTGGCGTGCGGGCGGTGCCACCTGTGCCGGCGTGGCCTGGCGCACCTGTGCTCGGAAAAACGGTCCCCGGGCTGGGGCATCGACGGTGGGTTCGCCGAGCAGGTCACGGTCCCGGCGGACCTGCTGCACCGGGTGCCCGAGACCGTCGACGACGTCGCCGCTGGGCTGGTCGAGCCGCTGTCGATCGTGATCACCGCATTCGAGCGCACCCCGGTGCCCCCCGGCGGGACCGTGCTGGTGCTCGGGCCGGGCCCGATCGGCATCCTTGCCGTGCTCACCGCCACCGCGGCCGGCGCCGGCCAGGTCGTGCTTGTCGGCCGGCCGTCCTCGGCCGGCCGACTCGCGCTGGCCGCCGATCTCGGTGTTGAGGTCTGGGACTCCAGTCGCTGCGACGTCCCCGACACCGCCTACGCCCGCACCGGTGGGCGCGGAATGGACCTGGTGGTGGAGACAAGCGGGGCGGCCGAGGCCATCGCTGAGGGCATCGGTGCGCTGCGCCGCCAGGGCCGGATGTGTGTGCTCGGGGTCCCCGGCCCCGAACCGATACGCGTCCCGTGGGGGCTGGCGATGAACCGGGCCGCCGACATCGCGTTCTCCCTGTCGTCGTCCTGGTCCAGCTGGGACGCCGCGTTGGCGCTGCTGGCCCGCGGCGCATTCGACCCCCGCCCGCTGGCGAGCGTGTTCGCCCTGACCGAGTGGGAGCAGGCCTTCGCCGCGACCCGCACTCGCTCCGTGGTCAAGGCCATGCTCGACCCCACCTCGTAGGGAGCGTGGACACCACGTGAACGTCACCGACATCCCGGCACTCACCACCGACGGGGACCTCGACGCGCTTACGGAGCGGGCCCGCCGGGCCGTGGCCTTGACGCAGGTGCGACCGTGACCGGGCTGGTTACGCTCGGCGAGACGCTGGGGCTGCTCACCACCCCTGGGGTCGGCCCGCTGCGCCATGCCGCCGCGCTCACTCTTGGCATTGGCGGCGCGGAATCCAACGTGGCCACCGGCGTCGCCCGCCTCGGTGGCAGTGCCTGCTGGATCGGCCGGGTCGGCGACGACTCCGTCGGGGACCTTGTCATGAGCCGGCTCGCCGGGGAACAGGTCGACGTCAGCCATGTCGTGCGCGACCCGGGCACCCCGACCAGCCTGATGCTCAAAGAGACTCGCACCCCGAATGTCTCCCGGGTCGTCTACTACCGCACGGGCGGGCCCGGCAGTCGGCTGCGCCCCGACGACCTGCCGCAGGAGCGGATCGCAGCCGCGGGGGTGCTGCATGTCACCGGCATCACCCCGGCTTTAAGCCCGAGTGCCGCGAACACCGTGCGGGCTGCGGTGGACATCGCCCGTGCGGCCGGGGTCACGGTCAGCGTCGACGTCAATTACCGCGCCGCGCTCTGGGCACCCGAAACGGCTCGCCCCGTCCTGCTTGACCTACTCGCCGGCGCCGACATCGCCTTCGCCGGCGACGACGAGGCCGAGCTGCTCGGCCTGAGCGGCCCGGCCGAGCAGCAGGCCCGCGCCCTCACCCACCTTGGCCCTCACCAGGCCGTGATCAAACTCGGAGCCCGCGGCGCCGTCGCCGCCTTCGATGACACCGTCACCACGGTCCCGGCCCACCCGGTGCAGGCGGTGGACCCGGTCGGCGCCGGCGACGCGTTCGTCGCCGGATACCTCGCCGAGCACCTGCGCGGGTGCCAACCGCAGGCCGCGCTGACCACCGCCGCATACTGCGGAGCGTTCGTGGTGCAGATGCTCGGGGATTGGGAGGGCATGCCCACGCGCGCCGAACTCGCTCACCTCGATGCCGATCCCGGCACCGTGCTCCGCTGACCTGACAACGACAACACGACCCCGAGTAAGGCGGTGACACCAGTGGCCCCACCGACGTAGATCCTGAATATCCGGCCGGAGCCCTGATGGTGCATGAGAAAGAGCCCAGGCTGAATCATTCAAACTCGAAAAGGATGCTCGCTCAACGAGATCGTTAATCCGAAGTATCATCAACATTCGCGTCTCGATACAACGCGATGACCTACATGTGGAGCTCAAAGATGAGCCAAGTGAACAGCCCCACGAAATCAGCTTCGAGCAGTAAGGGCAGCTCGCCAGCGAGAGTGGCTCTTGCGGCGCTTATCGGATCTGTCGTCGAGTACTATGACTATTTTCTGTACGCGACCGCGGCGCCGCTGGTTTTCAGCAAGATCATGTTCCCGTCGCATGATCCGTTCGTCGGAACTCTCCTCGCATTCGCGACATTTGCAACCGGCTACTTCGCTCGCCCGTTCGGTGGCATCTTCTTCGGCATCCTCGGCGACAAACTGGGCCGAAAACGAGTCTTGACTATCACCATCTTCGTCATGGGTCTCTCGACGATCGGAATCGGCCTCACGCCCTCCTATTCGAGCGTCGGTATCCTCGCGCCCATACTGCTGGTTCTCTTTCGGATCGTTCAAGGCGCTGCGGCAGGGGGCGAGTTCAGCGGCGCATCAATCCTGTCGATGGAGTCGGCACCGCGAGAACGCCGCGGCTTCCAGGGGGCGTGGCCCGCATCGGGGGTCTTCATCGGCATCGCGCTCGCATCAGGACTTTTCGCGTTGTTCGTCAGCCTCCTCAGCCCGGACCAGTTTCTGTCGTGGGGATGGCGGATCCCGTTCCTCCTGAGCGCCGTCGCCATCGTTGTTGCTGTCATTGTCAGAAGCAAGATTGAGGACAGCGCGATCTACCGGGAAGCCAAGGAGACCGGGGTCGTGTCAAAGACACCTTTTCGGCATATTTTGAAGCACGAAAAGAAGGCTGCTCTCACCGTAATCGGTGGCCAGGTTGCTCAGCAGATTAACTCGTATGTCTATCTGACCTTTGCGACGACCTACATTGCGGGCACGCTGAATCTTAGTGGCAGTATCGGGCCGCTCGGTGTCGGTATTGGATGTGTCGCGACGGCCGCTACAGTGCCGCTGTTTGGCTGGCTTTCAGACCGATACGGCCGGAAGCCGATCCTCCTGTTCGGCGCCGCATCAGGAGCCGCATTTGCCTTTCCGTTCTTCATGCTGTTGAACACACGTGTCAACGCGGTGATCGTCATCGCCCTGATCATCGGGCTCTCGGTCGGAAATGCCGCGCTCATCGCGCCCCAAGGTGCCTATTTCAGTGAGCTATTCACCATGCGCGGCCGATTTGCCGGATTCTCGGCAAGCCGGGAGATCGCCTCCTCGCTGTTTGGTGGCCCATTCCCGCTAATCGCCGTCGCGCTTGTTGGCGTGACCGGGAGCTATTGGCCAGTCGCCGCGATCGCGATCTTCGTGTGCGGAGTGGGCGCGTTGGCGTTTTCCCTCAGCCCGGATACGTATCGCCCGAGGCAACTACCGGGCACGGCCAACTCGGCTCCGGAACCCTCAGCGAAGGTTGAAATTCCATGAAACGGCACCGCAGCAATTGGAGCATCTGAATGGACCGCGGTATCGGCCTACCAGACTGGGCGGCTTCGAACTCCCACCAGAAAGGCTTGGAGGCAGTGATGGGGCAGCCTGAGTACTTCCCGCCTGAACATACGCGACCTCCGGCAGGTCCGGTGACCGTGGTGCCTAGCGAAAGAAGCGCTGCGCTAGGGCGTGCCACCGACTTCACCGAAGACATCTCCTCCGCGGCAGGCCTGATCTGGATGGACGGGTCGCCGCAACGACTGCGGGACACCCTCAACCGTTACCCGAACCTCCGATGGGTGCAGCTGCCGGTTGCCGGGGTGGACGCCTACCACGATGTCCTTCGCGAATTCGGAGACAAGGAGGTCGTGTTCACGAGCGCGAAAGGCAGCTTTGCGCAACCGGTGGCTGAACACGCGCTGATGCTCGTGCTCGCGTTACTGCGGTACCTACCGGAACGTGTACGTGCCGCCACGTGGGGGCAGCCGAAGGGTCGTTCGCTCTACGGCGCAACTGTCGTCATCGTGGGTGCCGGCGGCATTGCATTGGCGCTAACCCAGCTGCTTGCCCCCTTCTCCGTGCGCGTTGTATCGGTACGCCGCAAACCGGTTCCGATGAAGGGTGCCGTGGCTACCGTTACCCCCAAGGATCTCCGCGACGTGCTCCCGCACGCCGACGTAGTCGTTGTTGCCGCGGCCCTCACCGAGGAGACGCACCACATGTTCGCCGCCGAAGAGTTCCGTGCCATGCGAGACTCCGCGATCTTCGTCAACGTCGGGCGGGGCGCGCTCGTCCACACTCCGGACCTGGTGAAAGCGCTCGAGTGCGGTGAGATCGCAGCCGCCGGCCTCGACGTGGTCGAGCCCGAGCCCTTGCCGGACGAAAGCCCGCTGTGGACCTGCGACCGTTGCATCATCACACCGCACTCGGCAGATCCCGCAGAACTGGTCGCACCACTTCTCGCGGAGCGGGTGACGCACAATATCAACGCGCTCAACAAAGGCGACCAACTCATCGGCGTTGTTGACACTACCGCGGGATATTAACTGGCTCCCCGAGAAACACGCCGGGAAGCGGAAGTCGATCGTACAGGCAGAGCGACAAGCGTTTGATGCCAACAGCGAGGAGTGGGCGACAAGTGAAGATCATAGAAGTTGAGACGATCCGGCCGCAGATCCAGTCGAACCTGGTCTTCGTCCGGCTCCGAACGGACGAAGGATTGACGGGATTGGGCGAGGCGTTCTTCGGCCCGAAAGCCGTTGAAGCCTATATCCACGAAAGCGCGGCACCAATACTATTCTCCATGGATAGCGCCAATCCTGAGCATGTCATGATGGCGCTGAGGCCATACGTCGGGTACCAAGGATCCGGCGCCGAGACCCGAGGTAACGCGGCTATCGACCTGGCGCTGTGGGACATTCTCGGAAAGTCCACGGGGCGACCTCTCGCTGAGCTTTTTGGTGGCCCGGTTCGCGACAGCATTCGTTGCTACAACACATGTGGCGGCACGCAATACATGACCACACTGACCGAGATGTCCTCAAAAAACTGGGGCCTGCCCGCTGACGCAACAAAGGCAAACGATCTGGAGGACCTCGACGCGTTCCTGCACCGGCCGGGCCAATTGGCAAAAGACCTGGTCGCCGAGGGCTTCACCGGAATGAAAATATGGCCTTTCGACCAGGCCGCAGAAGCCTCTAACGGGAACGACATCAGCAGCGACGAACTGAAGGCAGGCATCAAGGTCCTGTCGGACATTCGCGCGGCGGTTGGCGACAAGATCGACATCATGGTCGAGATGCATGGTCTATGGCGCCGGCCCGCCGCGACACGGATTCTGAAGGAGATCGCGGAGTTTCAGCCACTGTGGGTCGAGGACCCGCTGCGACCGGACGCGATCGATGCGCTTGTACGTCTCCGGCAGTCTGTGGACGTACCGATTGCAATCGGCGAAACGTCCGTCGGCCGACGAGGATTCCAGCCGTTGCTCGCCTCCGGCATTGTCGACTATGCCACGGTCGACATCCAATGGACAGGTGGAATCGGGGAAGCCCGAAAGATCGCCGCCTTGGCTGACGCGTTCGCCGTGCCGCTCGCACCTCACGACTGCACGGGCCCCGTCTCACTGGCTGCGTCCACGCACCTGGTGATGAGCGAAATGAATGGGTTCATCCAAGAGGTCTCCCGCGCCTACCTCCGCACCTGGTACCCGCAACTGGTGACTGGCGTTCCGCAGGTGGTCAATGGAAGCCTGTCCGCACCAGAGGGACCAGGGCACGGAGTGGAACTCCGCGAAGACATCGACAGCGTCGGAGTTGAACGGCAACTCACAAAGCGTTGACCGATGGGCTGGTGTGCCAGGGACACGCCGAGCGTGGGGAGCACGGTTGGTGACAGCACACCGTTCGGCAAACGTGTAAAAACGTTCATCGAGTCAGCGACTTGCGCCGCTGGCGTTGACCCGAGCTAGAGCAGCGAGAGCTGTACTGGCTCGGGTCTTCCCATTGCGGTACCCGCAGCGGCGCAAGCGGTCGTCTTACGTGGGTTTCCATCGGGTTCGGTTAGCCTGGCTGCCCCGTGGGCGCGCGAGCAGCACGTTAGGGCTCTGCGGGGCGGTCGCCGTCGTGTGGGCGTTCCCGTCGCTCGTCCGATGTCGCGGCGATTACGATGTCGCGCACGGCGTGCAGCGCGGGGTTCTCGTCGTTCGCCCGCCAGGCGGCGACCAGTTCGACCGGTTCTCCGGCGATGCCCTCCACCGGTCGCAGGACGACGCCGTCGAGGCCGAGTGCGGTCGCCGCCTGCGGGACCAGGGCGAGCCCCAGCCCGGCTCGTACCAGCGCCAGGATCGTATGCACCTGGCTGAGGTGGTGGACGTAGCGCGGCGCGATCCCGGCACCGCGGAAGACGCCGACGAGCACCTCGTGGAAGTACCGGGCTTCGGTGGGCGAATACATGACGAACGGCTGGCCGTCGAGATCGTGCAGGTGCAGGGCCCGGGCGGGATCCGCGAGCCGGTGGCCCGCCGGGACAGCTGCCAGCAAGGCCTCCCGATGCAGCAGGTGCCCGGACAGGCCGACGGGCACCGGCGGGCGGACGAGGGCGAGGTTCAGCTCCCCGGAGCGAAGCTCCTCCAGTTGCGTGCTGGAGACCCGCTCGCGGAGCACCAGGTCGACGCCGGGGAGGTGCGAACGGACGGCCTCCACCACGGCGTCCAGCACGGAGTGGGCGGCCGAGGCGGTGAATCCGAGCGCCACCGTCCCGACCTCGCCGGTCGGCACCCGGCGGACCGCGAGAGCTGCCTGGGCGGACAGGCCGAGGATTCGCCGCGCGTCGGCCAGGAACGCGCGTCCGGCCGCCGTGAGCCGCACCGTCCGCCCGGCCCGGTCGAACAGCTCGACACCTAGCTCGCGCTCCAGGAGCTGGATCCGCCGGGTCAGCGGCGGCTGGGTCATGGAGAGCCGCTCGGCGGCCCGTCCGAAGTGGAGCGTCTCGGCGACCGCGACGAAGCTCTCCAGTTGACTGAAGGTAAACACCGATTCAGTCTAAGCATCAGTTAATACGAAAGAAGTGTTGGACAGGCATCCTTGCTGCTTCTTAGGCTCGTCGCCGGTTGCTGTCGCCTACCGCCTAGGAGGAACCCGCCCATGCCCGCCATCGCTCCCACCGAGCTCGCGCAGCGTCTCGGCTCGGGGCTGTTGTCCTTCCCCGTCACTCACTTCACCCGCGATCTTGCGTTCGACGAGACCGCGTACCGGGACAACATCGTCCGCCTCGCCAAGTACGAGGTGGCCGGCCTGTTCGCCGCCGGTGGGACCGGTGAGTTCTTCTCGCTGACGCCCGCGGAGGTGGGCGAGGTCGTCCGCGCCGCCGTCGAGAGTGCGCCGGAGGACACCCCGATCCTGGCCCCGGCGGGGCACGGGACCGCCCAGGCGATCGGCTTCGCCCGGGACGCCGAGGCGGCCGGGGCGGACGGGGTGCTGCTCTTCCCGCCCTACCTGACCGAGGCCTCGACGGACGGTCTCGTCTCGCACGTGCGCGCGGTTTGCGAGGCCACCTCGCTGGGTGTCGTGATCTACAGCCGGGCCAACGCGGTGTACAGCGCGGAGGCCGTCGCCCAGCTCGCCGAGACCTGCCCGAACCTGATCGGCTTCAAGGACGGGGTCGGTGATCTCGAGACGATCACCCGGATCCACTCCCGGCTCGGCGATCGCCTCGTCTACATCGGCGGGCTGCCGACGGCGGAGACCTACGCGCTGCCCTACCTCGAACTCGGTGTGACGACCTACAGCTCGGCGATCTTCAACTTCCTGCCCGAGTTCGCACTGACCTTCTACACCGCCGTCCGGGCAGGAGACCGGGCGACCGTGCAGCGGCTGCTCGACGAGGTCGTGCTGCCCTACACCGCCATCCGCGACCGGAAGCCGGGCTACGCGGTGAGCATCGTCAAGGCGGGCCTGGACCTGACAGGGCACTCGGCCGGTCCGGTGCGGCCGCCGCTGACCGATCTCGACGACCGCGAGCGCGCCCTGCTTTCCGAGGTGATCGCGGTGTCGCGGTCGGTCACCGCCTGATCACGGCTCACGACGACGACGCGGAAGGACGCGCATGTCTGCTCCCCCCATGACCGGCTCGACCGGCGCAATGATCATCGGTGGCGAGCCGGTGACCGGCACCGGCGAGGACGTCCGATCCACCGACCCCCGCACGGGGGCCGCGCTCGACCCCGGGTACCCGGCCGCGTCGGCCGAGCAGGTCGAGCAGGCCTGCGCGCTGGCCGCAGCGGCGTTCGGTGCCTACCGGGAGATCCCCGCCGCCCGGCGAGCCGGTTTCCTCGAGCGCATCGCGGATCTGCTCGACGAGCGCCGGGACGACCTGGTCGAACGGGCCCACGCCGAGACCGCGTTGCCCGTCCCGCGGCTCACCGGCGAGGTCGGCCGCACCAGCGGGCAGTTGCGGTTGTTCGCGACCGAGCTGCGTGCGGGAACGTGGCAGGGCGCCCGGATCGACCCCGCACGGCCCGACCGTTCCCCGCTGCCGCGGGCCGACATCCGGCAGCGCCGGATCCCGTTGGGCCCGGTCGCAGTGTTCGGCGCGAGCAACTTCCCGCTCGCGTTCTCCACGGCCGGCGGCGACACCGCCTCCGCCCTCGCGGCGGGATGCCCGGTCGTCGTCAAGGCCCACTCCGCGCATCTCGGGACGGCGGAGCTCGCGGCGCGGGTGATCGCCGACGCGGCCGCCGACACCGGGATGCCGAAGGGCGTCTTCGCCCAGTTGGTCGGCAGCGGGACGGAGATCGGTGCGCAGCTCGTGGCCGATCCGCGGATCAAGGCGGTCGGCTTCACCGGTTCCCGCGCCGGCGGGCTCGCGATCGCCGCGACGGCCGCCGCGCGGCCGGTGCCGATCCCGGTGTACGCCGAGATGAGCAGCATCAACCCGGTGCTGCTGCTGCCCGCCGCACTGGCTACTCGGGGTGCAGAGCTGGGCACCGCCTTCGCCGGGTCGCTCACCCTCGGCGCCGGGCAGTTCTGCACCAACCCCGGCCTCCTGCTGGCGGTCGAGGGCCCGGGGCTCGACGCGTTCGCCGACTCCGCCGCGGAGGCCGTGGCGGCCGACACCGGCGCCACCATGCTGACCACCGGGATCGCCGAGAACTACGCCGCCGCCGGTGACGCGGTGGCCGCCCTGCCCGGGGTGGTGGAGCTCGCCCGTGGCGGTGGGGACGGCAACGCTGCGGCCGGTCGTGCCCGGCTGCTGACCGTGGCCGGTGACCGGTTCGTCGCCAACCCGAAGCTGCAGACCGAGGTCTTCGGGGCGACGTCGCTGCTCGTCCGGTGCGCGGACGTCACCGAGTTGACCGCAGCCGTCGCCGCGCTGGAGGGCCAGCTGACCGCGACGGTGCACGCCGACGCCACCGACCACGAACTCGCCCACGGGCTGCTTCCGTTGCTGGAGGAGCGGGCCGGGCGGATCCTGTTCGACGGATGGCCCACCGGGGTCGAGGTCGGCTACGCGATGGTGCACGGCGGCCCGTTCCCCGCCACGACCGATCCACGCAGTACATCGGTGGGCACCCTCGCGATCGAGCGGTTCCTGCGGCCAGTCGCCTACCAGGACGTCCCGGCCGCGCTGCTCCCCGCCGACCTAGCCGACGGCAACCCGGACCGTCTGTGGCGGCGGACCGACGGCGAGACCGGACGGGAGCCGCTCGCCGCCGGCTGAGACGCGGGCCGACCCGGAACCACTCCCCCTGCGGCCACGGCCGCGCACCTTTCACAACCGCGCATCTTTCACAACGCTGTGAGGAACGCATGACTCCATCCCCGCCATCGAGGGCGCTCCTGGCAGTGCCGGGCGATCCCACCCTTTCCGGCGGCCGCGGGCACGAGCCCGACGCCGTCCACTACCCCGAAGGGAGCATTCGACGTGGTCACTCCTGACATCAAGGCGAAGGACCGCGGGCGATCCGCCCCGGCTCCGGCCACCCCGGCCGGACCCGGTGAGCAGCGCCCGCGCCGGCGGGGACCGCGTCGCGACTCGGTCGTCGCCGCGGTCAAGGCCATCGCGGGCATCATCGGCCTGTTCGCGCTGTGGGAGCTCGTCGTCGCGCTGTTCGACCCGCCGGAGTACCTGCTGGTCGGGCCGATCTCGGCGTTCGTCGAGCTGGCCGAGCGCCCCGGCTACTTCGCGGAGAACACGTTCATCACGCTGCAGGAGGCGCTCGCCGGGTTCGCGCTCGGCACCGCGCTCGGCGTGCTCTGCGGCGCCGCACTGCACTACTCGACGACGATCCGGAGTTTTCTCTACCCGGCGCTCATCGCCATCGACACCATCCCGAAGGTCGCGCTGGCCCCGCTGTTCATCGTCTGGTTCGGGTTCGGCTTCGAGTCCAAGGCGTTCGTGGCGATGGCCATCGCCTTCTTCCCGCTGGTCATCAACACCTATGACGGGCTCCGCTCGGTGCCGCACGAGCTGCAGGAACTGGCGCGGATCAACAAGGCCTCACAGTGGAAGAAGATGACGAAGATCGAGTTCATCCACGCGATCCCGTCGATCCTCTCCGGGGCCAAGATCTCGATCTCGCTGGCCGTTGGCGGTGCGGTGGTCGGTGAGTTCATCGCCGGTTCGAAGGGCCTCGGCTACGTGATCATGCTGGCGAACAGCCAGGTCGACCTCGCGTCGATGTTCGCGGCATTCATCGTGCTCGCCGCGATCGCGCTGGCGCTCTTCTACATCGTCGACGTCGTGGGACGCAAGCTCGTGCCGTGGAAGCAGCACACCAAGTGAGGGCGGGGACTCGCATGCGTCACTCGATCCGCACGACTGCCGTCGCGCTCGGGGCCGTCATCCTGCTGACCCTCGCCGGCTGCGGCAGCGGCACTGGCCGGGACCAGATGTCGCTGATGCTCGACGTCAGCTGGCTGCCCAAGCACGCGCCGTTCATCTCGGCTGTCGAGCGTGGCTTTTTCAAGGCGGAGGGCATCGACCTCAGCGTCATGCCAGGCTCGGGCTCCGGCAACACCGTCACCGCGGTGGACACCGGCAAGGTCGACGTCGGCTGGGCCGACTTCGGCGTCACCGTCACGAGCCGGGCACGCGGCGCCGACATCAAGCAGGTCAATCTGGTGCAGGCCCGCTCCGCCTACGCCGTCGTCGCGCTGGCCGGTACCGGCATCAACGGCTGGGAGGACCTGCGCGGCAAGACGGTCGCGACCGAGGCGGCCGGCGCGATGCCTGCGATGTGGCCGTACGCGCTGAACAAGTTAGGGCTGTCCAAGAATGACGTGAACGTCGTACACGCCACCGGTGCCGCCAAGATCCCGGGGCTGCTGGCCGGACAATGGGACGCGAACCTCGCCCTCTACGTGTCCGACCAGCCGGCGATCGACGCACTCGGTCGCAAGGCCGTCGTCCTTAAGTGGTCGGACCTGGGGATCGATCTCTACGGAAACGGGATCATCGTCTCCGGCGAGAAGCTGCGGACGAACCCCGGCCAGGTGGAGCGGTTCAACCGGGCGATGCAGAAGGGGTTCCTCTGGGCCTGCGGGCACCCGCAGGAGGCGGCGCACGACTTCCAGAAGGAAGTCAGCGGCTACGAGGACAGGACCGTTGTCCTAGCGATCAACGAGCAATGCGCCCTGAACTGGGGCACCGGCGCGTCGGCGGACGAGTACGGCGTGATGGACGACGCGGGCGTCCAGAAAATGATCGACGTCGCGCACCAGTTCCTCGGGCTGAAACCGGAGGCTCGCCTCACACCCGCAGACGTGTACAGCAACGCCTACCTCGCACCGCTGCACCGCGGCGATGCCATCCAGGCGCCGTGACGGCCGGACGGAGAGTCAGATGAATCACGAGCACGCCATCTCGGTGAACAACGTCGGGAAGACCTATCGCTCCCGGGACGGGGAGGACAACACCGTCCTGCAGGGCCTGGACTTCCACGTGAAGCCTGGACAGTTCGTCTCGATCGTGGGGCAGTCCGGCAGCGGCAAGACGACGCTGCTGAAGACGATCTCCGGTCTCCAGGACCCGACCGAGGGCGAAATCCTGGTCAAGGGCCGGCCGATCAAGGAGGGGCTCGAGGACATCGCGATGGTGTTCCAGAGCCCGGTGCTGCTGCCCTGGCGCAACAACCTGGACAACGTGCTGCTGCCGCTGGAGTTCCGCGGCACCCGCACGGGCGAGGCCGAGCGCTACGCCCGGGAGCTGCTCGAGATGGTCGGGCTGGGGGACCGGACGACCCGCTACTCCTACGAGCTCAGCGGCGGCATGCAGCAGCGGGTCGCGATCTGCCGGGCGCTGGTGTCGCACCCCGAGCTGCTCCTGATGGACGAGCCGTTCGGCGCGCTCGACGCCATGACCCGGGACTCGATGAACTTCGAGATCCAGCGGATCTGGCGCACCACCGGCTGCAGCGTCCTTTTCGTCACGCACAGCATCCCGGAGGCGGTGTGGCTAGCCGACCGCGTCGTCGTGCTCGGGGACCGGCCGGGTCGCATCGTCGCCGACATCGAGATCGACCTGCCACGCCCCCGCGACAAGGACCACCGCTTCTCCTCGGCTTTCTCCGAGTACGCGACCGAGATCGAGTCGCACATCGGCGTCATCGCCGGCATCAGCTGACCACACCGACACCGGGAGGAACCTCATGTTGCACCTCACCGCCGACGCCGCACAGGTCGAGCAGCGCTATGGGCTCGACGCTCCCCGGAGCCTGCTGTTCTCCGCGATCCGCCTCGACTCCCACCCGCTGGTCGCGCCATTGATCGCGCAGCAGGGCGACGAATGCTTCCTGCTGCTCCGTCAGCAGGAGCAGGGCAACGCGCTCTCGGCCGGCGTCCCAGCGGACCAGATCCGGTTCTACGCGCCGTGGGTCACGATCGACCCGCGGATCATTGCGGACTCCCCGGCCGCGGAATCGTTGACCAGCCTGGTTGCGGACCTGGCAGCGGACGGCCGGGTGCACCTGGCCGCGGACGTCGTCCTCGCACACCACCGTGTCTTCTCCGACGCCGGGACGCTGGAAGTGACCGCCGACGATCAGGACCCGGTTCCGGTGGTCGCATACGAGATCGACACCGCGGCGGTGCTGGCCCGGTTCGCCGACTGGCGGGCCGAGGGCGTGCAGGTCGCACGCCGACTGATCGAGGGGGTCGAGCACCTCGGCGGGCTGGCGGACGAGCTCTCCGCTGCCGAGGACACCCGGTTCCCGGCGCTGACCGCGCTGGCCCACGAGCGTGCGCTGGACGCGGTTCTCCTCGCCGCCACCCCTAACTACACCGAGGTGACCGGACACGTCCAGCCGCCGGGCACCGTCGCGGTGTGGCTGCCCGCTGCCGAGCGGCTGGTCGTGCTCGCGCCCAGAGGCACCCCGGACCTTCCCGGGGCGCCGATCGGCGAGTATCCCTCGGTCGGGGCCGCCGTCGCGGAGTTGAGCCCGGGCACGCGGACCGGTGTCGAGGAGGAGTTCGTCGGCATCGGCCTCGCTCGCGAGCTGGAGCGCGCGGGGGCCGAGCTGGTCGGGATCTCGACCGATCTCGGCCACTGGCGCGACGTCCGGGACCACGAGGACCTCGCCTTCCAGGTCATCGCCGCGCGAGCCAGCGTGTTCGCCATCGAGGCCGCGCTCGCCTGGGCCGAGCACGGCATCGACGACGGCCGCGAGTTCACCGAGCTCGACATCCACGCCGTTTACCTCGACAAGATCACCGAGTTCCGCACGACCCACGACATCCCGTTCGCGATCGAGCCGTACTTCACGAACCTGCACTCGTCGAACCGGATGCTCTTCCCCGGACCCCCGGTGGACTTCCCGATCAACCAGGACACGACCTGCATCCAGCTCGACGCCGGCGTGCGGGTCGTCGCCGACGGCGTCACCGTCGCCACCTCCGACATGGCCCGGTCGCTGCCCCGCACCGAGGGTGGGAAGGAGGCCTACGCGTTCTTCTTCGACGTCGTCCGGGAGGGCATCATCGGCCAGCTGCGGCCGGGCGTGGTGTGCGAGGACGTGCACGATGGAACCCTGCGCTACCTGGCACCGCACCTGGACCGGATGCGCGAGATCGGGATGCTTGGCACCGAGATCGACTTCGACACCGAGTACCGGAAGCGCAACGTCGGCCACCTCATGGGCAAGCAGGAGTCGTTCGCGAACGAGTTGCGGCCCGGCTACAAGCACGTCCTGCAGGTCGGGTCGTACGGCGCCGCCGAGATCCCCTGGCGGTACGACAACGTTGCGATCGGCACCGAGGACCTCTGGTACGTCGGCCGGAACCGGACGTACGTGGTGAGCAAGCGATGAGCGCCGCCGGGACCGAAGTCCGCCGCCGGCTCGCCGAGCTGTCCCTGGAGCTCCCCGTGCTCGGCCCGCCGAAGTACGCCTACGAACCCGTCGTCCGGGCCGGCGAGCTGCTGTACGTCTCTGGGCAGATCTCCCGCACGGTCGCGGGCGAGATCCTCGGGGGCCGGTTGGGCGACGGCATCGGGGTGGCCGAGGGCATCGCCGCGGCCCGCGTCAGCGCCCTGAACCTGCTCGCCCGCATCGACGACGCGGTCGGCCTGGAGAACGTGGTGCGGGTGCTCAAGCTCAACGCCTGGGTGGCGAGCACGGCCGATGCCATCGACCAGCCCGAGGTGGTCGACGGAGCATCGCAACTGCTGATCGACGTTCTCGGCGACGCCGGCCGGCACGCCCGGACTGCGCTTCCGGCGCCCGGCCTGCCGCAGGGCGCGTTGGTCGAGCTCGACGCCACGGTCGCCGTACGCGCCTAACGAGGTCCGGGCGAGATCCGACTGCCTGGCTGCTGTGCGATGCACGGCATCGCACAGCAGCCAGGCGCGGCCCGGCGAGCGGCCTGTGAGCTCCCCGCAGGCCGATTCCCGTCGGTAGAAAGGTTGTGACCGCGTGTCTGTTTCGTCTTCGCGCGTCGCGGAGGTTCGAGCCCGTCTCCAGGCACTGCCCCGGGAACGGTTCGCGCACCTCCCCACGCCGCTGGACCACTGTCCTCGGCTGTCCGCGGATCTCGGTGGCACCCAGATCTGGATCAAGCGGGACGACTGCACGGGGCTGGCGTTCGGCGGGAACAAGGCCCGGCAGCTCGAGTTCGTGCTCGGTGACGCCATCGCGCAGGGCGCCGACGTCGTCATCCAGGGTGCGGCGTCGCAGTCGAACCATTCCCGGCAGCTCGCCGCGGCCGCGGCTCGGGTCGGGCTGGACTCGGTCATCGTCCCGCGACGGGACGTCATGTTCGAGCAGGGTGGTGGGAACCAGCTGGTGACACGTCTGCTGGCCGGCCGGCTGGACCCGGTTCCGGCAGCCGAGTGGGTGACCGCGGCCAAGGCTGCGATCGCCGATCAGCTCCGCCGGAGTGGTCGGCGTCCCTACGTGGTGGGGATGGGTGCGGAACGCGCGCTCACGCTCGCCGCGGTCGCCTACGTCGAGGCGTTGTGCGAGATCGTCTGCGCTTTCGAGGACCGCGGTGAGCCGCTGCCCACGCACATCTACACGACGTCGCAGGGGAGCACCCAGGCCGGCCTGCAGCTGGGGGCCGTCCTGCTCGGTCTGGACATCTCGGTGGTCGGCATAAACCCGATGGACGAGACGAACGAGGCCTACATTCCGGAGCGTGGGATCGCCGATCTCGTGTCGGCGGCGGCCGGCGCGCTGGGGTACTCGGACGTCACGCCCGGGCCGGTGGTGAACGACACCTCCTACGTCGGCCCGGCGTACGGGATGCCGTCCGAGGCGTCGCGGGAGGCGATCGAGCTGCTCGCCCGGAGGGAAGGGCTTCTCGTGGACCCGATCTACTCCGGCAAGGGGTTCGCCGGCCTACTCGACCATGTGCGGACGGGCCTGAGGGGCCCGGACGACCGCGTTGTCTTCGTGCACACCGGTGGGCTGCCTGCCCTTTTCGCGGAGTTCGGCGACGGCTGAGGCTCGACTGTCAGCGCGCTGAGCAGTCACGCGGCCAGGAGCCGGCCGAACGATGTCCTGGACCAGCCATAGGTCTGGTTCATCGATGTCGATACATTTCCATCCGACCAGGAACGGCAGGTGGGTCTTCGGCGACCGCCACAGCGACGCCTACCTCGGCCGGATTTGCCGCGGGGGTCTCGGGCGTGCTGACCGCGGTGATGCCGGTCATCGTTGGTCTTTTCGGGAGATTGGTCGCCCGTCGAGATCGCGCGCGATGCGCGCGGCCGCCTCCTGTACAGCGGGGGGCAGGGAGGTCCACATGCCCTCGTTGTCGTCGAACAGTAGGAACGCGGCGGAAATCCCGATGGGCTCGGGCGTGGTGGTGCTGGGCACGAGCGCACCCACCGAGGCGACCCCGGTGGTGAACTCGCCGCGATTGACTGCGGTTCCGACGGCGCGGCTCTCCGCGATCTTGGCGAGCAGCCGCTCCTGGTCGGCAGGGGCCACGCGGCCGTCGATACGCCTGTGGAGTTCGGCGTCGTCAAGCTCGGCAAGCAGGGCCCAGCCAACCGCCGTCGTGGTGGCGGGAACCCGGCCGCCGACCTCCTGCACGATCCGGATGGGCCCGGGACTGTCGATCAAGGCAAGGTAGACGATCTCCAGGTCGTCGAGGCGCCCAAGGTAGCAGGTGACCTGATGTTCCTTGCTGAGTTCCTCCAGCACCGGCGTGGCCAGGGCGACGACCCGGTCGGCGCCGCCGTAGCCGCGACCGATTTCCCAGGCCCGGAGTCCAACGCTGTAACTCCGGGTCCGAGGATTTTGGACGAGGAAGCCGTGCGCGACCGCGCTGCGCACGATCCGGTGCACCACGCTCTTGTCAAGTCCGGTGCGCCGGTGGATGTCGCTGATCCCCAGCTCGGGGGCGTCGACGAACGCCAGGAGCACTGCGAAGACCCGGTCCGTCAACGACTCCGGGGACTTCTCGTCCTTGGCGCTCATGACACTGCTCCTCCTGTCGGGTGTTTCGATCAGAATTATGCCTCGGCGTGGGATGAGGCCCTTTCCCCGATCTGTTCGACGTCGTCGTCCGGGACGAACCGGACCAACAGCGAGCAGATGATGCTGATCGCACAGGCGATCGCGAGGTAGGTCGCGACGGCGTACGGGGTGCCGAATCCCGCGTATAGCGCGACACCGATCGTGGGGGCGAATGCGCCACCGAGGATGCCGGCGAGCTGGAAGCTGAACGCGGTGCCGCTGTAGCGCACCCGGGCGGGGAACAGGCGCGAGAGGAAGGCTGCGAATGGCGCCCATCCCGCCATGATCCCAACCGCGGCGGCGCTGACGCCACCTGCGGGCCCGGACAGCAGCATGCGAATCGCATTGCGCCGCACGATGTCCGCGGGCATCGCCCCGCCGTTGGACTGCATCACGTGGAGGTCCCCGGCGAACCCGCCGGTCTCCAGCGTGTGCCCGAGACGACCGAGATAGCCGTCGACCGTCGGCCGGATGTAGGCGTCGAGGACGGTCGTGCTCGCCCGCTCGTACTCCCGCGGCTCCGGTGACACCTGATGGGAGAGGACCACAGTCAGGCCGGGATGGCGCTGCGCGGCGAGCTCGGCGACGGCCAACTCGTGCGCGGGGTTGCGGTAGGAGTGCAGTAGGCAGACCGCCACCGTGTCGATCCCGGTCGCAGCCAGCGCGTCCAGAGCGGCTTCGGCGGATGCCCGGTCGATCTCCTGGATCACCCTGCCGTCCGCGGCCATCCGCTCGATCACCTCGACGACGTCGCTCTGGGGGACCAGGGCCTGCGGCTTGCGGTACTTCAGGACCGTGGTGTCGATGCGGTCCTGGCGCTGCAGTTCCAGCAGGTCGCCGAAGCCCGCGGTGACGAGAAGTCCGACCCGTTCGCCCCGTCGCTCCAGCACGGCGTTGGTGGCGACCGTCGAACCGTGCACAACGGTCGCGACGGCACCGAGGTCGGCGAACGCCTCTCGGACCGCCGTGGTCGCGCCCTGCTCGGGTGCATGCGTGGTTGACGGCACCTTCACCGTCCGCAGGCCCGCAGGCCCGTAGGCGACGAGATCGGTGAAGGTGCCACCGATCTCCACCCCGAGGGAGACCTCATCCATAGATGCTCCATTCAACGCAATGCCGTTCGCATGGCCGGAACGGTAGGTGGGGATGTTCCGGAAGTCCAGCCCCGGCTACCGGCTGCTCGACTCCGCGCATCGCGATTGCGACGCCACCGCGCGAGTAGACGGGCCAGCGTCGTCGACGCCCTGGTCGAACGATGACCTCATCGCCGGACTTCGCCGTCGATGCAGGGTTTTCGATGCTGTCCGTTCGGGAAGCGCGATCCGGATCCCGCGAGCAGGCGTGGTGAGTCACGCCAGAGCGTGGGGACGTTCGGCGCGACGCGGGTGGTGACCAACGGGGGTCGCGACCGGCCGGTCCCGGTCATGCTCGACTATCCGCGCCCCGTCGGGCAGGCTCAGGGAACCGCGCCCAGCACCCCGACCATGCTCCGTATCGGGTCGAACACCACGGGCGCGGCCGGGTGGGTCCGGCGGTTCCTCCCCGGCGGACGGCGAAGGAGAACATGTTCTCACTGTTCCAGTTGAACGGCTTCGTCGCCGTGGCCGAGGAACTGCACTTCGGACGCGCCGCCGAACGACTTCGCATGACCCAGCCGCCGCTGAGCCGCCAGATCCAACTGCTGGAGAACGAGCTCGGTGTCGAGCTCGTCGACCGCAGCCACCGCGCCGTCCGGTTGACCAGGGCAGGCCGAGCTTTCCTCCCGGAGGCGCGGCGCCTGCTCCGCCAGGCCGAGCAGGCCGCGCGGATGGCCCGCTCGGCGTCCACCGGGGAGATCGGCAGCCTGGCACTCGGTTTCACCGCGGCCAGCGCCTACCGCACCCTGGGTGCGGTGCTGGGCGTGGTCCGGAAGAACCTGCCCGGGGTCGAGATCATCCTGCGGGAAATGGTGAAGAACGAACAGCTGGAGGCGCTGTCCGACGGCAGCCTCGACCTCGGAATGATGGTCCGCCCTCCCGTCCGGCGGCACGATCTCGACTCGCGAATCTACTTGCGGGAACACCTGGTCGCCGCTATTCCGGTGGGCCATGCGTTCGCGAAATCGCCGGAACCGCTCACCGTCGCCGATTTCGACGGAGAAAGCGTAATCATGTATCGACCAGCGGAATCCAGGTATTTCCACGACCTGCTCACCAGCATTTTTAGAAATGCTGGATGCGCCCCGGTCTTCTCGCACTACCTGAGCCAGATCCACTCCGTGCTGGCGCTGGTCAACGCCGGTTTCGGGCTGTCCCTGGTCCCAGCTGGGGCCACCCAGCTCCGCTATCCGGAGGTCGTCTTCCGATCTGTTGAGCTGCCCGAGTCGAGCCAAGTGGAACTCAGCCTCGTCTGGAGACGCGACAACGACAACCCCGCGCTTGCCGCACTGCTCGATTATTTGAAGCACGGGTGATCGATTCAATCGTTGAATCGGAACTTCCAAACGAAGCATTGGACATTCCGAAACCGACTCGCCTAGCGTTGTGTCCGCATTGACCGGACGTCAGCAGTTCCACCTGGAACGGCTTTCGCGGCGCAAAATGAGGAGTGCCCGGTGCGGGTCATCAGCGGATTGTGCGCAAATCGAGCGCGAGTTCGGATTCCATCCGATCAAGCAGTTGCTCACCCCCCGGTATCCGAATGGACGCACCGAAGATGGTTGCGCCCGTGATCGCGGACCGGAACGGCAAGCGCTTCCTGCTGGCCCGCGAGCAGGAGACCGGCAATCTCCGCGCCCAAGGCATACCAGCCGAGCGGATCCGCGCCATCAGCTCCTGATCCACACACTCGACCTCGAACGCACAGGAATTCCCCATGACCGCAATGGCATTGCAGATGGAGCCAGGCCCGACCCTGGTCGACGACCGGGTCATCCAAGCACTCGCGGCCCCGCCGATGTACCACCAGAGTGCCGAGTTCGCCGAGACGATGGACGAGACCTGCGAACTGCTCAAGCAGATCTACGGCACCGGGGGCGAAGTCGTGGTGCTGCCGGCGAGCGGCCGGGGCGCCGTCGAGTCCGCGCTGGCCAGCGCGGCCCCCGTCGACCGTCCTCTCGTGGTCCCGGCCAACGGCACGTTCGGCCGCATGATGGCCGCCATCGGCGGGTCGCTGGGCATGCGGGTCGTAGAGATCAAGCACGATTCCGGCCAGCCGTTGGCGGTGCGCGACATCGAGGCCGAACTCGACCGGCACGACCGGCCCGTTCTCGGCGTCGTACACAACGAAACGTCCACCGGCATGGTCAACGACCTGGCCGAATACGCCGATCTGGTGCACCGGCGGGACGGGCTGCTGCTGGTCGACGCGGTGTCCTCACTCGCCGGCACCGCGATCAACTTCGACGACCTCGGCATCGACCTGTGCGCCTCAGCGGCCCAGAAGTCGGTCGGCGCGCCGCCCGGGCTGGCCTTCGTCGCGGTCAGCGAGCGCGCCCGCGGCGAGATCGAAGGCCGCAGACGGCCACCGCTCGGCTACTACCTCGACCTGCTCCGGTGGTGGGACCAGTGGGTTCCCCGAGAGCAGGGCGGCAGGTTGAAGTCCGGATACCGCAGACTGCCGTGGACCATGCCGACCAACCTGGTGGTCGCGCTGCGCCGCGCGCTCGAACTGACCGCGGAGGAAGGCATCGAGGAACGCTGGGAACGGCACCGCCGCACCGGCGCCGGCCTGCGCGCGGCGATGGCCGCACTCGGGATGCATCCGGTGGCGCCGCCAGGTGCGGAGTCGAGCACCGTCGGCGCGTTCCGGCTGCCGGGCAGCATCGACGCCCGGACCCTGCGCCGTCGGCTGGCGCAGCGGCACCGTGTGCACATCGCGGGCGGAATGGACGGCGACGCCGCCACCGTGATCCGGATCGCGCACATGGCGGAGTCGGCCCGACCGGGGCCGCAACTGCACACCATCGCCGCGATCGCCTACGAGCTCAACGCTCTCGGCGTGCGGGCCGCGACCGACCCAACGCGGGACTTCCTCGCGGCGTGGTGCGCCGAATAACCGGACGAACGGCGTCACCAGCATGCGCCGGCCAGTTGCCGACGCCGAGGCCGGATACGTCGCCTCGGCACGGGTGGAGCGTTCGACCAGGGTGCCGATCGCCGAGGCGTCATCCTTGCCGATGATGTAGGGGCCGGGCCGGGCCGGGCCGGGCTGGGCTGGGCCGGGCCGGGGTCCGGTGCCGGGATTGCTGCCGGTCCGTTTCCCCGGCCCGCCCTCCGCGCCGGACGTAGCCGTGGGTTGTTGGTGTGAGGCGAACGGCCTGTTCGCGTCGGTAGGAGCCTGTTGCGTTTTCGGCGAAAACGGCTGAACCGAAGTACCAAATCAGTCTCGATCGCCGCCGTTTGTCCGCCAGTGGCCATCTCAGCCGTGATCGATCGATCACGGTCCGTGGTGGGCGTAATTTTGCAACAGGCTCGTAGGTGGCGCGAACGGTCCGTTCGCTTCATTCACCTGACGTTGCCGGCGCGGTCGAGGGTGGTGTGGCTCGGGAAAGGTAGTTCGCTGATATTGCCATCGCGCCCGTCGCTGTTTCGACAGCGTGACAGCCCACCCGGACAAATGTTCGGCACCGGCGCGATCATTGCTCTGGGTGTCGCGACACGTTGACCGAGTCACTCAAGCCAAGCCTCCAACCAACTTGTGTGGACAGTGCCCTTGCGCAGTTCCGGGCAGGCAAGCAGGCTGCCGTAGAGAGCACGGGCCGTGGGCACTCCCTGCACGTGGAGTTCGCCGAGCGCCTGCTCAGCGCGCGTGAACGCCTGTTCCCGATCGGCACCCCAGCAGATGAGCTTGGCGATCATGGAATCGTAGAACGGGCTGATGCGGTTCTCCGGTGACGAAACCGGTGTCGATGCGGACTCCCGGCCCGCCGGGCAGGTCGAAACGGGTTAGCTCTCCAGGTGTGGGCGTGAAGTCGTTCTCAGCGTCTTCGGCATTGATCCGCAGCTCGACTGCGGCGCCTTGCAGGGAGATGTGGCCGCGCTTGTAGGAGATCTCGTCCACACCGATGCGGTAGACATCGTCCAACCGGGCGTCATCGACATGCTCGACCACGACCCGGCCGACGATGCGGTCGACAGCTTCCCAGGAACACCGCATCAGCCGGGACACGCTGGTCTTGTCCATACGCTGGGCCAGCCAGGCGATCACATCCTCAAAATCACGGGAGTGCCGGGCACCGGGCCTGGCCCACGGGAGTTCCTCGGTACGCACCCGCCCGCAGCCCCGGCAGTCGATGCGGTGGATATCGGCTTCCAGCCATACCTGGCAGGCACCGAAGTCCAGATGCCGCCACCGGCGGCGGGAGGTGTCGTAGCGGCCGCGCTGCTTACGGCCGCACGGGCAGACCAGCAGCCGACGGCGCCGCCGCAGCCCCAGCACGATTCCCTGATCTGTGAACGACACCGACTCCACAGACGCCCCTGGCAAGGCCTCCGGTTGAATACAGTAGTAACGCGCACGTGAGCCCTTCGGGTACGGATGGTCTAGGCAACCTCCGAACCTCAGGTGCGCCCTTATTCCCGCAGGTCACACCTGCGCATTCCGTTACCAAGCAATGACAATCCGTCTACTCCTCGCCGATTTACACCCACGGAAAGCCGAGGAGAGGGACGCGCGTTCGGGAGTGTCGGTGCGGGGCCGCACGTACTTGGGTACCTCGATCTGGCGGTCCGGTGACACGAGCTGGTAGCAGAACGGCAGGCCGGGAACGAAGCCGATCATGGTCACGATGTAGGGCGCTCCGGAAAGCGCCGAGATGAACCGCTGGACGTCTTCGAAGCCGTTGATGCGCGCCGCGTATTCCAGGTCGGTGGCATCCGGGTCCTGGTGACGGTCCCGGAAGCGCAGCAGCGTCTCCCGGGTCCACGGGTCGTCGTAGAGTACCGGGACGTCGACGACCCGCGTGTGCAGGACGTGGTCCGCCGAGAGGCTGGTGGCGGGTCGCTCCAAGCCCTGGAGATGCTCGACCAGTTCGGCGGGGTGGAGACGGTCGGGGTCCGACCCGGATCATGTACGACGCGTTCGACGGACAGATGTCGACGATTCCGTCGAGGTGCTGATCGCGCAACGCGGCGGTGATGGTCATGGCCTTGAAGTTCGCCTCCAGGCTCATCGCCTGGGCGATCTCAACGAAGACGAACTCGTCCGCGCCGAAATGGTAGTGCGCAGGCGGCAGCTCCAGCGATGCCGTTGCCACAGCTTCTCTCCAGTCAGTCACGCCCGCTGCCTGATCGGCTCACGGGGCATGGGGGTCACTGTGAACCCGCACCGCAGTGGTCGGCCACTGGCCGGCTTGGACAAAAGCAGGGGGCAAATGTGGCCGAACCGCTGATTCTGCTGGACGGGGCGCGTGCCAACACTGTGCTCAAAGTGTCGATGCGGCACTGTGGCCACAGGAGTGTCTCTGCTTTCAGGTAGACCGGTGGGCTTTGACGAAACGGAGTGGGCATGAAGAAATTGATCGATCTCAATGCCGATGCGGGGGAGAGCTTCGGCCGCTGGCGGCTCGGCGACGATGCGCGCCTGATGCCGCTGGTGTCGTCGGTCAACGTGGCCTGCGGGTGGCATGCGGGCGACCCGGCGACCATGCGCCGCTCGGCCGGGCTGGCCAAGTCGCACGGAACCGCACTCGGGGCACATCCGGGATTTCCCGACCTGGTCGGGTTCGGTCGGCGAGCGCTCGCGATGACCCCGCAACAAGCCGCTGATGCATGTCTGTACCAGCTCGGCGCCCTGCGAAGCTTCGCCGACTCGTTCGGGATCGCCCTGACGCACGTCAAACCGCACGGTGCCTTCTACGGGTTGACCATCCGGGAGCCGGAAGTGACCGATGCCATTGCCGAGGTGGTTACCGCGGTCGACCCGGAGCTAATCCTGGTCCTGCTTGCGGGCCCAACCGCCGAGAAGGTTGCAGCACGTGGCGTGCGGGTGGCTCGGGAAGCTTTTGCCGACCTGGACTACGACGATGACGGCCACATCATCATCGAGCCCGATCCGGTCGCGAAGTCTCCCGAGCACTGCGCCGAGAAGGCCATGGCCATCCTTGCGGGCGAAGTGGTCTCGACCAGTGGGAAGACTCTGCCAGTGGACGCCGACACCATCTGCTTGCACGGCGACCGGCCGAACGCGATCGAGATCGCCCAGGCAGTTCGGCAGCGATTCAGCGCGGCTGACGTCACGGTGGCGCCCATGGCCGAGGTGATCGCAAACCGTCCCTGAGAGCCTGCTTTCAGGCTCGGTGAGAGTGGCGAGGGTGGGCTAAGCGCTAAGCGGCCGGCGCCGCTTCCGAGCATAAATCCGCCCTACTGCCCTGTACGCCGCAACATTTAAGACAGCCTCGTGAGCAGGTCATAACGTTTCGAGATGCCGTGGGTCCAGGGCGTACTTCGATGTCATGGACCGCTCGCAGGGCAACATGTTCGACATGGAGGACTACCTCAAACGAGACCCCGTCGGCGAAGACAGGAACGCGTCCGCAGCCCCGCGCACAGCGGGCGGGGCGCTATAACCGGATCCGGCACTGGGCCACAGCGGGTCGGTGCTGCTGGTACCCCGTCTCACCTGCACCTCGAGTCCCACGCCGCTCATTAGCACGACCCTTCTGAGGCTCGGGGATCGGTTGATGCGCTGTGCCGGTCGTGGTCAAAGCCAGGTTTCGACGGCCAGCAGGTCGCGCATGGAGATCACGCCGACGACCATTCGGCCTTGCTTCACCGGGAGGTGACGGATCCCGGCGTCGAGCATCCGCCGCGCCGCATCCCGGGTGTCCTCCCCGAAGGCAGCGGTTTCCAGTTGGTGCGATGCGAACAGGGTGGCTGTTGCCGTTCGCGGATCGGCCTTCTCCGCGACGGCCCGGACGATGTCCCGTTCCGAGATGATGCCGACGATCCGGTCGTTGTCGAGCATGGCGAGAGCGCCGACGTGGTCCGCGGTCATCTTCCTCGCGACGTCTTCGAGCGAATCGGACGCGTCACACGTCAGCGTCCCCGGGTGGAAAACTTCTTCGACGTGCATGGCTTCCTCCGTGCGCTATACGTGCAGTCGATTCGGCCCGGCTTCGACCACGGTCACCTGCCGTGTACCCGGCGTTGCCAGCGCCAACGCGCGAGCGATGTCGTGGCTGGCCGGGTCGCCGACCGCGGCCGGCTGGTGATTCTCCAACGGTTCGGTCCGTGAGCCGGTTATCTGGCAAACCGGTACGTGCTCACCGTGCCGGCGCGATGCGTACTGCGGTGACCTTGTACTCCGGGCAGCCGGTGGTGTTGTCGGTGTGGGGCGAGGTGAGGTCGTTGACGGCCGCGTCGGAGAAGTGGAAGAAGGCGAAGGCCTGGCCCGGAGCGATGTCGTGGCTGGGGTGGGCGATCAAGATGGCTCGGCCCCAGCGGCTGGTCACGGTCACCTTGGTGCCTTCCAGCACGCGGAGGTGGGCGGCGTCGGCGGGGTGGAGTTCGAGGGTTTCGGTGGGTCGGAGTTCGACGTTGGGGGTGCGGCGGGTCATGGATCCGGTGTTGTAGTGCACGAGCCGTCGGCCGGTGACCAGCAGGTAGGGGAACTCGGCGTCGGGTTGTTCACCAGGTGGGAGGTAGGGGAGTGCGGCCAGTGCTGCTCGGCCGTCAGGAGTGGAGAACCTCTCGAGGTAGAGCACGGCCTCTCCGCGTTGGTCGGATGCTCGGCAGGGCCAGTGCAGCGGGCCTTCGGTGTCGAGCCGGTGGTGCGAGATTCCGGCGAAGACCGGTGTCAGGGCCGCGCACTCGGCGAGTGCTTCGGCGGGTGTGTGGCACCCGAGGTCGGCGCCCAGGGCGCGGGCGAGGCGGTGCAGGATGCCGAAGTCGGTGTCCGCCTGCCTCGGTGAGGTGAGTACGGGGTGTACGCGTTGGAAGCGGCGGTCGAAGTTGACGAAGGTCCCGTCCTTCTCCAGGAACGAGGCGGCGGGCAGGACGACGTCGGCGTGCCCGGCGGTCCGGGACAGGAAGAGGTCGTGGCAGACGACGAGGTCGCACGCGCGCAAGGCGGCGCGAACGTGGCCGGTGTTCGGGTCGCTTTGGGCGGATGTCCTCGCCTATGACGTACAGCGCGCGCAAGTTTCCATTGATGGCTGCGTCGAACATCTGCGGGATGCGCAGGCCGGGGCGTTCGGGCACCGGCTGACCCCAGGCGGCTGCGAAGCGGTCGCGGACTGCCGCGTCCGTGACGTGTTGGTAGCCGGGCAGCGTGTCCGGCAGTGCACCCATGTCGGATGCGCCTTGGACGTTGTTCTGTCCGCGCAGTGGGAGGATCCCGCAGCAGCCCGGGGTGCCGACCGCGCCGCGCAGGATGGCGAGGTTGGCGAGGGTGCGCACGCCGTCGGTGCCGTGGGCGTGCTCGGTGATCCCGAGCCCGTAGACGATGACAGGATGCTCTGCCCGTCCGAAAACCCTTGCGGCTGCAACAAGGACCGCAGGTGGCACGTTGGCGATGCCGGCGACGGTGTCCGGCCCGTAGTCCTGTAGGAGCGCGGCGGCCTCGTCGAACCCGGTGGTGCGCTGGTCGAGGAAGTCGTGAGCGATGTGGTCGTCGTCGATCAGCTGGTGTGCGAGCGCGTTGAAGACGGCGACGTTGGAGCCCGGCCGGTTTTGCAGGTGGACGTCGGCGAGCGAGGCGAGTTCGATGCGTCGGGGATCAACAACGACGAGCCGGGCTCCGGCCAGCACGCGTTGCTTGATGCGGGCCCCGACGACGGGGTGGGTCTCGGTGGGGTTGGCGCCGGCGAGCAGGATGCAGTCGGCGTGGTCGAGGTCGTCGAGCGGATTGGTGCCGCCCGCCAGACCGAAGGAAGCGGTGAGCCCGGCGGCCGAGGGTGCGTGGCACAAGCGGGAGCAGTTGTCGATGCTGTTGGTGCCGATGGCGGTGCGGATGAACTTCTGGGCCAGGTAGTTCTCCTCGTTGGTGGCGCGGGCGAAGGAGATCATGGCGATGGCGTCCGGGCCGTGCCGGTCTCGGATGTCCGCCAGTCGCTGGGCGATCGTGGTGAGGGCTTCGTGCCAGGTCGTTTCGACCAGTTGCCCGTCGCGTCGCAGCAGTGGTGTGGTCAGGCGGTCTTCGGCGCGGGTGAAGGCGTGAGCGAATCGGCCCTTGATGCAGGCGTGGCCGCGGTTGACTGGAGCGCCGTGCGTCGGGGTGATGGCGGCGATGGTGCTGTCGCGGACGTGGACGTCGAGGGTGCAGCCGACGCCGCAGTAGCCGCAGGTGGTCGTGGTCGTCGTGGTGATGGGGCGAAGGTCGAGGAGGCCGGGTTCGGACAGTGCGCCGGTGGGGCAGCTGTCGACGCAGCCGCCGCAGCCGACGCAGGGGGAGGAGACCCACGGCCCGCCGTCGCCTGGCGTGACGACGGTGTTGAAGCCGCGGCCGGTGAGTTCGAGTGCGAAGGTGCCCTGGACTTCGGCGCACATGGCCACGCATCGCCCGCAGGCGATGCACAGGTCGCGATCGAGCTTGACGTAGGGGGCCCAACTGTTCGGGAAGCTGGGTAAAGATGTGTCGTTTCGGGTTGGTATGGTTTGCCGCGAAGGAACTTGGCAGGCTGGCGAGAGCCAAGCCAGTCTGTCGGGAACCTGGTTTTCCAACATGGTTGGGTGGCGGCGAGTTGCGTCGTGACAGCCCGATGGAAACCCATGTAAGACCAGCATTTGCTGGCGGCGGGTATCGCCACGGGAAGACCAGCGCCGGACGGGCGCTGGCCAACGTCGGCACCGTAAGGTGTCGGCTCGCGGAACGTTTTTACACGTTGCGTGAACGGTGTGAGTGGTCTACGCCTCGGTCGTGTGTGGCGCCGGTGCCGCTCGCGCGCACGGCGTCGAGGACCGTGGCGTCGTCCGCGACGTCCACAGTGGTGCGCCCGATGGTGACGCGCATCAGCGTTCTCCTGCGAGGAGTTCGTCCCGGTAGACGCGCAGCAGGCTTCGTACCGAGCCCGGTACACCCCGGCCGAAGGCGCACAGGCTGCCGGTGCTCATCACGTCGAGCAGTTTTTCCTGCTGTGACAGTACTTTCTCCGAACTGGTCGGGAAGCATGCAGCCAACTCCCGGCCGCGCCGTGTGCCGACGCGGCAAGGGGTGCAGGCGCCGCAGCTTTCGGCTGCGGCGAAGCTCCACACGTGCCGGAGCAGCTCCCGCGCGGTGATCCCGTCGTCGATGGCGACGAGACTGCCGTGCCCGAGCGCCACCCCGGCTTCGGCGAGCGCCTCGGCGAGCAGCGGGACGTCCAGGTCGTCGGGGGAGAGGAACCCGCCGAGCGGCCCGCCGACCTGCAAGGCCCGAAGCCGGTAGCCGGGTTTGAGGCCGCCGCCGAGGGTTTCGACGAGGTAGCGCAGCGGGACCCCGAACTCGACCTCGTAGACGCCGGGATTGCGGAAGCGCTGGCTCAGGCACACCAGTTTGGTGCCGGTTTCGATCGGGGTGCCGAGTTGTGCGTATGCGGTGCCGCCGTGTCGCAGCACCCACGGCACCGCCGCGAGCGTTTCGACGTTGTTCACCACGGTGGGCTGCCCGGCGAGGCCGTACTCGGTCGGGTACGGCGGCCGGGGCCGGACGCTGCCGCGAAATCCCTGCAAGGCGTGTAGAAGCGCGGTTTCCTCCCCGGCGACGTAGGATCCTGCGCCTTCCACGATCTCGACGTCGAAGTCGACCGACGAGCCGTGCACGCCGGCCCCGAAGTGCCCCGCAGCGCGCGCTGCTTCCACCGCAGCCTGCATCCTCCCCACCGCCACCGGGTACTCCGACCGCACGAACACCACGCCCCGGTTCGCGCCGACCGCAAAACCGGCGAGGGCCAGTCCTTCCAGCACGCGGTGCGGGTCGCTTTCCAACAGCAGTCGGTCGCAGAACGAACCAGGATCGCCCTCGTCCCCGTTGGCCACCACGAACCTCGGCGCCGGGCCGCGCACCGCCTCCCACTTCTGCACCACCGGGAATTCGGCACCGCCTCGGCCGCGCAGGCCGGCGATCGCGACCTCGGCGCGGACCGCGTCCGGGGATCCGTCGGTGACGAGATGCGGCCACACCTGCCAGGAGTCCTCAGCACCGGTCAACCCCGCGAGCGTCACGGCCCGGCGGCTGGCGACGCGGTAGGGGATCGCGGGCGCCGGGGTGACCACGAGCAGCTGCGCATGCTGTGCGGCCTCGCGCAGCGCTTGCTACCGCCGGGATCGCGAGCGGGTCGCGGACGTCGCCAGCCTGCGCCGGGTGCTCTGCCCGACGTCGGTGGCGGTCGTCGGTGCGAGCCACCGGGAATCGGCGGTGGGCAACGCCATGCTGCGCAACATCATCCAGGGCGGAAATACCGGAACGATCTACGCGGTCAACCGCCGCCGCGGAGACATTCACGGCCTGACCGCTTTCCGATCCGTGGCCGATCTTCCGGAACCGCCGGAAATGGCGGTGCTGTGCGTCCCTGCCGAGAGCATCTCGGAGGTGGCGGAGGAATGCGGGCGGCGCGGGGTTCGTGCACTGGTCGTGGTGGCAGCGGGAATCACCGGTAAGCCAGCCGTTGTGGACGGCTTGCTCACCGCCGTTCGTCGGTGGGGGATGCGGCTGGTGGGACCGAATTGCCTAGGCGTGGTCAACTCCGATCCCGCGATGCCCAGGACATGCTCCACGAACTGCGGGCCGCGCTCCAGTTGTTCGGCCCGCGACCGGCCCAGCCGCTGGATATGGACACCGTGATCGATGTGCTGCTGCGCACGGCACGGATGGCCGAACTGCTCCACGAGGTCGCCGAGGCCGACCTCAACCCCGTGATCGTCACCGAGCAGGGCGTTCGCATCCCCGACGCGCGCATCCGCTTGGAACCACACGAACCCGAAGATCCCTTCATCAAAGGAACGTAGCGCGGAGACCCCCGGATTTATCCGTGGGGAGGAAGCGCGTCAAGTCCGTGCACGAAGCGAGCAGGCCAAAGGTCTCACAAACAAGGTCACTATTCGACTCGTCCGTGAGAACCAAACGGTCGTGATCGAGGACCTGAACGTGCGCGGCATGCTCAATAACGGCAAGCTCGCGCGCGCGATCTCCGACGCATCATGGTCGGAATTCCGCTCCATGCTGGAGTACAAAGCCCACTGGTACGGCCGCGAGGTGATCGCGGTTGACCAGTGGTTCCCGTCCAGCAAGATCTGTTCGGCTTGCGGAAAGCTCGCTGAGTCGATGCTGCTTCAGGTGCGGTCGTGGACCTGCACCGGATGCGAGGCGACTCACGATCGTGATGTCAACGCTGCGAAAAACATTCTGGCCGCCGGGCTGGCGGTTGCAGCCTGTGGAGATGGTGTAAGACCGGCCCGGCGATAGCCGGAACGGCAACTGTCTGTGAAGCAGGAAACCCAACCCGCGAGGGTTGGAATCCCCCGCCTTCAGTTCAGGCGTGGGAAGGAAGTCAACCGCAAGCTCCGCGTCCCCCCGGTGCCGGTGCAGGTGACCATATCCCCTAGCTGGGACGCCGTGGGCGCGCGACGGTCAGGACCGGGTACGGCCCTTCGAGGTGGAACATGAACGACCAGGAAACCGCGCTCGGCCTCGCCAGCACCCCCGTGGTCGCGGTCCGACCCGGACTGGACGCGATGGATGCGTTGTACGAGATGTACCGCCGCGACGTGCACCACCTCGCCGTGGTCGCCGACGAGGACACCGTGGGGCTGGTGAACGCGGCAGACCTGCTGCAGGGCATCGCGGCCCAGTACCCGAAGACGACCACTTCGGTCGGCTCGCTATGCCCGGCGCAGGGGCCCCGAGTGGACGCGGCCGACGACATCGGTGTCGCAGCGCAACGCATGATCGACGCCCACACCGATGCCGTCCTGGTCATGCGGCACGGGCGGGTGTGCGGTGTGCTCACCGCGGTCGATCTCGTCCGCAGCATCGCCCAGGACTCCGTCGCACACCCGGAGAAAGAGGGATCTCGATGAGTGTCGCCAGCGACGAGATGGACGGGAGCCACGGGCAGGACGCGTGGTTTTGCTGGCGGAGCGCTTCGCCCGCGGGGAAATCGGCGAAGAAGAATACCCGCACCGGATGATGGCATTCGCCGAACGCAGGCGCCGGACGTGACGCCTGGGTTGGGCGTACCACGCAAGTGGTACCCGAGAACGAGTTGGGGACGATCCGATGTACCCGATCTCGACGTGGGGAACGCGGATGCGGTGCGTGCTGGCAGGCGTTGACGGCTCCGCTGAGTCGGCGACTGCAGCACTCTGGGCAGCCGACGAGGCCTCCCTGCGTGGTGCGCCGTTGCGGCTGGTGACGGTCGTCGCGAGTGGCGACAGCTCGCAGGCATGGAGCGTCGTGCGCAGCGCTGGCGAGTTGTGTCGTCGTGAGCATCGCAAGATCGATATTGCCGAAGACGTGGTGCACGGATTCCCGCCGGATGCACTGGCCTTGGAGTCCGTCGACGCCCAGTTGCTCGTCGTCGGTTCGCGCGGCCGGGGCGCCGTTGCCGAGACGCTGCTGGGATCGGTGAGCAGAGCGGTTGCGGAACGAGCGAGCTGTCCAGTCGTGGTCGTTCCGCAGCGTCGGACCAGTTTCGCCCTGGGCCCGGTGGTGCTCGGTGTGGCAGACCCGCCATTCGGTTCGGCGGCAGTCTCGTTCGCCTTCGAAGAAGCCGCCCTGCGGGACACCCCGCTGCTGGTGGTGCACGTGTGGCGACCGGTCTCAGGCAGGCAGTTCCGGACCGGGCCCGCATCGATGGCGAGGTTGTCGACAGTGGACGAAGCCCGAACCGACCTGGCAGTGAATCTGGCTGACTGGACGGCAAAATACCAGAAGGTTCAACTACGCACGGACGTGCGTTACGGCAATCCCGCCGAGGAGTTGAGCCTCGCCGCCTCCTCGGCCCAGCTGCTGGTCCTCGGCCACCACAGCACGGTACTCGGGTTCGGCTCGGTCGCGCGCAGCGTCCTGCACCGTGCGGACTGCCCGTTCGTGATCGTCGGCGAAACCCACCACGGCGAGGACCTCGATTTCGCCGAAGAAGGGAGAAGAGCTGATGAATGACAAGACCGACAAGACGCGGACCCAGCACCCTGACGTCGCCTCAGCGACTTGGGAGGTCACCGAGCGTTCGGTGAGTGTCGACGACTTCGCGGCGCGCTACGACGTCGGCGCGGTCGAACACCTGGTCGTCGATGTGCAGCCGGAGACGATGTACCAGGAGCTGCGTCATCTCGACCTGCTCACCATCAGGTCGCGAACCGCGGACCTGGCTATGTGGGTGCGGGGACTGCCGGAGCGGCTCAAACGCCGCGTTCCGCCTCGGGTTCCGACCCGACTGACCTACGACGACCTGTGCGTCAGCGGCGACTGGGTGCTGCTCGGCGAACAGCCAGGCCGGGAAGTGGTTTTCGGTGCGGTGGGCAGGTTCTGGACGCCGATCGTGCGCATGGAGAAGGTCACGGCCGAGGAGTTCGCCGAGTACGGCAAGCCCGGCAGGGGAAAGATCGTCACCTCGCTCTCGGTGCGCCCCTACGGCCGCCGCGGCAGCCTGGCCACCTACGACATCCGCACCACGCTCGACGACCCGATCACGCGCCGGATCTTCACGCTCTACTGGCGGACGGTGTCGCCGTTCGTCAAAGCCATCATGCGCGCCACCCTGCGTGCTGCGGCCAAGCATGCGCGTGAGTGATTTTTCTGGCGAGAAAAGGGGCTCTTCTGCTTCTTCCGTGGGTTAGGCGTGTCCGGGGATTGACCCATCTACCGAGACACGACACCGGTAAGAACCGGCAGCACCACTTACGACCCGATGGACACCGGTCCGTGCGCGAGCACGCACGGCCGCCCGCATTCCCGTGGGAAGATCGCCGGACTGGCGATAGATGTGCGCGAGATCCGGGTCCTGTTCTTCGACGTGCTCGGGACCGTGGTGGACGAAGCAGGTTCGGCAGCGGACGAGTTCGAACAGGCGGTACACGACGCGACCGGTCAGAGCGGACACGGCAAGCCGCTGGCCGCAACGTGGTTGGGCGAGTGTACCCGGCGGCTGAACTCGATTCTCGCAGGTGAGTCGTGGGCGCCGCTGGCGGAGATCAACCGCCTCGCCCTGGCCACAGCAGTCGAAGAACAAGGACTCACCGTTGACGCCTCGGCCCTGGACCGGCTCGCACTGGTCACCCAACGGCTGCGCCCGTGGCCGGATGCGACGCCTGCTCTCCGCGCCCTGTCCGGACGTATCGCCCTGGTGGCGTTGTCCAACGCAACCAGGGCGATGCTCGCCGCTATCAGCCGCCGAGGCGCTCTACCTTGGCACTGCGTGCTTTCCAGCGAACTCGTGCGCTCCTACAAGCCCGACCCCGTGGTGTACGAGATGGCGCTGGATCTCCTCCGCGTCGAACCCGAGCAGAGCATGCTCGTCGCGGCACACCCCTGGGACCTGCGCGCCGCAGCGGCGAAAGGCATCCGAACGGCATACGTGGCCCGAGCAGAAGAGCACCCCAGAACCCACCGACGCCTTCGACGTCGAAGTCGACGACCTCGCCCACCTCGCACGCACATTGATCGAGTGATAGGAGCAGGGCACCTTTTGCCAAATTACTTGGAAAAGGGATTCTCTCGTGGGCAGACGGGGTGCGGTGACAGCCACGGATGGAGCCCAAGCGTTGCACGGGCGCTGGCCAACGTCGGCACCGTAAGATGTCGGCTCGCGGAACGTTTTTACACGCCGCGTGAACGGCTCTGATCAAGACACCTCAGGTTTCGAACGCTTCGGCGACGCCGTTGATGAGCATGTCGCCGATGTCGCGGCGGGGTGAAGCGACCGACGGTGCGCCGTGGCCGATCCGCAGCAGTGCTCGTGGGGTGACGTTTCCACCGAGCAGTCGTTGAAGCTCCTCGCGTGTCTCCGGCACCTCGACGACCTCGGAGATCATCGACGCGACCAGGCCTTGTGCGGTTGCGGTCAGCCACAACCGCTGCAGCGCCTGCCCGGCCTGCAGGTCTGCTTCTCGGCTGTTGTGCCGGGTGCACAAGACGACCAGCAAGGGATGGGTTTCGAATTCGGTTCCCGGCGCCCGCTCGGTGTGCCCGGCGGTGAAGTCGCGGTGCACCCACTGGTCCTTGGGTTCCGGTTTGGGGCCCGCTGCCGACACCGGCACGCCCTCGGTGGTGTCATCGGCGCGTCCGATCCATGCGGCCATTTCGGTTCGGAAGCGCGCGTCGGCCATCTGCGCTCGATGCGCACGATGCACCAACCCCTCAAGCGTGCCGTGCTCGCCTGGCTGTACCACGTGCAGCCAGGCTTGCTCTTCGTGAGCAGCGCGCATCAGCAAGTGCCTGTCCTCTGTGGACACAGGTATGTTCCGGAACGGATGTCGGTGGCTGTGCCGCTCGATGATCGCCTCGTAGCACCGGAGGTCGACCGGGCGCTGATGAGCTTGGCCGCCGCCGCGCACCTCGGCCAGCGTGGTGGCGGCTGCCAGGTGCGGGAGCAAAGTCACCACCGGCCGGATGCCCGCTTGTTCCAAAGCGAGTCGCAGGTTGAACAGCGCCGCCCCGCACGCCAACCGCAGTTCCCTGTCCTCGGGGTCGGCGACCGGCAGGTGCCGTTTCGGATCGGCGTGCAGTTCGATCAGTTGGGGCAGGATCCGGAAGCGCCACGGCTGGCTGTTGTGCAGCGATGGAGCCATCCCGGCCAGCCGGATGATCTGCTCCGTCTGGCCGGATGTCAGCCCGAAGGCCGCGGGGAACGCTCGCATTCACGACTCCTCATCCGCGCGTTCGATGCCGTCACTGTGACTGTTCGGAGTTTGCCGGGGCGAGGGTCCAAGTGCCTCTGAACTGCACCGGAGGCGCGAGTGACGAAGTGCCCTAATTCCGGTCGAACGCATGGCGCAGCCTTGGCATCGACACCGATCCGCTCGGGGAGCCAGCGATGAACGGTTCACCGGGAGACAACCTGCAATGGCTGGTCCAGGCGCTGCGGCCGATTCCCAACCGTTGCGACGACGCGTCGATCGCGTCGTTGCGACGATCATGGCCGACTTGCTGGGCGTCGCGCTGCCCGGGATACCTGTTGCCGCGTGGACTGATCGTCGGTGCCCGGATGATCGCCGACGCGCTCGCGGGGTGCTCGTGGCACCGGGAGTGGGACGTTGTCGAACCGATGTGGACTCGCTTGCGTTGAGGCAGGAGTGCGAGGTGGGAACCGTGGCCGGCTATGAGGTTCTCGTGGTGGGGGTGGACGGATCGGACGCGAGCGCGCGAGCGCTGCACTGGGCCCTCGATGAAGGACGGCAGCGGTGCGTACCGGTGCACGTGGTCATGGCTTGGACATCGCACGCTGTTCTCGCCGGGCCGGGCCCGATGTTGATGCGTCCTGGCCTGGCGCCGCACCACGTGCGGGAACAGATTTGGGAGGACCTGAAGAATGTGGTGCGCGGCTGCATGGGCGGAACCACGACGCCGGAGGTCCACATCGAACTCGTCGAGGGTGATGCTGCCGAGGTGTTGGGCGAGCGGTCGGCGCACGCCACGATGCTGGTCCTGGGTGATCGTGGTCACGGGAGGGTCGCCGACGCGATTCTGGGCAGCACGGCACTGCGGTGCATCCACAAGGCACGATGCCCGGTGCTGGTCGTCCCCGAGAGAATGCCGGAGCGGACCGAGCAACATGAACAGGCCGGCGTGGCATCCCTCGATCCCGCGCTTGATTAGGGCGAGTCAGCAGTGAGGGGAGATCGATCGGGATGAATGAGACCAGTCGCAAGGCTGTGGTGGTGGGGTTCGATCTGACGGAGTCTTCCCGACGTGCTGTGTGGTGGGCAGCGCGCGAGGCATCCAGTCGGCGTCATCCGTTGATGCTCGTGCACGTGCTCACGTGGCCGTTCGAAGAGCTCGCCCCGATCAAGGTGCCAGGCGAAGGTGACGTCCTGGAGCCGCTGCAGAAGATCCTGCGACAGGAACTCGCGGAATTGGTCGCCGGCTGCTGGGAAATCGACGCGGAGCTGGAAGTGCACAGCAGCATGCCGTTCGGGGATCCGGCGGAGATGTTGGCGGACTTGGCCGGGGAGGCCGAGGTGCTGGTGCTCGGCGGGCCGCGCATCGGGATGGAGTTCGGGGTGCTGGGCTCGACGTCGGCGGAACTGCTGACGCGACGTACCGGGGCTCCCATCGTCGTGGTGCGCGGTGGCCGCGAGCAGCTCGGTTCGGCGCCGGTCGTCGTCGGCGTCGACGGATCATCGGCCAGCCGACTCGCCATGGGTTTCGGCTACGACTTCGCTTCCCGTCACGGCAGCGAACTGGTCGCGGTGCACGCTTGGAGCGACCTTCCGCTGGATCCCTTCGCCCGGGTGCAGCAGTGGGAGCTGCCTTGGGGCGAGGTGCGCGAAGAAGCCGAGGAAGTTCTCGCCTCATCCCTGTCGGGCTGGGGTGAACGGTTTCCCGATGTCAGCGTTCGGCGGGTGGTTACGCCGGAAAAGCCCGCCGAGGCGCTGTTCAGAGAAGCCGAGGGCGCGAGCCTGCTGGTCGTGGGCAGCCATGGGAGGGGACGCATCCGTCGCAGCCTGCTCGGCTCGGTGAGCCATGCGGTCGTCAACCGCGCCTCTTGCCCGGTCGCAGTCCTGCGCGCTGGGTGACGCGCCGGCGCTACTGCGCTTGATGTCCTCCTGCGGTACGGACGACAGCTACCGGGCACTGGGCGTGGTGCAAGACTCCTGCAGCCACCGAACCCAGGAAAAGCCCGTCGAACCCGCCGCCGCCCCGGTGCCCGACGACGAGCAGACATGCGTCGCGGGCCGCATCGGTCAAAACAGCTACGGGGTGTCCCCGCTGGGCCACCTCGCGCACCGTGACCTTCGGGTATTCCTCGCGCAGGGCAGCGGTTTGCTTGCCCAGCGACTGTTTGATCCCCCGCTCCACCTGTTCGCGGTCGGCGGGTGTCAACGGCACGGCGAGCAGGCCTTCTTCGTGCCACACCTCCATCACGACCAGGTCGGTGCCCAGCCGCTCTGCGGCGGCGAACGCGAACCGCAGCGCTTCCTGGCTGCACGTTGAATCATCCACACCGGCGACCACTGGGCCCACGGTGGTGGGGACGCCCTTGCGCACGATGACGACCGGGCAGGACGCGTGGGTGGCCACGCCGACGCTCACCCCGCCCAGCAGGGCGTCGGTGAAACCGCAATGCCCACGCGCACCGAGGACCACCAACTGTGCTTTCGCGCTCTGGCGCAACAGCACCTCGACCGGATGACCGGTCGCGACTTCGGCGTTCACCGCAAGATTCGGCCGGTTGGCACTGCACTCCGCCGCGGCCTTCTGCACCGCCTTCTCGGCGTAATCGGCGCGGGCCGGATCGTCGTTGGTGATCACGACGTGCAGCGGCGCGCGGCGGCGATCCGCTTCCGCGGCGGCCCAGACGGCAGCCGTGATCGAGCTGTCCGATCCGTCAACGCCCACCACAACGGGCTGGTCCGGTGTTGACATGGCACTTCCTCAACCTTTCGTGTCACGGACGACAGCGACCGGGCACGGGGCGTGGTGCAGCACACCGGCGGCCACCGATCCCAGCAGCAGTCCGGTGAACCCGCCGCGTCCGCGGTGCCCGACAACCAGCAGCCGTGCATCTTCGGCTGCGGCGGCGAGCTCGGCGACCGGGTGTCCCCGCTGGGCGACCTTGCGGACAGGCACATTCGGGTAGGACTCGGCCCAGCCAGCGAGTTGCTCTGCCACCCCGCGCAATGCTTCGTCGCGCAGATCGGCCAGCTCGTATTCCAGGCGGGGCACGACCGGCGCGTACTCGATGTCCTGCCATACCTGCATGGCCACGAGCTCGGACTCATACCGGGACGCGGCGTCGAACGCGTACTGCAGGGCGGCGCCGCTGTGCGGGGAGTTGTCCAGCCCGACGACGACCGGGCCGCCCTCGCGGCGCTCTCGGACCACGACGACCGGGCGCCGCGCGTGGGTAGCCACCTTGGCGCTGACCGAGCCCAGCAAGGTCGCGGCCAGCGTGCTTCGTCCGCGTGAACCGACCGCTACCAGCACGGCACCTTCGGAGAGCTGTAGCAGGACGTCCGCGGGGTCGCCGGGCACGACGTCCGAGGAGACTTCAAGGCTTGGGTGGTCGCCTGCGATCTGGTCCGTCACTGGTCCGAGGATTTCCCAGGCCTCGTCGTCCCACATCGGGTCACCGGACGCCATCACGACGTACAGCTGCTTGGCGGGCCGCAGATCGGCTTCTCCAGCAGCCCACCGAACGGCCGTCAGCGACGATTCGGAGCCATCCACTCCGACGACAACCCGCCCAGTCGACTCCATGCCAAACCTCCCACTGCCTGCCTCCTGGGTACCCCGGGCCAGCTTCGGCACATAAGGCCACTCGGCCCTAGCTAGTGGGGCCGCGGTTCTCGGTGATGGCGACAGCGATCACGGTCGGCACGAAGTAGGCGGCGGTGGCTCCGACCAGGCGTTGGCACCGATTCGCCGCGAACAGCGCATGGTGTGGGGTCGTTGGACCCTGCTGCGGCGCTGGCTCCGCCCTTCATCGTGGGACGTCGACTCGAGCAGTGGGACGGTCGCCGTCGCCGGCTGGGCGCCCGCTGCTCCGCCGGAGGAGCACGGGGAACGAGGATGCGACAGCGGGTCCGCACGATCGCGCAGTGGGCAGTGGTGCTGGGTGGCAACCCATGCCGACGGCAGCGGTGCCCGCACCACGCTGACCAGCTCGCCGTGAATGGCTGTGTTCACGCATCTGGCCGGAATCCGGGGAAGCGGCTCGCGGCACTGTGGATTTGACAGGGGAAACCGAGATGCTTGAGAAGCTGACGGACGCACCGGACGGGATCGACGCTGTCAAAGCCATTGGCACGGTGTCGAAAGAGGACTACGAAGAGGTCTTCGAGCCGCTCGTCGAGTCGGCGCGGAGGGAGAACCGGCGCATTCGACTCCTCTACCAGTTCGGGGCGGAATTCCGGGGTTTCACGCCGGGGGCGGCTTGGGAGGACACCAAGCTCGGGTTCGGGGCGATTCAGCTGTTCGACGGCTGTGCGGTCGTCAGCGACACGTGGTGGATCCGGGAGTCGAGCCGGCTCGTGGGCTTCCTGCTGCCCTGCCCGGTGCGGGTCTTCGGCAATGACGAACGGGATGCGGCGATCGATTGGCTGAGCTCGTTGCCCGAAGGTCCCGGCGTGTCGCACCGGCTCGTTCCTGAGTCGGGAGTCCTCGTGGTCGAGGTCGAAGAACCCCTGCGGGTGCAGGACTTCGACGCCTTGGCGCGGACAGCGGATACGTGGCTGAACGAGCACGGTGATCTGCCAGGCCTGGTCGTCCATGCTCGCGAGTTTCCCGGCTGGGAGAACGTCTCGAGCATGCTCCGGCACGTGCGATTCGTGCGCGACCACCACCGCAAGGTCAAGCGCGTGGCGCTGTCGGCAGACAGCAAACTGGCGAGTCTGGTACCGCATCTCGCCAAGCACTTCGTCCAGGCCGAGGTGAACAGTTTCGGGTACGACGAGATTGACGATGCCATCACGTGGGCGGCAGGCCCTACTGGGCGAGGTACCTGAGACGTTTTTCGGGGGAGGGGGACGATGGGCTCTACTTGTGCCCTCCTCGGCTCGCGATCATCTTCCTCGTAGGTTCGGTTCGCTCGGTGCACCTCGGGAGGTTCCGATGCTGAGACGCTACGAACGGCGCCTTCTCGAGGAGATCGAGCGGCAGCTGTGTTCCGAAGACCCGGAGTTCGCGCAAAGGATGACCCATGTGCGCCCATTCATGAAGGTCTTGGGGTGGCTCACGGTTCGCAGGGCTCTCGGAATTGTGGCGGCGTTCCTCGCCCTGCTGTGCGTGGTGTTCAACGAAGGTACCGGATTCGTCGTTGCCGGGGCACTCGCCGCAGCGCTGTTCATGTCCGAGAGTTGGCAGATCCAGACCGAATGACGAGGAGTTTCGCGATGCCCACGACAGAGCACTGGTCGGTCGACATCTACCTCACCGAGGAAGAAGACCGCACTCACGCCCAAGCGCAGTTGCACACTCGGGACGCGACCGATCTGCGGGGCAACGGGTTGGCCAAGCGGAGCCCCGAGGACGTCAACGTTCCGGAGGTCGGTGCCGAACTCGCCGCGGCCCGGGCGTTGTTCGAACTCGCGCATTGCCTGCTCCGCGCGGCGACTGTCGACGTCGAACAGCTGACCGGCAAGCCCGCACACCTGCACAGCTAGTGTCCTGCACCGGAAATTCATGGTCGAAATGGCTATACTGCGGGAATGGCGAGGACTGGGCGGCCGAAGGCTGAGTTGGTGCTGACCGACGATGAGCGTTCGACGTTGCAGCGTTGGGCTCGGCGGGCGAAGAGTTCGCAGGCTTTGGCGTTGCGGTGTCGGATTGTGCTGGCATGCGCCGATGGTTTGTCCAATGTGGATGTCGCCGAGAAGTTGCGGGTGTCGCGGCCGACGGTGGGCAAGTGGCGGTCGCGGTTTGTCCAGCGACGACTGAAGGGGTTGGTCGACGAGGATCGCCCAGGCGCGCCGCGGAAGATCACCGACGAACAGGTGGAGAAGGTGGTCGTCTCGACGTTGGAAGAGAAACCGAACAACGCGACGCATTGGTCGCGTACATCGATGGCGAAGCGTTCCGGGCTGAGTAAATCGACCGTGGGACGGATCTGGAAAGCGTTCAACCTTAAACCCCACTTGGCCGACACATTCAAGCTCTCTACCGATCCGCAGTTCATCGAGAAGGTCCGTAACGTCGTCGGCCTGTATATGAACCCGCCCGAGAACGCAGTGGTTCTGTGCACCGATGAGAAATCCCAGGTGCAAGCGCTGGAGAGGTCCCAGCCGGTGTTGCCGATGATGCCCGGCATGCCCGAGCGGCGCACCCACGACTACGTCCGTCACGGCGTCACCAGCCTGTTCGCCGCCTTCGACATCGCCACCGGCAAGGTCATCTCCTCGCTGCACCGCCGGCACCGCTCGGTCGAGTTCCGCAAATTTCTCACCAAGATCGACAAAACCGTACCGGCGGAGTTAGGCGTCCATGTCATTTGTGACAACTACGCCACCCACAAAACCGAGATCATCCAGAAATGGCTAGCGAAGCATCCCCGATTCCAAATCCACTTCATCCCGACCGGATCGTCCTGGATCAACCAGGTCGAACGCTGGTTCGGCGAATTGACCACCAAACTCCTGCAACGCGGCGTGCACACCAGCGTCCAGGCACTCGAGGCCGATATCCGCAACTGGATCGACGAGTGGAACAACGATCCCCGGCCGTTCATCTGGACGAAGAGCGCTGACGAGATCTTGGAGTCACTCCGATCATATTGTCAACGAATCTCCGGCGCAGGACACTAGTGCTGTAGCTGCTGGGACGCAAGCAGCCAGCCCAGCGGTACGTGATCAGTGAACGACGGCGACGGGACATGGGGCGTAGTGCAGTACTGCGTGGCTGACCGAGCCGAACAGCGCCGTCCGGACGACGCCGCGTCCGTGGGTTCCGACGACGAGCAGATCGGCGTCGACGGCGGCCGTGAGCAACGCTTCTGCGGCGTGTTCGGAGCCGTCCACACCGAGCTCACTCGCGCGGGAAGCGGCGTCGGTCAGCACAGTGGCGGGATGGCCTAGGCGCACCTCGGTCCACACGTCCAGTCCGGGCAGCTTCTGGCGGCACTCTGCGGCCATGTCCTCTACTGTCCGCTGCGCGGCACCGCGCATCGGTTCGAGCGCGACCGCCTCGCTGGACAGGTGGATCCGGGTCAGTTCCTCCAGCGGAACGGCGAATGCGTGTACCAGGAGCAAGGGCTGGTTGCGTGTCGTGGCCTCAAGAGCGGCCCACCACACCGCCCGCTGCGACTCGGTGGACCCGTCGAATCCCGCGACCACCGCTTCCGCCTGCAACGCATGCATATCCGCCACCCCGCCTTGCCGCCAGGATGCGCGTGCTGCGCCGGGGATGCAGGCCAGCGCTCAGGTCGATGGACGTGACCAGAGCAGGGCTGCCGTCCACCACCCGGGCGGGTCAGAAGTCGTGGTCGGTGTCGGCGAGTGCGAAGTAGTTCTCTTCCTCCTGGGTGAAGTGCAGGCAGAGCACGGCGTGCAGGCCGTACAGGGTGGCGAGGAGGTCCTCGATCTGGTCGTCTCCGATGCGCCCTTGAGACTCGGCCAATGCCAGGTGAGTCCCGATCCGCCTGCTGAGCCTGTCGATCTCGGCGTGCATGCGGCTCATCGTGGCGGTGGCTTCGGAACTGCCCAGGGGAGCGGCGAGGGCCGGGTAGAGCTGGGTCTCCTCGGCCTGCTCGTGCGGGATCAAGCGCCGGTCCAGGAAATCCCGAGTCCGGCGCAGCGCGGCGAGCGCCTTCGTCGAGCCGGGGGCTTCGGAGAGGAGGTCTGCGGTGTCGCGGATCAAGGGCAGGGTTTCGCGGAGCTTTTCCTGTTCGGCGTCGAATTGGTGCAGCAGGTCCTCCGTGGAGTGCGGCACGGTGAGCTCACCTCGGTGACTGCCGCCCAGAGCACGCAGCGCGTTGGCGATAACCGCGAGGTCGATGCCTTCCTGAAGCAGCGCGCCTGCCGCCGGCGGTAGCCAGCCGACGGCGGCGACGCCCATGGCGATGATGGACAGACCCATGCCGACGGCGGCGCTTTGCACCGCGATGCCACGTGCTCGGCGGGCGATGTTCACGGCGTCGGCGAGGCGATCGAGTCGGTCGGTGGTGAGCACGATGTCGGCGGCCTCCGACGAGGCGGTCGAACCCCGGGCGCCCATGGCGATTCCCACCGTCGCGGCCGCCAACGCGGGGGCGTCGTTGACCCCGTCGCCGACCATGACGGTGGTCGCCGTTGCGCTTTCGGCGCGGACGCGGGCCACCTTCTCCGTGGGGGTTTGCTCCGCGTGCACCCAGTCCAGCCCCAGCACACTGGCGACGTCTCGGGCGGGTTCGGAGCGGTCGCCGGTGAGCATGACCAGGCGCTGCAATCCCGCGTTCCGCAGCCGTCTGAGGGTCCTGGGGGCGTCCCTGCGAAGGGGATCGCGAAGCAGTAAGGCGCCCTGCAGTTCGCCTTCGCAGCTGACCCAGGCGATGGCGGTGGCGTCGAGCATGGCTCGGTTGAGCACGGCGTCGGCCCAACGGGGTCTGTTCTCCGGTAGTGCGAGTCTGCCGACTTCGACGCGCATGCCGTCGACGATGCCACTCATTCCTCGCCCGGGTTGTTCCGACGCGTCGCGCGGTCGGAGCAGAGCGAGGTGCTGCTTTCGGGCGTGCGCGACGATGGCGTCGGCGAGGACGTGCGGGGATGCCTGGTCGAGCGAGGCGGCCATCCGGAGCACCTCCGACGCGTCGGAGGTCGGTGCGGCGATGACGTCGACGACGGTCGGACGCCCTGCGGTCAGGGTGCCGGTCTTGTCCACGATCACGGTGGTGGCGTGGCCGAGGTTCTCCAGAGCTGAGCCGTCACGGATGATCACGCCGATCCGGGAGGCTCGGGACATGCCCGACACGATGGCCACTGGCACTGCCAGCAGCAGCGGGCACGGAGTCGCGACCACCAGCACGGCAACAGCGCCAACAGGGGAGCCGGTGATCAGCCAAGCGCCACCGGCCAGGAGCAGGGCCAGGGGTAGGAACCACGTCGCATACCGGTCGGCGAGGCGGACAACGGGTGCCCGCTCAGCACCGGCCTCTTGCGCCAACCGCACGATTCCGGTGTAAGTGCTTTCCTCGGCTGTCGCGCCGGCCCGCAGGTCGAAGGCGGAGCCAGCGTTGACAACCCCGCTGCGAACGGGCTCTCCGGCAGTGCGTTCGACGTGGGCGGACTCGCCGGTCAGCACCGATTCGTCGAGGACTGCGGCACTACTTCCGACCTGGCCGTCCACCGGCACCACCTCGCCGGGGTTCACCAGCAGCAGGTCGCCGACGCTCACTTGGTCCACGACAACGGTTTCGAGCGCGCCATCCGCGTATCGATGAGCGAACCGCGGCGCGTGTTCCAGCAAGGCGCGCAGGTCGTGGGAGGCCCGGCGCTGCGCCGCGGCGTCCAGGGCCTGCCCGGACGCCAACATGACCGCGATCAGCGATCCGGCGAGGTACTCGTGCACCACGAGGGTCCCACCGAGCGAGAGCACGGCGATGAGATCTACCCCGGTACGTCCGCGCCACAGCGCGTGCGCCATCCACGTCAGCGCGGGCGCGATCGCTACCGCGGTTCCGGCCACCCACGCCGCGTCGGCCGTGCTGGCGGCGCCAACCGCCCAGGCGATGACGCCGAGCAGCAACGCGCCCGCAGTGACAGCGAGTAGGGTTGGCTCGAACCACGGCCGAACGCGGCGAGCAGCGTTCTGCGACCTGGGTACTGAGCGTGGTCCGGACATCAGCGGCACATCCCCAATAGTCGGAGCTGGCTCCGGCGTCATGACCAAGCGGTGAGGAAGTCGACTGCCGAGTCCACTGCGGTTAGTTTGTCGTTGTCGTTGTCGTTGTCGTTGTCGTTGTCGTCTTCGTCGATGCGGGTTCCGCTGGCATTGCCGAGGGTTTCGACGAAGACGAGGAAGTCCAGGGAGTCCAGTTCGAGCGCCTCGCGGAAGTCTTCGTGGCCGTCCAGCTCGTCGAGGTCGGCTCCGGGCATGGCCTTCAGCAGCGCATCACGCACGAGGCCGCGGGCGTGCTGTGGTGTGGTCGGCTGGGTCATCACAGTTCCTCCGGATCCTGCAGGAACGTGTCGATGTTGGTGAGGAAACGGCCGCCGGTGGCGCCGTCGGTTGCGCGGTGGTCGCCGGAGAGCGCTGCGGTGACTTACCGGGCGGATCCCGATCAGGTCGTCGATGGCCCATGCTCGGTGCATGACCGCGCCGAATCCGATGAGTGCCACCTGTGGGGGTAGATCACGCCTTGTAGGGTTTCGACGCCGAGATCGCCGAGGTTGGTCACGGTGATCGTGGCTGGAGTGGTGTCTGAGGAGCGTAGGCGGGCGGTGCGGGCGCGGGAGACCAGCTCGCGCAGGCGGCGCATGATCTCTGTGAGTGGAAGCTGCTCGGCGTCGACGATGCTGGGGGTGAGCAGGCCTCCGGCTGATCGGCTCCCACCGCATCGGGTCCTCTCCCCGCTCCACCTGACCAGGCAAGCCCGGCGGACATCGCAGTCGCTAGAGGCCAACGGCTCTCACGGGCAGCAGTCGTTTCCAAGGCGTTCCTGGTGTACTTCCTCAACCCGTGGAGCGCCATCAACCTGGTCGACTTCTACTTCCTGCGCAAGGAGAACTACGACCTGGACGCATCGAGCAGCAGCTCTCACCGGAGGACGACCCGGCAGCGACTGCTGTGCCCGTGCACGATGCGCTCTGCATCGCGTCCGTGGTGCGGCCGGACGTCGTTACGTCCTCGGGTTTCTACCACGTGACGGTGGAGACGGGCGGCGACCAGACGCTCGGCGAGATGATCGTCGACACCCGTCCTTGGTCGACCGCGCATGTCACCGCCACGGCCGCCATTGCAGCAGCGGCGGGATGTCGGGCGAGTTCGAGCTGCCCTGACGCGCCGCCGGGTGCGCAATTTCGCGAGAAATTGACGTTCACCCGGGTGAACGTCAATTTCTCGCGAAATTGTGCCCCACCCAGTGGCGAGTGCACCCGGCGTCATTGGCTGTCAGGTGCCGACCTGCGGTCAGGAAACGGGGGAGCTATGACCGAGTACAAGCCGCGGATCGTGGTGGGCGTGGACGGTTCGCCCGGCTCCCGAGCTGCACTGCGCTGGGCGCTGCGGTACGCCGAGCAGAGCGACGGACGCGTCAAAGCGCTGATCGCGTGTGGCTATCCGGCCCTCGTCGACGTGGTGCTGCCGATGTCGGAGGGCGACGTAGCCGCCGAGGCCAGGCGGGAGTTGCGGAAAGCGGTCGAGGAAACCGCCGCCTCACTGGGGGCGCGGGTTCCCGTGGAGCAGACGGTGGTGCGAGATCACGCGGCGCGTGCACTGCTGGACGAGGCCCAGGAGGCAGACCTGCTCGTGGTGGGCAGCCGTGGGCGTGGCGGATTCGCCGGGACTCTCCTCGGATCGGTCGGCCAACACTGCGTGCTCCACGCGCCGTGTCCGGTCGTCATCGTCCGCCACGTCGACGGCTGACCGCCCCTTGATGAGATCTCTGGCAGGGATTTATTCATTGTCGACGTGCGATCTCGTGTCGTTGCGAGTACACCGGCTTCGACTGTCGAGTCGGGACGGTAGGGAATCATGAATGAGAAAGCGCCGCGGATCGTTGTCGGCGTGGACGGCTCGCCGGGATCGAGGGCCGCGCTGTGCTGGACGCTGCGCTACGCCGAACAGTGCGGCGGCGTGGTCAATGCGGTGATGGCGTGGGTTCCGTCGACCTTCACCGAGATCACGCCAATGCCCCCGGCGCTCTCGGACGAGGATGCGGTTGCTCGTGCGGAGTGGGAGTTGCGGAAGGCGGTCGACGAAACCTCGGCTTTGCTGGCGACGTCGGTGCCCATTCATCGAGAGGTGGTTCGCGGGCATGCCGCGCGAGCGCTGCTGGACGAAGCTCAGGACGAGGATCTGCTGGTGGTTGGAAACCGTGGACACGGCGGATTCGTCGGTGCGCTGCTCGGATCGGTGAGTCAGCATTGCGTGAGCCACGCGCACTGCCCAGTGGTTGTTGTCCGTCCTACCGCGAGATGACGTGGCGTGCAGGGGAAGGGGAAGGCGCGGCCGCTGTCCGCCACGCCTTCCAGTTGTTCACTTGCCCTTGCGCATCACCGGGATTTCCTTGCGGGTCTCGGCTTCTCGACGTGGCATGTGGATGGTGAGGATGCCCGCTTCGTACTCGGCCTTGATGTCTTCGGTGTTGCAGCTGGTCGGCAGCAGCAGGGTGCGGCTGAACGAGCCGTAGTAGAACTCGCTGTGCCGGTCGGTGCGTTCTTCGTGCTTGCGCTCCGCGGTGATCTTGAGCTGGTTGCCCTCGACGTTGATGTGGATGTCCTTTTCGGGGTCCACGCCGGGGAGTTCGCAGCGGACCACGAACTCGTCCTTCTCGGTGTAGGTCTCCACGCGCATCGCATGCCGTTCACCGAAGGGCCACTCGGTTTCGAACATCTGGAAGATGTCAGGCAGGCCCAGGCTCGGCCGAGGCAGCAAGCTGGTCATGGTGTCCTCCGTTCGCGAAAGATGGACAACGTCCACAGTCCGTCTTGCCATCCCTGTGGAATAGGGCCGACCGGCCCGTTCCGGCCGGACGCATCGCGGGTACCCGGGCGGCGTTGAACGTGAACCCGTGGTGCGGGGGAGTGTTGCGATGACAAGCAGAACGGTCCCGTCGCAGGAGACGATGCGCTCGGCGCTGGCCCTGGCGTGCCGGGCGCCGTCGGTGCACAACAGCCAACCATGGCGGTGGAAGCTGGCCGAGCATTCGGTGCACCTCTACCTCGATCGTTCCCGGCTGTTGGGAGTCATCGACCCGACCGGGCGGGAGATGGCGGCGCGGTCCTCAGCCACGCCCGCATTGCCTTCGCAGCTGAAGGGTGGCGAGCCCGGGTGCACCGCCTGCCGAACCCGGCACAACCGGACCACCTGGCGTCGATCGAGTTCACCGAGCTGACCGAGATCGACCCGCACGTCGAGACGCTGGCGGCAGCGGCGGCGAACCGGCGTACCGACCGTCGGCCATTCCTGACCGACCCGGTGCCGCAGGAGGTCCTCGCGCCGTTGCGCGAGGTCGCGCGGCTGGCGGACTGCATGCTCAGCTTCGCCCTGGAGGACCGGGAGCGCCGCGACTGGCGATCCAGCACGCCGGCGCGGAGCAGCGGGACCAACCCGAGTACCGGCAGGAGCTCGCCGCCTGGGCGGGGCGGCACGCGTCCGCTGAGGGGGTGCCGGTGCGCAGCCTTCCAGCGGAGCACGTGCGCGGCATGCCTGAACGGGACTTCGCGTTGGTCGCCGAGGGGGAGCTAGCTACGAGAGCTGGCTGCGGGGGAGACGCTGAGCGCGGTCCTGCTCAGCGCGACGAAGCAGCGCCTCACAAACCTACGGTGCGCACGCCTCCGCACGGCACGAATACCTGCCCGGCGCGATGCGGGGCTACTCGTGGTGGTGGGTGCTTCTCTTGCCGGATGTGGGTGGATGTGGTTGTGGTGCCCGCACCGGGCTGCGCCGCTTGCGAACCGGTTTGCCGCTCTCTCCTGTTCCGCGCGCTGTCGCATCGTGGGAACCGGTTTCTTCCGGTGTGGTCTCGGTATGTGTCTTCTCGGTGCGCGGCCTGGATGTGCTCCGGTCGGGCCGGCGCGCCGGTCGGCCTTCCTTTTCCTTTGCAGCACCTTTGGCTTGCGGGATCATGTCGGCATCGGTCGGTGTTCGAGCGCCGTCGTCGGAGCCCTTCAGCCTCTCACCGGCCCGGGTAAGGGCGCCGCCTGTTGTAGCCAAGACCATCCCGATACTGCGGGTCACGCCTGTGCGCAGCCGTCCGAGCCGTCCCTCGCTACCGGATTCGCCGATCTTTTCCTTCACTTGTCCAGTGCGAGACTTAGGCAGGTCCGTGGCAGCGTCGGAAATGGTCCGACCAGTGCGCTTCAAACCGGGCTGGGTCCGCTCGCGGACTAGCGGGGCGTTCGGCAACTTCCCACCCACGTTGTGGACGAGCGGACCAGGGCTGAGCCGCCGAAGCTTCCGGCTCACCTTTCGGGCGGTCTTACGCAGCTCAAGCTTCAGTAACCACCTCTGCACGTAACCGATGACGGTCGCCAGAAACACCTTGATCCGGGTCATCGCAACCTCCGGCGCTATCACATTGCCGGAGATCGCGTCCGCCAAAAAAGTAGGACCTCGACCTCGGCGATGTCCGAGCTGTCGCGCTCGGTGTTCCCCAGCCCCGGCGATTGAAACCACGCGGTGTGAACGACTTGTGCCCGTCGTAGCACCGGACAGTTGGGCACTGGATCGGTTATCGACAGCCACCAGTGGGGTAGCCTCGATGCATGGCTTCGCTGGGCAAGTCAGGGGCCAGGCCACAGAAACTCCTAGCTCGATTGGCCGGATGGCTACGGGAGGCCGCTGGGCGGATCGTCCGCGACCTGCTGGTCAAGGGTTCCGAGGTGCTACACCGAAAGGTTCCCGCCTGGTTGGACAAACTCGCCAACTCGGCGAGCAGTTCGCCGAGCGTGCAATCTGGACTGGCTGGGGTTTCCGCTGCCATTAGGGGGAAGCACCCATTGTGGCCGGCGGTGAAGGCCGCGGTCGCCGGACTGAGTGTCAAGGTCAAGGTTCTCCTGGTCGTTGGCCTTGCCCTCGTCCTGCTGCTGGGGCCCGTGTTGCTCGTGCTGCTCTTGTTGTTCCTGATCGTTGTTGCGGTGATCAGGACGATGCGACTGCGACGCAGTGAGGAACTTTTTACTTTACGGTGATTGTGGGGTGATTCAGAGTGGCATGACCCGCACATCGCGGTCGTGTTCAGAGCGCATGCCATCGTCATCGCTGCTACCAGCTCTTGAACCTTCATCGACTGAGTGTGTCGGGAAGCCCTGACGAAAATCGCGCTGAACGCTGGGAAACGGAAGAGTGCAGCGTAGTTTTCAAGCGTTCGGACGTGGCGTGCATACCGCGATCTTGGCATCGGGAGGGGTCGTGATGTTGGTCCGGATCAAGGTGTACCTGGCGGCTTTCATCGGCTACCTGCTGGGCCGATGGCGCATGGGGAAAGCCGCCTTGCGCCTCGCGCGCCTGCTGGCACGCAAGAAACTGAGCAGCATGCCTGCCCGCCGACGGGCGGCCTCGAATCACAGAAGGCTACGGCTTCAGCGCGCAGGTGTGACTGCTGCAGGCGTTATGGCTGGAGCCGGCGCTGCATACGCTGCATATCGCATGACTCGCTCGGTCGCGCTCGAACCCAGCGAAGCCGAGCAACCGTCTGGCGAAGGCCCTCCAGGGGAAGGCGCTGCGTCGCTGGGTGAGAGCAGGGACGAGACAATCGTTCCGCCAGAGGGTGCTATCCCGGCCGCACGCGAGGCACCCAAGACAAAAGCTAGGAAGGCTGCGAAGAAGGGGACCCAACGCTGACCCGGTACCGAACCACGGCCATCTAATTCGGGCGCCGGAGGTCCCGGTCAGGAGGGGACGCCCAGTGGACCTCGGCCATCAAGACCACCGTGCAAGGACCGGGCTGGCTACCGCATCTCGTTCATCTTCGTCTTGCAAACGCCAAGAGCATACTGGTTGGTGAGCACGATGTTCGTGCGCCCGGGGACGTGCCCTGTGAGGTGCTCCACTGATCAAGGATGCTCTGTCCGGCAAAGGCATCCGCATCTCGGAGGAGGGAGGCGGCACCATGACGTGGTTCCCTCGCTTGCTCGGCATCGGTACGGCGGCACTTGGTGCGACCATCGTTCTTCGTCCAGAAGCGCTGGCCGTTCCATGCGGACTGACCGACGCGGCCGGAACAACTTCCCCAGGTGTGGCGGCGCTTTGCCGAGGCATCGGCACTCGAGACGTTGTATCGGGACTGACCCTGGCCTTCGCTCCCAGCCCGAATCCGTTGCGACTGGCCGTAGTAGGTCGCGTGGCGACCGACATCGGTGATGCACTGCTGCTGGGCAGCCTTAAACCCGAACCGCCGACGCGGAGCACTTTGGCGACGCTCGCAGCCGGCCGGGGCTTGCTGAGCGCCCTGATCGGTTTGACCATACGCTCAGGACCACCGGATGAAGCTGCGGAGCTAGGCGGTGAGGAGGCGCATCGCCGAGATCTCCACGAGCACTACACCCCAGAACGTTCATGGCCCCTACGAGACTGGGTGAGTGGCATCGTGGACGAGGAACTCCGGAGGCCGGCGTCGTCCGGTGATCTCGATTTCGAGTTCAGGCAACGATATTCCATCGTGAGGGACAGCCGCGATGGTTGATGTATTTCAAAAGCAGAATCGATCATGAAATCGACCCGTGGCGGAGGTGTCCGGCGGCCAGTGGGCGGGTAGCCTATTGAAATGATCGTGGTAGTCGGCTGATCGGGCTTCGACGCTTGGTCGATTGCAAGATAATAGCGCCGAACACTGGCTGCACTCGGTTACGTGAGTTGATCGTGACTGCGGGCAACAGGCCCGGGCTGTTCGGGCAGGGAGCTGATCATGAAATCCGGACCTCAAATCGCGCTGGCTGTAGCCCTCGGCTATGCCCTCGGGCGAAGTCGCAAGATGAAGCTCGCGATCACAGCCGCGGGGATGTTGGCGGGACGACGTTTCGCGGATCCCAAGGAACTGCTGGCCAAGGGTGGCAAACTGCTACGTGCGTCTCCAGACGTGCAGAAGCTTACGGGGGAGGCGCGAGAGCGATTGCTGGACGCGGCCAAGTCAGCGGTGATGGCGGCAGCAACGAGCAAGATCGAATCGCTTGGTGACAATCTGACGAAACGTGCCGCCGGGTTGCGTGCGGTCAACGTCGAAGGCGCCGGCGAGCAGCTTTCGAGCGCCGGGAAAGAAGTGACCAGCCTCAGCAATAAGGCAATGGGGCGGAGGGCGAGCTCGGAGGGGGCCCCCGAAGCGGACGAGGACGAGACCGACTCTGGGGGAAACGAAGAAGAACAGCCTGCGGAGCAGTCCTCGGAAGGCAGAGTGGAACGCCACCGCCTGCCCGAACACACCACACCCTTGAGCGGTCGGCGGGCGAGGTCTGCCGCCGAGGCGAAGGAAACCGTGAGGACGTCGCAATCCAGTGCGCGGGGCAAGACGACGTCTGCGAACAAGTCCTCCAGCGGTTCGAGCGGCCGGGCTGGGAGCCGGAGCGGCGGTTCGGCGGGGCAGGGCCAGCGCAAGCAGGCGGCGACCCCCAGGTCCAAGCCGTCTGCTCCTAAGAAGACGTCTTGAGCGGGCTGGGTGATGACAATGGCGCAACCGTCCAGCGAAAATCGCGGATCCAGATCGGGTGGCTTGTTGCGAGAACTGCCACTCGAGCCATTGAAGGCCGGCGCCAAGGCGCTACTGATGTCGGCCGGGGAGCGTGCGGCCGGTTTCGTCGGCGACAAGGTCGAAGAAATGGCCGAACGGTTGACCGAATCGGCGGAAAACGGTGGCGCCGGACTGATGGCAGCGGTCACGGGTACCAAGGAGCTGGCAGAAGGAGGATCCCCTGTCAAGTCGGCGCTGAAGGCCGGTTTGACGGGTATGGCAGAAAAAGCCAAAGGCGCACTGGGCATGGGCGGCGGAAAAGGAGGGAAGAAGGGGAAGTCCAAGGTAGTGAACATCATCGAGCACAATGATGTTGGGCTGCCGATTCGCGTCGTGTACGACCAGTGGACCAGGTTCGAGGATTTCCCGAGCATGACGAAGAAAGTCCTTAGCGTGGATCAGGAGTCCGACGAAAAGGTCAACTGGAAGGCGCAGATCTTCCTCTCGAAGCGGAGCTGGCAAGCCACCATCGTCGAACAGGTTCCCGACGAACGGATCGTGTGGACTTCAACAGGCGCGAAGGGGACAGCGGACGGCTCCGTCACCTTCCACGAGCTCGCGCCGGACATGACCAGGATCCTTCTCGTCATCGAGTACTACCCGCAAGGGTTCTTCGAGAAGACCGCGTACATGTGGCGCGCGCAGGGCCGCCGTGTTCGCGCCGACTTCAAGTACATCAAGCGGCACCTGATGACGCGGACGATCTTGGAGCAGGACGCGGTCGAAGGTTGGCGTGGCGAGATCCGAGATCGTGAGGTCGTTAAGACCAACGAAGAGGCTTTGCGCGAAGAGGAAGAAGCGGAGTACGGCCCTGAGGCCGGCGAGGAAGAGCCGCAAGAGTACGAGGGCGAGTACGGCGAAGCCGAAGAGGTCGGCGAGGAGGGCGAGTACGGCGACGAAGGGGAAGAAGCCGAGGAATACGGAGAGGAAGAGGAAGGCGAATACGGCGACGAAGAGAACGAGAGGGGCGAAGAGTCGGAAGCCGAGGAGTACGAAGGTGAAGGCGAGGAGGAGTACGACGAGGGCGAAGGCCGCGAAGACGAAGACCAGCACGGCCGGCGTCGCCGCGAAGCGGTGACGTCCAGCCGGAGAAGGTGATCACATGACCGTTGCGAGCATGCAAGGGGGCGGCGGATCGCCGGTGCAGCGCGGATCGTCGGGCGACTTGGCGGAGGTTGTCGAACTTATCCTGGACAAGGGACTCGTCATCGACGTCTTCGTTCGGGTTTCCCTGGTGGGAATCGAGATTGCCACCGTCGATGCGCGGGTCGTAGTGGCCAGTGTGGACACCTACCTGCGGTTCGCCGAGGCGACCAACAGGCTGGACCTGGAGCAGAAGGGCGGCAAGGACCTCCCGGAGCTGGTGGAGGGCATGACGCAGAGCGGCGTCGAAGGCAAGACCAAAGGAGTGATCGACGCTGCCAAGGACAAGTTCGACGAATTCCGGAGTGGTGATCAGGCGGAGAGGCGGGAGAAGCAGCCTGTGAAGCGCAGGGAACCGCGGAGTCGGGAGCGTGAACTATGACCACGCACGCGAGGCACGCCGAGGGTGTCCGGACCGAGCAAGAAGGCACCGAGAAAGCCGTGTATGTCTACGGCATTATCGGTCGCCGAGACGAGCTGCCGGACGAGCTTCCCTCCGTCGGGGACGACGAAGCCAAGGTGGTGCTGGCCTCGCGCGGCGAACTCTCCGCGTTGATCAGCGAGGTGCGGCTGGTTCGACCGCTCGGCACGCGTGAAGACCTGCTTGCGCATGAGCGTGTCCTCGATACCCTCGCCGCCGAAACGACCGTGATACCGATGCGTTTTGGTTCGGTCGTGACCACTGAGAAAGCGGTCGTCGAGGAGCTGCTGGACCCCCACCACGACCACTTCGAGGCCATGCTAACCGAACTTGAAGGACTCGTTCAGTTCACCGTTCGGGGCAGATACGCAGTGAGCGCGCACCTGCGCGAGATCGTGGCTGAAGTGCCCGAGGTCCGACAGCTCCGCGAAGATCTCAGCGGTCTGCCGGAAGACGCTGGCTATGCAGAGCGCTTGCGGCTGGGTGAACTTGTCAGCAACGCCGTCGCCCAGAAACGCGAATCCGATGCGGATACGCTGATAGCCTCGCTCGAACCGTCCTCCGCTGCTTCACTTTCACATGCGGTCGCAGCCGAAGACGATGCCGTGCACGTCACATTCCTAGTCGATCGCGAGCAGATCCCGCAGTTCGAGCAAGCCGTGGACGAACTGGGGGAGCGGTGGGCGGGACGGATCGACCTGCGCTTGATCGGTCCGCTCGCACCCTACGACTTCTTGCCGGGGGCCTGAACATGGGACTCATCACCGGCCTTCTCACGCTGCCCTTGGCGCCAGTACGGGGTGTCGTGTGGGTTGCCGAACAGGTGAAGCAGCACGCGGAACAGCAGTATTACGACCCCGCGCTCATCCAGCGCCAGATTGCGGACGTCGACGATGCCTACGCGGCCGGTGCGCTGTCCGACTCGGAACGCGACCGGTTGCATGAAGACTTGCTGAACAGGCTGTTCGAGGCGCAGCGGCGGCGTCGAGGAGAGGAGATGTGACCTGGTGGCTACGGCGCGACGCGAGGGATCAGGAGATCGCGAGCAGCCGGCGGAGCGTCGCCGGCGCAACCTCCCGCGGCAGACGGGATCCAGGACGCCGACAACCAAGAGCAGCCCGGAGCAGGACCGGAAGCCGGAGCGGGTGCGCCAAAAACACGACAGCGACGATGACAAAGGCCGAGCGCAAGCACAGCATCCACTCAAAGCGGCCCAGGTGGCCCGGCTGGCCGTACGCCAAGTGCACGAGTTGACCGGTCGACAGCCGGAAGGCGTTACTTCTCTTGAGCGGTCCGAAACGGGCTGGGTCGTGGGCGTCGAGGTGGTCGAGAGCCGCCGGGTTCCGGACACGGCCGACATCTTGGCCGTGTACGAGGCAGAACTGGACGACGACGGTGATCTCGTTTCTTACCGCCGGGTCGACCGCTATTCCAGAGGGCGAGGCAACGAACGATGAACGGCTATGACGGCAGCGACCGGGCCACCGCTCCTGCGGTGCGAGGAGGGGGTGCCCGCGCACCGACGTGGTACGGCGAGCGAGCGACGTCCGCACAACCGCAGTCCGCGAACCTTGCCGACATCCTGGAACGGATCTTGGACAAGGGCATCGTCATCGCCGGTGACATCCAGGTGAACTTGCTGGACATCGAACTGCTCACGATCAAGCTCCGGCTGGTCGTCGCTTCGGTCGAGCGCGCCCGCGAAATGGGGATCGACTGGTGGGAGCACGACCCCACGCTGTCCTCCGGCCACCGCGACCTGGTCGAAGAGAACCGGTCGCTGCGATCACAGGTGCGTGAGCTCGAATCCGGCCGCAGCACGACCGAGGCCGCGCTGGAGGAAGGTGCGGACGAGCCGTTCCCCGAACCTCATCGGGAGGTGCGCGAACGCAGCACTGAGGAGCAGGACCGTGGCTGAAACGCTCTCTTACGTCTACGCGATCTTGCGAGCGGGCGTGGACATTTCCGGGCGTGTGGCAGGAATCGCCGGGTCGGAGGTCCGTCTGGTCACTTCCGGTAGCCTTGCCGCACTTGTCAGCACTGTCGACGCTGGGGAGTTCGGCGAGCAAGGGCTGCGCAAGAACCTCGAAGACATGGGGTGGCTGGAAACTACGGTCCGGGCACATAGCCGGGTCGTCGAGGCCGCGATCACCGCCGCCCCTGTCGCCCCGCTGGCCCTGGCCACGGTCTACTACAACGATGACCGCGTTCGGGCCGCGCTCGCGGAGCGCGGACCCGCGTTTGCAGACATCCTGGAGCTTATCTCCGGTCATGCCGAGTGGGGTGTCAAGGCGTTCGCGGACGTCAGTAGGAAGGAGCAGCGGGAGCCCACCGCCTCGGGCCCCGGAGGGTCCCAGGAGCGGCCGGGGCAGGCATACCTCGGCAAGCTCCGGGAACGGCGGAAGGGACAGGCCGAGGCGGAGCGCGATGTGTTGCAGCAAGCCGAGGAGATTCATGCCGCGCTCAGCGATCTGTCTCATGCGAACCGGGTACATCCGCCGCAGAATCGTGATCTCGCGGGCTATCAGGGGTTGATGGTGCTCAACGGCGCTTACCTGGTGGACGGCGCGCGCACCGAGGAGTTCATTGCGGCGGTGGAGAGCATAGCCGCGGAGAGCGCCCTGCGGATCGAGCTGACCGGACCGTGGGCCCCGTACTCGTTCGCGATGGTGGAAGGTACGGATCAGCGGTGAGCGCGATTGGCGCGGGCCGCGACATCAGCCCGCTCACAGTTGGCGACTCCCGGGAGATCGCACTCGTCGACCTGCTCGACCGGTTGTTGGCGGGCGGCGTCGTGCTGGCCGGCGACATAACCATCTCGCTGGCGGGTGTCGACTTGGTGCGGGTGTCTTTGCGGGCCATCATCACCTCGATCCACGAGGTCACGGTGGACGCCGACTCGTGGGAGCAGGTCGACGATGGGTGAATCTTCGCGTGACCAGCGACCCGAGAGGCAACGGGGACTGCCGCATCGCATCGAAACCGACGCGGAGTCGGTACAACGTGACCTGGTCCGGCTCGTCCTGACTATCGTCGAACTGCTGCGCCAGTTGATGGAACGGCAGGCCCTGCGCCGTGTGGATGCGGGCGGGCTCGACGAGGACCAGGTGGAAGAGCTGGGCCTGGCTCTGATGAAGCTGGAAGAGGCGATGGCCGAACTCCGCGACCGCTTCGGCTTCGCCGTTGAGGACCTCAACCTGGACCTCGGGCCGCTCGGCCCTCTGCTACCTCGCGATGACTAACCACAACGGAAACTGCCATTTGATCGCGATTCGTGGCTTTCTTCGTCGCCCACGCCGTGGCGCTGGTCATGTGACGCCTTTTGCGCGGGTCAGTGGATACGACAGCTACTACTGGAGGTCTCTCTCGTGTCTGTTCTCTGTACACTGCCGCACCGCTAGGGTGACGGATCCTTCATATTTTGCTCTCATGCGTGGGTGCGGTGGATGATCAGCCGATAGATCAGCAGCAGGATGAGCGAGCCGATGATTGCCCATACGAAGCTCATCACGTTGAAACCGCTAACGCCTGCGCCGCCCATTACGTGGGTTGAAATCCAGCCTCCGAGTAGTCCGCCGACGATGCCGATCAAGATGGTCACGATGATCCCGCCAGGGTCACGGCCGGGCAAGATGAACTTGGCGATCGCGCCAGCGATCAACCCGAACAGGATCCAGCTAAGAATTCCCATGACACTCTCCTTCTTCAGGTCTTTTCAGTGCCTATGGGGTTTCCCAGGCTAGGCTCGATGTATTCGCGAGTGGATGTGGGCATCGGTTCCGGCGGTGGGAGGGTGTGCGGGTTACTGATGTCCTGAACCGGTCGGGAGGTCGGCCAATGAGCTTTTCCGTGAAACGGGTTGTTACGCTGCGCCGTCATGTGGTGCGGTTGTGTTGGTGGTGCATCCTGCACGGATGCCTCAAAGCCGTACCCGCGAAGAAATGAGCATCCATTGACCCGACGTGACTGGGGCGGACTACCGACCGCCGTGCGTGCCGCGATCGAGGACCAGTGCGGCACGGTGACGCGGGCGGTGCTCCCGGACGCCGGGCGGAACTCGGACGTGTCTGCCACCCTGCACACCGGTGGCGGGCATGTCCTGTTCTGCAAGGGCGTCCGGCTGGAGACCCCACGTGCCCGGATGCACCGGCACGAGGCGCAGGTGAATCCGTACCTTCCGCCGGAGGTGGCGCCGCGGCTGCTGTGGCAGGTCGAGGTCGACGGGTGGCTGCTGCTCGGGTTCGAGCACGTGCCCGGTCGGCATGCAGATCTCTCGCCGGGTTCGCCGGACCTTCCGCAGGTTGCCGCGACAGTGCGTGCGCTCGGTGAAGCGTTGACGCCGTGCCCACTTGATGTTCCCCGGCTGGCGGAGCAGTGGACGCGCCTGGCAGCCTGGCGGCGCTTGGCGCACAACCCGGCCGCCGAACCGGCGGCCTGGCTGCGGGACCGGCTCGGAGAGTTCATCCACCGCGAACGCCGCGCGTTCCAGGCACTCGACGGCGACACGCTCGCCCACACCGACCTGCACCCGCTGAACGTGTTGGTCGCCGACCGGGCCCGGGTGGTCGACTGGGCATGGTCGCGCCGCGCCGCGCCGTGGGTGGATCCCGCATTCCTGGTGCTCCGGCTGATCGAAGCCGGACACCTGCCGGAGGCGGCCGAACGCTGGGCTGCCGCGACTTTTCCCGCGTGGCGCACCGTAACTGACGAGACCCGCACTGACTTCGCGGTCGCCGTGCTCGGTGCGTGGCACCACATGTTCCGCGTGGACCCGGACCCGCAGCGCGCCCCGCTGGTGACCGTCGCCCGCAGATGGGTTGCGCATCGCCTCGGCGAGACAGTTGACACGGCGCCGCTGGTGTCGGGCATGTGGTGACCCGCACCTGGGCCGGAACAACGAACGCGCCCCGCACCGTGCGAGGCGCGGGGCGAGTTCAGGCGTGCACGCCCGCCGCACTGGTGGACCTGATGGAAGCTCGCCGAGCGATCCCGGGTCGCTCGGTGAAGCGTGCACGGGATCGTGACCAGCCCAAAACTTATCTGGAGGTACTGATTATTTTTGCTGGTCAGAAGCTTGTCTTGGCATGAGGCACGTTTGGCACTAGTCGGTTCGGCTCCGATGGCCCTTGGCCGATGCCACGCTTGCCTGAAGCGCTTCCGCGAGATCCTGGAAGGCGGTCTCACCGCCCCGTGGTGAGGGAACTGTGATCGGGCGGCCGGCGAGTCTGGCGTCGATCCGCTCCTGGAGCTTCTCGCGGTATTCGTCTCGGTAAGCAAACGGGTCGAATGCCGCAACCGACAGCGTGTCGACAAGCATCTGGGCCATCTCTCGTTCATGCGGCGCGGCATCACCTTGCCGACCTTGGAGAGCAGCATGAGTTCCGGTACGCGGATCTCGTCCGGCCACAACATCGTGGTCATCTTGTGGATTGGGTTCGAGACCCGTTGGCCGGCCTAGGGTTTCGCGACTCGATCTCGGAACATTGCTGGCTCATCGCAGAAGAGGGTGTAGTCGGGGCTGTCGGTTTTCGAGGTTGCCCGCACGGATTTTCACGCTCGGCTGCACTCCTATCCGAGCGCGACGAGACGTGCGCCGGGGAACGAGCTATGCGCCGTCGTTGCCATCGCGCAGGGAATGGATCATGCTCTGCAGGATCCGGAACGCGCCTGACTGCTCGGTCTCGGTCATGCCGGCCAGCATTCTGACCTCGACGGACCGGACCGCTACGGTCGCCTTCTCCAGGCTCCGTCGTCCGCGAGGTGTGAGCCGCGCGGGAAGAACCTTCCCGACGGGCGCCTCCGCAGGCCTGGTCACGTAGCCCTCTCGTTCCAGGGCCTGGAGCAGCACGTTCATCGACTGCCGTGTCACGAACGCGCCCCGCGCGAGCTCGGAGTTCGACAAGCCCGGCCGTTGAGCCAGCAGCTCGAGGCAGGAGTAGTGCGTCACGCTCATCCCGAGTGGCCGCAGCGCCTCCTCCATGGCTGCGCGCAGGACGCTCGACGCCTCTTTCAGCAGGTAGCCCAGTGATTTGTTCAGGTCGACGCCGACACCGTCTTGACTCATGTCAGGATTCTGACATACATTGACCTGTGTCAGAAGACTGACACGTAAAGAAGGAGCATCATCATGCCCGCCACCGGCCCCGACTTCATCTCGCTCCAGGCGCGCGACCTGGACGCTTCGCAGGCGTTCTACGAGCAGTACCTCGGCCTCGTCCGCTCGCAGGCCGGACCTCCGCACGCCGTCGTCTTCGAGACGAAGCCGATTCGCGTTCGCACTCCGCGACGTCGTTCCCGGCACTGATCTCGCATCCGTTGCTCAGCCCGGCATCGGTGCCGCGATCTGGCTCCACGCCACAGACGTCCAGGCCATTCACGATGCTCTCGTCGCCGACGGTCACACCATCGTTTCCGCACCGATCGACGGCCCCTTCGGTCGGACATTCACCTTCGCCGACCCCGACGGCTACCAAGTCACTCTCCACGACCGCACCTGATAAGCCAGACGCCACCGGACGAGCACCGTTCCCCGAGGACCGCCGGTTGCGCGCGAGGCGCGAGAATCCGGGCGACATCCGTCAGCTCTTCGCGGTTAACCGTGTAGGCCGGTCTGGCGCGTCGGTGCCCGGGGGTAGAGGTCGAGGTCTTCCGAGGATGAAGGTTCCTACACCGCTCATCTGGAAGACCTCGACATGCTTGACGCTACTTTCTGCCCTGCTGATCTGGCGACGTTCTGCCGGCTGGATGACCTCGGCTTGCCTCAGTTCCGGTTACTGACCGGCCATGCACAATGCGCCGTGATCGCGTCACCGACGACACGTAGCAGCGCGAGCCGTTCACGTTGCCGGAGTGCCACCTCCTGCGTCGTTTCGCACTGGCACATCCAGCAGTGCCCGCAAGCGACTGCCTGCCATGCGGTCGGCAGCACGTCGGAGAGGTAGACGTACTGTTCGTCCGGTGGGCCATCGGGCACCTTGATCGGACCGAATTGCGCCTGGGGTACGCGCAACAGCTCCGCCTGCCCGCCCGGCACGCTGGTCGAGACGGCGATCACGAGTACCGCGACAGCCACCAGGCCGACGACGATCCGCCCGGCCGGCAGCACGAGCAGGTCCGCCGTCAGGCGCTGCTGCTGCGCGCTGCTCGTGCCGGCTTGGCCGCCGATGGACTGCCGTGCCGCGAGCGCACCGAGCCCCAGCGAAAGCACCGCGCGCCCGAGCGCCCCTGATTTCGGGGCCGCGCGCGTGGCGCGGCCTGGAACCCAGCCGAATCCGATCGCTGCCATGGTCAACTGCGAGAGCGCGAACGTAATCAAGCCGACCGCTAGGACTGCGAGGAGCACGAAGCCGACCGGTTGCTGCGCGACCTTGCCGATCGCACCCTGCGGGGCGGGTTCCTCGTACGGGTCGCCGAGAGTTACTTCCACCGTGAGCCAAGCGATGATGATGTGGATGAACCCGTAGCAGACCCACCCCAGCACGCCCATCAGACGTATAGTGCTGTTCTCAGACTGCCACGCCCGACGCGCGAGTCGGGCCCCGGTGTCAACCGTAGGCGCGTCAGCACGTGCCCGCGACGTACCGATATGATCGGTCGCCCATCTCATGCGGGCCATGAGCGGCTTCTACTGCCCGCCCTTTTGGACGTAGGAACGCACGAAGTCCGCGGCGTTCTCTTCCAGCACGTCGTCGATCTCGTCCAACGTGGCCTCGGTGTCGTCGTTGAGCTTCTCGCGGCGCTGGCTGCCGACCGGTGCCGGCTCGGGCGTCTCCTCGTCACGGTCCGGCTGCCGCTGGTCGTTCTTTTCCTGGTGCATGAGCACACCTCGCCCGCCGGGGATTTCGACCCCTACTGCATTGCCGCACGAAGGGCCCGGAAAACGCGCGGGCTGCGATCGACGAGCGAGGCGGCCCTGAGCTCTGGGAGGACTAGGCCAGAAGCGTTCTGGTTACCCTGAGAGCAGCTTAGCCCGGATCCACCGAGTTGGTTTTGGCGTGGGTTGTTGATCAAGGTCTTGGGGGTGTTGATCGATAATGCTGGTGGTGGGTGTGCGGAGTCCGCCGGCCTGGTGGTCCGGCTTATCCACTGTGGTCTCCGGTCGGCGCCCGTAGGCGGGTGTGGTCAGGGGCAGGCCCCGGCTGGCGGGGGGTGGGTTGCGGTGAACAGGCTGGTGAAGGCCTGTTTCCAGTGCCAGTCGGCCGGGAGGTGCAGCACGATGCGGCGGGCGGAGCGGGCGATACGGGCCGGGATCGTGATGAGGTGCCGCCGCAGGGTGGTGGTGCGGGCTTTGGCGTGGAACTGCGACGCGAGACTGCCTGCGGCACGCATCAGGTTGTGGGTCAGCGCGGCCAGGGACAGCCAGGCGCCGTTGGCGGCGAGCTGCCCGGAGGGCAGGTGGGCCGCGGCGGAGTCGTTGAGGTCGGCGAAGACTTGCTCGATCGTCCCGGCGCGGCCGCGGTGCTCGGCCTCGGCGGTGAGCAGCTCGTGCGGGGGGTCGGTGAAGATCGCGTGATAAAGCCAGACCGGGAACAACTCGCCGGTGGCATCGGTGGTGGTGATCCGGGTGCGGCGCACGATCAGCCGGGCGGTGACCGCACGGCCGGGATTCTGGGTGACGTTGGTGAACGCCTCCAGTGTCGTTTCGGCGATCTCGCCCTCATAGATCCACTGCTTGGCGCGGTCGTCGAAGACCGGCCGGTTGAAACGCACGGTCTGCCATGTGTTCTCGTCGATCCCGGCGATCGCGGCCTTCACAGTCGCGGTGTGTTTGGCGGTGACCGAGAAATACGCCCCGGCTTTGCGGATCGCGGCGATGACCGGGCCGGTGAAAAACGCCGAATCACCCCGCACCACGATCGTCCCCGTCGCACCACACGCCCGGGCCGTCTTGATCGCCGAGGTGATCAGTGACGCCGCGCCGCGGGCGGAATTGGCGTTACCGCCCCGCATCCGGGTCGCCGCCACCACCGGCGCCGTACCGGGGGTGGAGATCGTGGCCATCAGATAGTTCAGGCCCCGCACCTTCGTATACCCATACGCCGAGCCCTGCTTCCCCGCCCCGTAGACCTCTTTGATCTTCGAGTCGATATCGACGAACACCAGCTCATCGGCCCCCGGCAACAACCCGCACCGCCCGGCCAGGCGTTCCAGCACGATCCGGCCCAGCTTCTCCAGCTGCGCCACATGCCCATAGGTGAACCCACGCAGAAACGTGCCCAGCGTCGACGGCGCCCGGATCCCGTCGAACAACCGCGACATGCCACCGTGGCGGATCACACCCAGATCCTCGAACGAGTCCGCACCACAGGCCATCCCCGCCACGATCGAGGACACCTTCACACCCGGATTCGCCCCCGCCGACCCCACATCCGGCGACAATTTCACCGTCTGCTCAGCCAGATCAGCCACCCCGACCTGCTCGGCCAGCCGCAACACCGGCACCAATCCCGCACACGACACGAGATTCGGATCATCGAACCTCACCGACACCGCGCCGACACTATGCGATGCTTGCATCCAGCAGATGCCCTCTCATCCAGGAACCGATTGTCTCTCTCGCAAAGAACAATCATCCCAGGCCAGAGGGCATCTGCCCCACCACGACACGACCCCCGCCTGCACAAACTTTCACCACAACACCGGTGGATCCGGGCTTAGTGGTTCTGAGCAGGAAGTGAGGTTGGACGAGAGGAGCGGCCATGAACACGACCAGCCGCGCGGCCGACGGATTGGTCACCTACGTGAGGTCGGTGGCCGACGACCTCGGCGGCGATGTCTTCGAGATCGATGTCAATCTCGATCGGGAATTGGCCACCGCGATTGTTCTGGTGAATTCGCACGTACCAACCCTCGCGGAGTTTCCGCTCCTGCTGACTTGGGATGAGGTCAGCGGCTGGGCGCTGCGCATCGAGACCGACGGCCACGGGGACACCGCAGTGCTAGAGTTCATGGGCGAGGACATTCTGCCCGATCCTGCGCGGGTAGAGCAGTTCCTGCTGGAGGCGACGAACGGGCAGAACCCCGGAATGGTCGCCGCACCAGCGTTTCGCTTCCCGAATGCGCAGGACGACCTCGAACGACGGCTTGCGGAGTTCTGCGAATGAGGGGACGGCATGGGCCTTTGATACATCCGGCGTCTTGCCTTAGTTCATCGCGGCTACTCAAGATATTCAGGTCTGGACGGGCCTGCCTCGCTGTTTCCCAGGGCGGAATTCATGACGTGGCGAGATCCTTCCTGTGATACTGAGCGGTGCTCAATCGTGTCGGGCTCGGGCGCGAGCCTGCCAGCTACGACTATGCCGTAGACGGCGTGATCGAGTGCGATGAGCAGTCGTCCAAGTAGCTTTCGGCGAGCCGGGCGCACAGCCAGGAGCGGCGCGATGATGCCCTCGAAAACCAGCCAGATGACCAGACCGTAGGCCGGCCCGCACCACCGTCTCGCGCGGATCTTACGAGGAAGAAGCCGGTATCCGAGTCCTGCCAGTGCGCCATAGAACCAGTGCGCGGTCTCAGTCAGTGCGGCGCGATGTTCCTCGTCGAGCCTGTGGACGGATTCTGGCGCGTGCTTGCCGACGATCGCTTCGGGCGGGGTTTCGTGGACGAGGCCGATGTTGCCGGTGACGGTGCGGATACCTGTCATCGCCATGGCACCGACGAAGCCGCGCGCTCCAGCCAGGACTAGATCGCGGGTTCTTGACTGCTGTGAATGTGACACGCGCATCCCTCGCCTGATCGTGCTCGTCAGACCCGATTCTGAGCACCCAACGGCTACCCGATCGGACGGACGCAAACCACGTTCCGGCGGGTCGTGAGCACTGGCGAGTGGTCGCGGTCGTTGACCCGCTCCTGTTCCGACTTCGTGCAGGCGCCCTCCGGGTATTTGCGATTGCAGAGGCGGGGTATTTCCGCCCGTGGCGTCGTGCAATCCGCGGAGGAAGTCTTCAACGGCGTCCGTTGAGCTGTGCTGTGGCGTCCAGCCAAGCTCGTCACGAGCGCGGGTGGTGTCCATGACGGGAAGTCGGAGGAACGTGTCGAACAGTTCCGGTGAAGCGGGAACCAAGTGCAGGTTCCAAGCGGCTGAAAGGGCGGTCCGCGGAATCCACGACGGAGGGCTCACCGTGGTCTTGCTGAACAGCTTGCCGAGGACATCGGTGTCGATCAGCGGATCTACGCTGATGTTGAACGCACCGATTACGTGCTCGTCGCGACGTCACTGACCGGTCGCTCAAGGCTGCGGTGACCAGTGCGTCAAGGCTCTATCAAGGAGTGGTCTGAACTATTAGCGACTCGGCGTGTTCGCGGTCTCGGAATGACTGATCGTGAGAAGCGCGATGTCGTCATCGGGCGGCTCGGCACCGACGAGCTTGTTCATCACCCTGGTGCACACGGTGCCGGCTGGCGCGGGGTCGATTGCCTCGCAGAGCTGATCCAGTCCGATGTCGATCGACCGATGGCGGCGCTCGACCAGGCCGTCGGTGTAGAAGCAAACGACCCCTTGTGCAGGCAGTTCGATCACGCTGGTCCGCCGGTCACGGTGGGTGACTCCCAGTCCGACGGGCGGGTCTACGGGCACTGGGGCCAGGCTGCTTCGGCAGGAGGGTTTGCCGACCACTGGTGGTAGGTGGCCTGCCATGGAGATGCGCAAGGCAGCCGCTGCGGGGTCGTAGATCGAGTAGGCGACCGTGGCCATGGCGTTCGGCTCGAAGTGGGTGACCTTGCGGTCCAGCTTGTGCAAGACCTGCGCCGGGTCCTCGGTTTCGAGGGCGTAGGCGCGCAGTGCGCTGCGCAGTCTGCCCATGATGATGGCTGCGGGCAGGCCGTTGCCGACGACGTCTCCGATCACGATGCCGATGTGGCCGGAGGGCAGCGTGAAGACGTCGTACCAGTCGCCTCCGAGGGCAGGATCGGCGCCTGAGACGTATCGCGCGTCGAGGGTTATTCCCGGAACTGCGGGGAGCTTCGTGGGCAGCAGGCTGCGTTGGAGGGCTTTCGTCGCGGCGCGTTCGGCGTGCGTGGTGCTGGCGCGGATCGCCAGTGCGATGCGGTCGGCGACGAGCTGGAGCAGGTGCACGTCGTGTTCGCTGAAGCGGCGGGCGCGGTAAGTGCCGACGTAGAGCACACCGATGACGTCACCGCCTGCCAGCATCGGCGTACCGATCAGTGTTGAGATTCCATGCTCTTGGAACGCGGGTAGGAGTACGGAGGGATCTTCCTCGCTGTCCAAGATCGGCCGTCGGCGGCCGGCGGCGGCGCTGGCGAAACTGGGGCCGACGTGGCTGCGGACGTCTTGGCGAACCAGGTCCTCGATTCCCACTGCGGCGGTCGCGACCAGCAGCTCGCTGGCGGGTTCGTAACGCATGACCGCGGCGGTATCGACATCGAGTAGGTCACTGCTGCGGTGCAGCATTTCCTGTAGTAGGTCGTCGGATTCGAGATGCGCCAACGCCGTATCGGTGACGAGCTCGATCTGCCGTAACCGCTCTTCCGCGCCGCCGGACGAACTGATCGAGGTTCGCATGTAGAACATGGTAGTCCCAGCGTTGCGGGGGCATCTTTGCTTTCGACCGGTTCGGAGACCACCATGGGCGCATGTCCACGTTTTCTGGCTCAAGCGACCAAGCAACACCGTTGAGCGTGGTGACCCGATGGTCTGACCGAGTCCTGCTGATGGAAGTCGGGGGTGAGGTCGAACTGCTCAACGCTCCTCGCGTCGAGTCAGCGATCATGAACGCCTTCGATATGCGGCCAGAGATCCTGATCTTGGACTTCAGTGGGGTGACGTTCCTGTCCTCGGCGGGGCTCGCCGTGCTGGTCCGTGCTCACAACCGTGCCGGAACCGACATCGGTTTCCGGGTGGTCGTTGACGGCCCGGCGACGGTGCGGCCCATCCAGCTGACTGGGCTCGACCAGGAGATCGAGTTTTTCTCCTCCCAGGAACAGGCAATGGCCGCCGTCGCTGGCTCCTGATGTTCCACGATGGTTTGGACGGATGGGGCTTGAGATGATGGTTGGCCTGTCGAACGGGGGTCCTACGTCGGGTGCCGCTGGAGACGGGGATTCCCCGGTGCCGGCGCTGCGCTACCAAAGGGTCCGGGCATCGCCCGGAGAGCTTCTTGCGTTGCGTGATGAGCTGGCCGGTTGGGGCCGTTGCGCGGGCCTCGGCAGCGACGCTGCGCAGGCACTTGCGCTCGCATGTTACGAGGCGATGGCGAACGTGGTCGAGCATGCGTACGCGCACTCGGGCGAGATGGATGTGGAGGCTGTGCACTTCGCAGCCGAGCGCCGGGTTCAGGTGACAGTCACTGATCGTGGTAGTTGGGTGCCGCTGGGTTTGGGTGCCGACGTCGAAGGTGGTCGGGGTTTGCCGCTGATACGCCGCCTCGCCGACGAGGCCGTGATTACCCCGAGTGATATCGGCTCAGTGGTGACGATGAGTTGGTCGACCGCTGGTGAGTCCAGCTGAATGCTGCTCCCTTGCTGTGCCGGTCAGAGCGCGCAGCGATTGTTCTCCGTCGGTGTTACATGGCCGACCTCGTCAACTTGGGGGAGCGGCCGCTTGTCGTGGGCGTCACGGACGTGTGTCCAGCCGACATGCTGGCTCGTGAGTAGCCTGCGGTTCGCGAGTCTTCTGCACGCTGAAGGTGGCGGCCCGGTACTGCTCGACATCGACGATCGCGCTCGACAGCATATTCTGAAGCCGACGAGATCTGAGACGTTGTCGTTGGGTTCACCTGATGGTGTTTGGCCGGGCGCCGGCCATCACAATCTGTGATCCGCCCCCGATGGAACGTGGGGAAACGCAGGCTCCTAGCGCATATACTGTCGTGTGTTTGGAGTCGGGTTGATGGTCGTTGCGGCCCTGTTGAATGCCTCGGCATCGGTCCTGCAGCGACGCGGCACGAAGGACCTTCCGGAGTCTTCGGGGTTCTCGCTCAAAATGCTTGTGGATCTCATTCGCAACCCGGTGTGGGTGCTCGGAATTAGCGCAATGATCATCGGCTTTGTCGTGCATGGTATCGCGATCACTGTGTCGAGAATTGCTCTTGTTCAACCCGTGTTGGTCACCGAACTTCCGTTTACGTTGGTTCTCGCGTCCTGGGCCTTCCGGTTGCGGGTTCCGCGTCGGGACTGGGCCGCGATCTGGATGTTGTCGGTGGGGCTCGCGACCCTCTTATTGATCCGGGTGGCAAATGTGTGATGTTAGGCGGCGTAGCGAACTTCGGGTTTGCCGAAGTAGGAGCGAACTCGGTCGGGCAGCTTCTGGAGCCGGTGGAGGAAGGAGCGGACCGCTTGTTTTAACTCGGCGCGGGTTTTGGGGGCTGTGCTGGTGGAAACGGTGCGTTTGAGGTCGGCATTGAGTAGCTCGTCGGGGTTGAGTTCGGGGCTGTATCCCGGCAGGAAGTGCATCGCGATCGCCTCAGCGTGCTTGGTGATCCATTGCTGGATAGTCTTGCGGCGGTGGACGGGGTGTCCGTCAACGATCAGGTGGACTTTGCGGTCCAGATGGCGGGTCAGCCGGTCCAGGAACGACAGGAACACCTTGCCGTTGAACGAGCCGGTGTAGACGGTGAAGTACAGCTCGCCTTTGTTCCCGATCGCGCACATCGCGTTCACGCTGAATCGTTTGCCCGTTTTGCCCACCACCGGTGTCTGGCCCGCCGGTGCCCAGGTGCGGGCTACGGTGGCGTCGGAGCGGATCCCGGTCTGGTCCAGCCACAGGATCAGTGCGCCCTCGCGGCGGGCGCGGGCGGCGATGGCCAGGTAGTCCTCCTCCAGCCATCGGCGTACGGACTCGGGGTCCTGTTCGTAGGCCTTGCGGATCGGTTTCTGCGGCGACAATCCCCAGGAACGCAGGTAGTTGCCGACGGTGCGCAGGTTCAACACGATGCCGTGGCGCACCCGGATCAGCTCGGCCACTGTCTTGCGGGTCCACACCAGGCCGGTCAGCCCGAACGTGGCCGGGGTGTGCTCGGCCACCGCATACCGCAGCTTGCGCTGCCGGCGGGCACTCAACGCTTTCTGCTCGCCGGGCTTGCGACCCCGGCGACGCCCGGTGAGACCCTTCGAGCCACGTTTCCGCCACGCCTGCACCCATCTGGACACCGACTGCGGGGCCACCGCGAACACCCGGGCCGCCTCGACCTGACTCATCCCACCATGAACAGCAGCGACCACCCTGCGCCGCAAATCCTCCTGCGCCTCAGGCGACAACCTCCGCGCGTCCCGCACACCAGCGATCATGCCAGAACAACGAAGATCACACCTATAAGTTCCCGATCAATAACATGCTTGGCCCCGGAGGGCGGTGATCCGCTGGTTGAAACGGAGACTTGGGCGGTCGGCATCGCGGCGACGGCGGTCCCCATCGTCGCGTTGGTGGCATTGGGTTACCGGGGTCAGCGTGAGCACCGAGCAGCGTTGCTGGGCGTCGCCACGGGGGCCGCTTTCGGCTTGAATTCATCGTTGATCGCTGGAGTGGGTGCGTCGGTTGCACACGGCGCTGGTCTGCTCACCACGTGGCAAACGTACGGTGTCGCGGTGCTTGGCCCGCTGTCGTTCTTCCTCTTGCAGAGCGCACTGCACGCGGGCAACCTTGTTGCCTCGCAACCCGGTTTCACGTTGACCAATCCGCTCGTATCCGTGGCGTGGGGTTTGTCGGTGTTCGGTGAGCAGGCGCGCGGAGGGTGGTTCTTGCTCGGTACGACGGCCGGAGCGGTCTTGATCGGTGTCGGCACAGTCGTGCTGGCACGTTCGAAGATGCTGAACCCCGATGCGCCGCACCGTACGCCGCGGCGCTGACCCGAAGGCGCCAGCTTGTTGGAGACTAAACGGTCACCTGGGGCGTGAGTATCCTGTTCTGCACGGTGGCTCGGGTGGGGGGATCGCTCCCACTCGGGCGGGAGCGCGCCGAGACCCACAGGGCGGAGGCTGCTTCCACTCAAATGGCTTGGACCCTGATCGAGGCACGGTACGAAGGTCGCCGCAGGCGACGCCCCCGACGAGTTGTTGCCCAACCTCAATCTCCAGACGCAGAAGTCCGTTCTGTTCCGTTAGTAGGTGGGTTGTTCGACGGGATCTTCGGTGCGACGGGAGTGGTGTCGGAGGTCCTGCGAGGCGCAGGAGACGGCGGGCGCGCTGTTGCGCTGCGGTTCTCTTCCCACGGGGCCGCTGGCGCATTAGGGTGTGGATCCCCGATCAGGTGCGCGGGCCAGGCATGGGCCGCTGTGCCGGAGTGCTGGTCATCTCGCTCCCCGAACGCTCGAGTTGGCTGGTCACTTCGACCGGTTTCGCGTCAGGAGATGTTATGAGCCATCCCGCAAATGATGTGCCGCCAACAAAGAAGGTGAGACGCTCACCGGAAGCCACCATTCCGTCGACTGAACCGCCCAAGCACGTCGGCATCCCGCAGGCTGCCCGGGAGCCCGTTTCCCGCGGGGCGACCCCAAAGCTGATCTACACGCGTGGCCCCCACGCCGGGATCGGGCATGAGGTGAACTCACCGTGCATGCTCGGACGTGATCACAGCTGCGACCTGGTGCTCGATGATCCCACTGTGTCCCGTTTTCACGCCGAGTTGCTGCTGATCAACGATTGTTACGTGGTGACCGACGTCGGCTCGCTGAACGGCACGTACGTCAACGGACGGCTGATCGACCGTGCGGAGCTCGTCGACGGCGATGCGGTGTGGATTGGAACCTACCGTCTCCGTTTCCAGCTCGACGGCTGACTTCGAGCAGCCGGGCTGGTAGCACCACCGGCCCTGTCCGCGCCACGGGTCAGCCAGCGCGCAGGTCCCGCAGCCGTTTGCGCAGCGCCGTCGTCTGCGCCAAAGCGTTCCGTTGACACCGCACTGCGATCTCGGCGGCGATGTGCTCGGCGAGCGACGCCGGGGTCGCCAGCTTCCGCGGATCGACGAACGCGACGCCGTCGCGAAATCCTGTTCCGCCGCATGGGAGCACGTCATCCGTTGCTGCACTGTTTCGCGGGCGGAGGAGATCGCGGTTCGGACGGTGAACAAGGACCGCGCTCAGCAGGGAGCCGGGCCAATCCCGGCAGCAGAGCAAGATGTCGACCCCTGGACATCTCGCCACACCGGCGTGGTGGCAAGAGATCGGGCAAACGGCAAGCCCCTGCCGGCCGAACCAAGCAGCAGTACGACGGTGCCCGTCGCCAGAACATCAAGGGCTGCTCAAAGATGACCAAGTAGCAGCTGGAGCAGGCTTTGAGTCGGAGTTGACTTCTTGAGTGTGTATGTGCTGCAGGAGGTGCAAACGCGCCCCTGCAGCACTGCGACGCCGGTCAGGTCGGGTCTGCGGAGCGCCGCAGCTGACGGTGATCAACCCTCTCCAACTAGCGGAGATCTTCGGGTTGGGCGCTGTTTCGGTGCAGGGCGGTGATCAGATGTGGTGCGGAGGTGCGTTGCAGAGAATCGATGCGCCGCTCACCGCTTCCCAGGACTTTTCCCGGGTCCTGCAGCGAGTGCCCGGTGTGTTTATTCCGCTCGGTCGATACCGGATCGGCCCACCTCCGATTGGAAGTGGGCCGATCCGGTCGACTGCCGTCCCGGCACCGTCGTCGACCAGTGTTCGCTTGCTGGCTGCGGACCGCGCTGTGCCGTCCTCGATGCTTACGGCTTTTCCCAACGGCCGCCCATCGGTTGACGACGATCAGGAATTGGCGGTGGGCGTTCCTTCCGGTGAGGTAGCCCGGATCCACCGGTGTTGTGGTGAAAGTTTGTGCAGGCGGGGGTCGTGTCGTGGTGGGGCAGATGCCCTCTGGCCTGGGATGATTGTTCTTTGCGAGAGAGACAATCGGTTCCTGGATGAGAGGGCATCTGCTGGATGCAAGCATCGCATAGTGTCGGCGCGGTGTCGGTGAGGTTCGATGATCCGAATCTCGTGTCGTGTGCGGGATTGGTGCCGGTGTTGCGGCTGGCCGAGCAGGTCGGGGTGGCTGATCTGGCTGAGCAGACGGTGAAATTGTCGCCGGATGTGGGGTCGGCGGGGGCGAATCCGGGTGTGAAGGTGTCCTCGATCGTGGCGGGGATGGCCTGTGGTGCGGACTCGTTCGAGGATCTGGGTGTGATCCGCCACGGTGGCATGTCGCGGTTGTTCGACGGGATCCGGGCGCCGTCGACGCTGGGCACGTTTCTGCGTGGGTTCACCTATGGGCATGTGGCGCAGCTGGAGAAGCTGGGCCGGATCGTGCTGGAACGCCTGGCCGGGCGGTGCGGGTTGTTGCCGGGGGCCGATGAGCTGGTGTTCGTCGATATCGACTCGAAGATCAAAGAGGTCTACGGGGCGGGGAAGCAGGGCTCGGCGTATGGGTATACGAAGGTGCGGGGCCTGAACTATCTGATGGCCACGATCTCCACCCCCGGTACGGCGCCGGTGGTGGCGGCGACCCGGATGCGGGGCGGTAACGCCAATTCCGCCCGCGGCGCGGCGTCACTGATCACCTCGGCGATCAAGACGGCCCGGGCGTGTGGTGCGACGGGGACGATCGTGGTGCGGGGTGATTCGGCGTTTTTCACCGGCCCGGTCATCGCCGCGATCCGCAAAGCCGGGGCGTATTTCTCGGTCACCGCCAAACACACCGCGACTGTGAAGGCCGCGATCGCCGGGATCGACGAGAACACATGGCAGACCGTGCGTTTCAACCGGCCGGTCTTCGACGACCGCGCCAAGCAGTGGATCTATGAGGGCGAGATCGCCGAAACGACACTGGAGGCGTTCACCAACGTCACCCAGAATCCCGGCCGTGCGGTCACCGCCCGGCTGATCGTGCGCCGCACCCGGATCACCACCACCGATGCCACCGGCGAGTTGTTCCCGGTCTGGCTTTATCACGCGATCTTCACCGACCCCCCGCACGAGCTGCTCACCGCCGAGGCCGAGCACCGCGGCCGCGCCGGGACGATCGAGCAAGTCTTCGCCGACCTCAACGACTCCGCCGCGGCCCACCTGCCCTCCGGGCAGCTCGCCGCCAACGGCGCCTGGCTGTCCCTGGCCGCGCTGACCCACAACCTGATGCGTGCCGCAGGCAGTCTCGCGTCGCAGTTCCACGCCAAAGCCCGCACCACCACCCTGCGGCGGCACCTCATCACGATCCCGGCCCGTATCGCCCGCTCCGCCCGCCGCATCGTGCTGCACCTCCCGGCCGACTGGCACTGGAAACAGGCCTTCACCAGCCTGTTCACCGCAACCCACCCCCCGCCAGCCGGGGCCTGCCCCTGACCACACCCGCCTACGGGCGCCGACCGGAGACCACAGTGGATAAGCCGGACCACCAGGCCGGCGGACTCCGCACACCCACCACCAGCATTATCGATCAACACCCCCAAGACCTTGATCAACAACCCACGCCAAAACCAACTCGGTGGATCCGGGGGTAGCGGCTCGCACGGCGTCGTCATCGAGGTTTTCCAGACGAGAGTTCCGTGTCTCGGGGAACAGCCAGGTCCACGCACCCACCGCGGCGTAAAGGACTGTCGCCGCGAGGAAGATCGGCATGTAGCCGACATTCGCGATGACCCCCGCCGCGATGAGCGGAGGAAGCGCGGAGGTTCCGCGGGCGAGCTGGAGTGCCGCGGAAACACCTGCCGAGCGAAAGCGCGTCGGGAACACCTCGCTGAAGAGGGTCCCGAAGATGGTCGGCGCGGTCGATCCGAAGTAGAGGATGAAAAACGGTACGAGTAACACCGGCGAGCCGATTGCAGACGGACCGGCGAGATAGACGATCAATCCGCCGACGGCGGCGAAGAACATCACGACGGTCACCGTGGGACGGCGTCCCCACCGGTCGCAGGCCCAGGAACCGAACAGGCATCCGCAAAGGCCGGCCACGGCCGTGAAGAAGATCCACCACGAGGCCGTGGCCATGCTGAACCCGGCCGAGGTCAGGTATTTCGGCAGCAGGGTCGTCAAGCCGTAGTAGGCCCAGAAGTAGAGGACGGCGGGGACAAGACACAGGGCCAACGGGCGGAGGAACGTCCCGGATGCATACTCCCGCAGTTTGAGGCGGTTGACCGAAGCGTTCTGGACCCAGTGGGGAGATTCGGGAGTGTGTGAGCGGAGATAGATGACCAGCAGCACCGGCGCTCCGGAGATCGCGAACGTCCATCGCCACCCAATCGCCGGAAGCAGATGTCCCCCGACGAGAGCTGCAAGCATGATCGAGAGAAAAGCGCCGCCGTAGTAGAGACCGCCCCACCACCCTCGACGGCTCGGTTCGATGATCTCGGAGATGAGTGACTGCCCGACGCCGTATTCGCCGCCGAGCCCGAGCCCGGCGATGGCCGTCAGGACGACCAGCACTTCGTAGTTCGGTGCGATCGCACGGGCGAAGGTCGCGATCGTGAACATCAGCACGGTGATCAGCAGGACGCGGCGGCGGCCGATGCGGTCGGCCAGCATCCCGAAACCGACCCCACCGACAGCCATGGCGATCAGCGAGGCGGACACGAGCCATGCACCGGCGGCCGTGGACAGGCCGAATTCGGCGATGATCGGGACCAGTAGGAAGGTGAGAAGGAAGATCTCGTAGTAGTCGAAGAGCCACCCGAGGAAGGCCCCGACGAAGGCACCACGCTGTGCCTTGTCGAGGCGGCCCCGGGATCCTGTAGTGGTGTCAGCCACGATGGACTCCCATCGGTGGGTCAGGAACGCTTGAGCAGCAGATTTCCAGTGGGGGTGAGTTCGGTACGCCAGCCCTCACGGACCAGCACAGTGGTGTCCTCCTGCACGATCACCGCTGGCCCGTCGAGTTGGTCCGGCACCGCCGAGCGCGACAGCACCGGTACGGCGGCGAAGCGGTCCTCCCCGGGCAGGTAGATGCTGCGCTCCCCGCGGTGCACCGGTGCTGTGCTCGGAGCGATCGACGGGCGCGGTCGGGCCATCGAGGCCGTGGCGCGCACTCCGACGATCTCCACCATGCCCTCGGGGTCCCGCTGCCCGTAGTGGCGCTCGTGCAGGCTGTTGAAGCCGGTCTCCACCGCGTCGAGCAGTTTCGGGTCGTTGGCCGCCACGGGCACGGTCAGCTCGTGTGACTGGCCGACATAGCGGGCGTCAACGGCGTGCGCGATGGTGATCTCGCCGGTGGCTCCGGCACGCCGGATGTCGGCGTGAGCGAGATCGGCGACCGCTTCGAGCGCCGCAAGAACCTCGGCCGGATCTGTGTGGCCGGGGCGCCCGCTGAAGGTCCGTTGCCGCGGGACCTGCATGTCGGCGCTGAGGAGTCCGTAGGCGGACAGAACGCCCGGATGCGGTGGCACCAGGATTTCGTCGATCCTCAGGTCGTCGGCGACGGTGCATGCGTGCATCGGTCCCGCTTCTCCGGGTGGCGGAGTTGGAGGATGTCCGCCGCAGGCGTGGATCGGTACCGCCTGTTGAGGGCGTGGTGTTGTATGCGCGGGTGTCCTCGCAGCGCCAGCGCCGCGAGGGTGATCTTGACCGGCAGATCACGCGATTGCGGCACGCTACCGAGGGCCGTGTTGTGGTGGGGGAATTCTGGGACGTGGCGTCTGGACTCTCGGATGGTCGTCGTGGTTTTCGGCGTGCTCTTGATGCCTGCCGGCCTCCCGAGGTGGCGACGTTGGTGGTGGAACACGAGGAGCGTTTAGCCCGGTTCGGTATCGGGGTGATCCGGGATGTGTTGTTGCCCGCGTTCGGCGTTGATCTGGAGGTAACCGGTACGGATGAGGAGTGGGATTCGTCGGCGGAGTTGGAGTCGGAGTTGGTGCGGGACATGGTGGCGGTGGTGACGTCGTTTTCGGGCCGGTTGTATGGGCCGCGGTCAGCGAAGCAACGCCGAGTGATCCACTGCGTGAAACAGGCGGTAGAGTAGGCCATTGCTGGACACGCGGTGGGAGGTGCGGTGAGGGGTGAGGTGGTGGCACGACGAAAGCTTCGGCTGATCGCTGCGCCGTTCACCGTGGCCGCGCCATCCGGAGCGCGTATCCGCGATCGTCTGCGGGTGTCGGCTGTTGATGAGAAGGTGCTGATCCTGGTGGGAGGGCACCTTGGTTCTCTCGCCCGATCCGACCTGGCTGAACGGGTCTGTATCGGCGATGCGGCGGCGAAGCACACCCAACGAGCACGACGCAGGAGGAATCTCACCGCCCGGTGTTCGTCACGGTGGGCTGGTGCGATCACCCGGGCATCCGAGGACCAGTACCGGTTATCCCTGCGGTGCCTGGGCGCTCCAGAAAACCGGTCTCACCAGGGCAATCCGCGCTATCGAACAACGTCTGGCCGCGCCATGGCGGGAAGCGGCGGGGGCGTGTTCGCGGCTATGCGGATCGCGACGAGCGTTTCGGTAAGCAGCGTCGCGTTCAGGTCCTCTAGGCCCGGCTTGCCCGCGTCGAGCAGCGCATCAGCGAACGCAGGTGACCGCCGTGAGTGCTTTTGGGTGCTATGGCACCCACAAACACTCACGGGTGTTCTTCCGCCACGCGAAGGTGGCCATCGGCAGACGTGCCCACCAGCAAAGGACAGCGGGCACACCACGCCGTGGTGACAAGACCATGCTGGACCGAGGTGACCAACTCGTGTTGTTCCCAGATCTCCACGACCGTTCGGGAGATCACCGGATCAGTCCGGCTTCGGATGACGTGACCAATAATGGCCACTCACCCCTAGGAACGGTTGCGTATGCGGCGTCGGAATTCAAGCCCCCGCAATGCGATGAGCAGGCGCAGGTTCACATCGGGGTCCTCGAGCGAGACGTTCAGCAGTCTCGTGATCTTCTCGATGCGGTAGTACAGGGTCCGTCGCTCGATCGACAGCACACGCGCGGCTTCGGCCTTACGACCGGAGTGCTCGAGGTAAACCTGCAACGTCGGCAGGAGCGGTGTACTCGCGGTGGCGTCGTGATCGAGCAGCGCACCGAGCTCGCGCTCGATGTGCCGACTCAGCGACTGGGTGCGATCGAGGTCGATGAGCAGCCGGTCGATCCCCAGATCGCCCGAGAGCAGCACCCCGCGCTCGCGTCCTATGCGCGTCGCGTACCGGACGGCGTCCGCTGCGTCGGCGAATGCCCGTGGCAGGCCAGTGACCGGAACGGGATCGCTGATGCCGACCACCACCGGCACGCCGTGATCCGCATAGCAGGTTTCAGCGACCTGCTCGGCGCGGGCACGGACGTCGTCAGGCGAGTGGACATGACCACCCAGCACCGTCAGCAACTGCCCCCCGTCGTACGCGGTGAGTACTCGGTCCCCCGCATCCGATGCGAGCAGCCGGCCTGCCGACGTGGCGACTGCACGCAGCCGCTCAGACCGCTCCAGCGGTCGAAACACCAGTACCCGGAAGCTGCCGGAGAGGTCGATCCCGAAGGCCGCGGCGCGCAACCGCAGCTCGCGCTGGTCGGCGACGTGTCCGCCGACCAGATCATGCACGAAGACACTGCGGGCGTTCTGCTGCCCGAGCCCAGCGTCCGGATCCTTGGCGAAGGCCAGCCCGATGGCGGTGGCGGCTCGGTCCAGAATGAGTCGCCCGGCCTCATCGGTCGGGTCTCCCGGCTCGAGCACGTGCACGCTGCCCCAACACTCGCCGCGGACCGGGATCGCGGCCCAGACGCACGTCGTACCGCCCGCAGTGGTCCGGCTGGGTAGGCCGTCGGAGGTGGGGGTGTGTCCCACACGCGCGTGTGCCGCCCAGTTCCCGACCCGCCGGTCGGTCTCGGCGGTCTGCGGCGCGTACGCGAGGACCTCGCCCGCGGCGTCGGAAACGACCACCGGGTGATCCAGCGAACGGGCCAGTTCGTCTATGGTTTCGGTGAGGCTCCCCCCATCGAGCGCCAAGCGCGCGATGCGGCGTCCGGCGGCTTCGGCACGCTGCATAGCGCCGACCCGGCTGTTGATGATCGTCGTGTGGACGGCCTCGGTGATGTCCATGAAATAGGCGGGGTGCTGCAGCTCGATGACCGGCAGCCCGTGGTGGCGCGCCTCATCGCACATCGCGCCGGGAATCCGGTGCAGGACCACGCCGACCTCCACCGCCACACCGGCGATGCCGGCCCGAGCCAACTCGCGAATCCAGGCGCGCTGGGCCGATGCCTCGGACGCGATGCCGCGGCCCTGCGTCAACAGCAGCTCGCCGCCCTGGAACAGGCGCCCAGAATCGGGCATCTCGCTGATGTGGACCCAGCGGACCGCGACATCGAGGGCGTCGTCAGCCGCGACAACGCGGGCCGAGGCCCGGCGAAAGGGTTCGTACTGGAGGACCTCACGAAGAGTCGGAACCATCAGCGGAGCCTAAACAACTCGCGCAACAGATCGCCACAAGATGACACATGTTGTGCATTGTCAGTTGTTTATTGCGCCGTCACGATGGCAGAGATCCGGCCGTTGACCGGAAGAACGAATTAACTCGGGAGGAACTTAATGCCGACCACG